>DAOTYJ010000047.1:0-1587 GCA_034434875.1 Dehalococcoidia bacterium | reverse complement strand
ATTAAACGGTGGCAACGGTCCGGGCCGGCCGCCGGCAGCCCGGACTGCGTCCTTTAAAGATTGGGAGTAAGGGCGTTATGAGCGAACAGACGCGCCTGCCGGCGCCCGACGCCGACGAGATCGACCTGCGGGCCTGGGTTCAGGCCCTGGCAAGGTCCTGGAAGCTGATCGTCGGGGTTACGGTCCTGGCCCTGGTTGGGGCCGGGGTTTTCACCCTCCTTCAGCCCCGGGTGTTCGAGGCGACGGCCCTGGTGGTGGTCGCCATCCCGCCGGGCGGCCAGTCCCAGCCGGACCCCCAGGCGGTGGCCCGAACGGCGATGGAAGTGGCCCAGAGCGACGGCCTGACCGCCGAGGTTTACGACCTGGTACGGTGGGAACTGCGGACCATTGGGGACCGGGCGGAACTGCGGCGGGCGGTGGAGGCCTCGGCGGCGAGGGACCCCCGAATGGTGCGGCTGGTGGTGCGGACCCGGGACCCGGCGGAGGCGGCGGCCATTGCCAACGCCTGGGCCCGGCTGTTGGTTGTGCGGGTGAACGACGTGTACATTGGCCGGACGGAGACCCCGGCCTCCGCCCTGGTCCAGGCGACCCTGCCGGCGGAGGGGGCCAACCCGGTGGTGATGCAGGCCCAGCGGGAGGCGGCCTATGCCGACCTTAAAGGGATGCAGGGGGCCTATTACGGGCTGGAGGGTGTTCAGCGGGACATCCAGGCCCTGCGGGACCGGGTGGCCCGGGGGGATGGGGGGGGCGGTGGGGCTTGAGGACCAGCTTACGGCGCTGTTTTTGCAGCTGCGGGCCTTTGGGGTTAGCGTGCCGGAGCGGGTTGACCTGAGCAACCAGCAGCTCGGGGCCCTTACGGCCGACCGGGCGGCCCTGGTGAGGAGTCTGGACGACCTGGCCCAGGCCGTTGCGGCCCGGCGGGCCGACCTGGAGCCCCGGGTTGAGCGGCGGCGGGCGGAGGTGCAGGCCCTGGACCGGCTGGTGCAGGCGGCCGAATTCCGAACCGGGAGGGGAGCTGTTGTTGCTATTGCCGGTCAGGCTACACCGCCGGAGCGGGCGGTTGACCGGAAAACTCTAATGAATATGGGTCTTGGGGCCACACTTGGCTTCATGATCGGCCTAGTCGTGGTAATTGTTCGGGAATGGTTGCGGGGCACGATCCACAGTCCTGGATCGGTAGAGCTTGAGGAGCAAGTTCCACAAAAAGTTTAGCCGTGCTTCACTTATTGAGGATCTGCTATGTCAAAGACGAAAGATTTTCCTAATAAAGTTGCAGTAGTTGGGCTTGGCTACGTGGGTCTCGCTTTGGCAACCGCTTTTGGTAGGGTTATGTCGACGGTAGGGTTCGATGTTGACGAGGCCCGGATTAAGGAGCTGAGCCAAGGCTACGACCGTAACGGAGAGTTCACCAAGGAGCAGATTGAGGCTCCATACGTGACTTTCACGTGCCATCCTGAGGCCCTTCGGAGGGCCCAGTTTATCATTGCGGCGATCCCCACCCCGGTGGATTCGGCCAAACAGCCGGACCTTTCGCTGCTGATTGAGGCCAGCCGGACCATCGGCCGGAACCTTTCGGCCGGAAGCGTG
>DAOTYJ010000046.1:0-1607 GCA_034434875.1 Dehalococcoidia bacterium | reverse complement strand
TTATAACTGCCAATCCCTCCTCCTGCAAGCATTATAAGGTCAGTTGCTACGATATTCATATCACCCTGGTTGTTGTCATATATTGACCCACCTGCTTCCATATCTACAAGATTCTCTGCCTCAACATAACCAATCTGTATATCATTACCTGCTGTAAGATACGCACTGTTTCCTGCGATTACCTCTGAGTCAAGGATTGTGATATTATTTCCCGCTGAGATTACTACAATTGCATCAGAAACAATCAATGATGGGTCAATTATTACATCTCCCGTCCTTGCTCCTATAGTTGTATTACCAAAGGAGTAAGTAGAGGTATCTGTGATAGTTACATTTTCCTCAGCATAGATATCAAGGTAGTTATTATCTGCTGTTATTTCAGAAGAGTTGATAGTTACATCTCCGTCCCAACCATATATCTTGATATACTTTCCGGCATAGAGTTCACTGGTAATGATATTAACACTATTATCTGCCTCAATTACAATTTCTCCATTATATGCATTAACTATGCTGTCCTGAATATTTACCTCGTTTGTTTCCCATAAGTAAGTTCCATCCTCACTGATTATCTCTGATAGAGTTATTTTTATATAATCTCCCTCAATATAAACGGAACCCCTGTCAGCACTAATTTTTCCTATAATATCAACTCCTTCATCCCCTTGAATTGTCACATCTTCACCCTCTGATATTATCCAAGTGGAATTATAAACCCTAATGCTGCCTTCTGCATATAAGTTAATTTCATCCCAAGCAATTACATCTGTTGCACCATTCTGTCCGAGGTAGATATCACCGTTGGCATCAAGCGTTATATTCCCACCCCAGGACCAGGCAGCTGCTATATCATTCCCTGAAGCCCCTGCGTTTATGTCCACTGAAGCAATCAAGGTTATATCTCCGGTTGCATAGACACCATGTCCATTTGTCCCGGGTATATTTATTGAACCATCAACATCTATAAACACACTGCCATTGTTGTTATAGACACCCCAACGAGCAAAATCGAAACCATGATAAGGCGGTCTTTTAATCGGTGTTATTCCTGCAAAATTATCAATTGTAAGGTCTCCTGCATTATCTATATTGATGTTTCCTGATGTAGAGTTATATGCATTAAGATTAGAGACCTCTGTTTCAAGGATAGTATTTGAACCTATACCTGTTGCAGCAGAAAGTATTAAGTTTGTTCCAGTTATATCTATTTCAGTATCAATAGTTTGCTCTTCTATACTTCCACCTGTTGTTATACTTACTGTATACCCGTTAATCTCATCAAGAAGGATGTTTCCGGTAGCAGTTATTGTGACATTTCCTGTTCCTGCATCTATTTTGCTGTCTGGATTCTGGGTAAGTGAAACAACTGTCATATCTATGTTGCCACCTGAAGAAATTATATCTGCTCCATTGTTCTGGGTAACTGCTCCTGCAAAAATCATTATTGGACCACCATTGGATACTATATCCTGGTTAGCATTTAGAAGTGTTAATGCTCCACCATTTGTATTGAGCCAGATTGGTCCACCGTTGGTTACTGAGACACCATCTGTAACTCCAACAGTTGTAATTGTTAAATTATTTGTCTCATTGATGTATATCTGACC
>DAOTYJ010000045.1:0-2456 GCA_034434875.1 Dehalococcoidia bacterium | reverse complement strand
CGAAGATCGAGTGCGTTTTCGTGCAACCGGAGGATCTTCGGGCCAAGGCCGTGGTTACACCGCTGGGACATCCCTGGATCCGTTGCGGCGCAAGCTATCTCGGTCCCGTATGGTCGGTTGCATCCTTTGACCCGATGAAAAGGGGATTGAAAGGGGGCTCCGGGGGCTCCCGCCACCACCGGGGCCACGTTGCATCCTTTGACCCGATGAAAAGGGGATTGAAAGGGAAGCATCGAAAGCCTGTAGTAACCCTCTTTAGAGTTGCATCCTTTGACCCGATGAAAAGGGGATTGAAAGTCTAGTTCTTTCAACCCCTGCTTTATCTCTACTCGAGGTTGCATCCTTTGACCCGATGAAAAGGGGATTGAAAGAAGACATTTTCATCACTGTATGAAGAAGCGATATCTTGTTGCATCCTTTGACCCGATGAAAAGGGGATTGAAAGTCAACTTCAACAAAGCAAAGGCCCTGTCCGCATGCTGTTGCATCCTTTGACCCGATGAAAAGGGGATTGAAAGGTATGGCATAATGTCTAGTGCTCGCAGTAGCATGACTAGTTGCATCCTTTGACCCGATGAAAAGGGGATTGAAAGATACTCAAGTATTGGTCTTCCATCAGCTTCATTAGAGGTTGCATCCTTTGACCCGATGAAAAGGGGATTGAAAGAACAGACACAGTAACACTCATCGCCCACAACGCAGGTTTCGTTGCATCCTTTGACCCGATGAAAAGGGGATTGAAAGCCCATCCCCGCCCCCTGCCAACTTATCCCTGCCCCGGTTGCATCCTTTGACCCGATGAAAAGGGGATTGAAAGATCGTCGTGGGTGATGGTACAGAGGAATCGCCGTATGTTGCATCCTTTGACCCGATGAAAAGGGGATTGAAAGCTCCCCCCACCCCCCATCGGCAACCCAACCCAAGCCTGGCAAGTTGCATCCTTTGACCCGATGAAAAGGGGATTGAAAGTACAGCAATGTAGTTACCATGGCAACATCTTGTAAGTTGCATCCTTTGACCCGATGAAAAGGGGATTGAAAGCCCCGCCAGCTTAGCTGGCGGGGCGGGGATCCCCAGGTTGCATCCTTTGACCCGATGAAAAGGGGATTGAAAGAGACACAGCTCTAGCTGGCCTTGTACTAGCACCCGCCGTTGCATCCTTTGACCCGATGAAAAGGGGATTGAAAGGGGATGACGTAGACGCGCCCCCTGTAGGAGACCGCCCTGTTGCATCCTTTGACCCGATGAAAAGGGGATTGAAAGGCTAAGCTGGCGGGGCGGGGCGGAAATAGTCACTCCGTTGCATCCTTTGACCCGATGAAAAGGGGATTGAAAGTCTTTCCTCTTCCTCGCCCCAGGGCATCTCCATCCCTGTTGCATCCTTTGACCCGATGAAAAGGGGATTGAAAGGATCTATTGTTCTACGGAGCGCAGGGGGTAAGGTTAGACGGTTGCATCCTTTGACCCGATGAAAAGGGGATTGAAAGAGCATAAATTTTCGGGGCATGCCCAGGGCAGGCCCTGTTGCATCCTTTGACCCGATGAAAAGGGGATTGAAAGCCGGGTGGCGGGTGACGATCACCCGCTCCGACATGGTTGCATCCTTTGACCCGATGAAAAGGGGATTGAAAGAGGCATCTCCATCCCTCCTTTCCTTACGGTTTCCAGTTGCATCCTTTGACCCGATGAAAAGGGGATTGAAAGCCCCGGGGCGACCAGCAGCATGCCGTGCTGGCCGCCGTGTTGCATCCTTTGACCCGATGAAAAGGGGATTGAAAGTCTCTTTGGCGATAGTTACATGTAGGAGTAAACTATGGTTGCATCCTTTGACCCGATGAAAAGGGGATTGAAAGGGCCGCATCAACGATGCTGATGCGGGGCGGGGTGGGAAGTTGCATCCTTTGACCCGATGAAAAGGGGATTGAAAGTCGCAGAGGCAGTGACAACAGCGGATGGTGCAACAGGTTGCATCCTTTGACCCGATGAAAAGGGGATTGAAAGGCATGTGTGGCACAGGCCGCACGTAGGGCAGCGTGGAGTTGCATCCTTTGACCCGATGAAAAGGGGATTGAAAGGATGTTACGGCGCCAAAGGCCCCAATTGTGGCTGCATAGTTGCATCCTTTGACCCGATGAAAAGGGGATTGAAAGGGACGAGATGTTCCTCGCCCCGGACCACTATCCGCAGTTGCATCCTTTGACCCGATGAAAAGGGGATTGAAAGCCCTGCTGCCGGGCGGCATCGATGACGCGCCACGCGGGTTGCATCCTTTGACCCGATGAAAAGGGGATTGAAAGACATTCAGAGTGGGTTGCAAAGAGTTACTACGGCGGTTGCATCCTTTGACCCGATGAAAAGGGGATTGAAAGTAGTAAACATTCTTACCACTCTACCTCCCTCAACGGAAGTTGCATCCTTTGACCCGATGAAAAGGGGATTGAAAGTTAGATACTGGT
>DAOTYJ010000044.1:0-52545 GCA_034434875.1 Dehalococcoidia bacterium | reverse complement strand
ATGGCCTTATCTTTCAAAGACCAGCTGGAGAAGGTGGGCTTCAAAGTCGACCTGCAGGTGATGGACTGGGCCACCCTGGTCCGGCGCCGGAGCGACCCCAACGAGTACGATGTTTTCATCACCGGTCATCCCACCTACGTCCACCCCATCCGGCAGGTTTACCTGGACGGGACCTGGCCCGGCTGGTGGACCAATCCGAAAAAAGACGAGATCGTCTCCCGGATGATGGCCGAGACCGACTTAGAAAAGCAAAAACAGCTCGTTCGGGAGCTCCAGCAGGTCCAGTGGGAAGATGTGCCCTGGATCAAGTGCGGGGAGGCCTTCACCCTGCGGGCCATCCGGAAGGAGGTCGTCGGCTACCAGAACCCGACCGACTGGTTCTTCTGGAACTGCGGGTTCGTCGCCTGACGGGGACCCTTAAGACCGTAGCCGGGGCTGACGACGGGTGCTGGCGTATACCATCCGGCGGCTGATTCTGACCGTGCCGGTGATGCTGGTGGTCTCGACCACCGTATTTTTGCTCCTTTACCTGACGCCGGGGGACCCCGTCGGGGTGATCCTCGGGCCCGAGGCCACCGAACAGCAGAAGGCCGAGCTCCGGGCCCGCCTCGGCCTGGACCAGCCCGCCCACGTCCAGCTGGCCAACTGGTACCTGCGGCTCTTGCGGGGGGACCTGGGGACCTCAATCTTTTTAAACAAGCCGGTTACCCTGGCCTTCGTCGAGCGCATTGAGCCGACGGTGATGCTCACCCTGCTGGCCATGGCCTTCGCCGTCGGCATCGGCCTGCCGGCCGGGATTGTGGCGGCCAAGCTGAGGGGCTCCTGGTTTGACATCGCGGCGATGCTGGTCGCCATCGCCGGGGTCTCGATGCCGACCTTCTGGGTCGGCCTTAATCTAATCTTTATCTTTGGAGTAACCCTTAACTGGCTGCCGGTGGCCGGCTATCAGCCCCTCTCGGCCGGCATCTGGGAGAATATCCGGTACCTGCTGATGCCGGCCTTTACCCTCGGCTTTGCCCAGTCGGCCCTGCTGGCCCGGATAACCCGCTCGATGATGCTGGAGGTGCTTTCCCAGGATTACATTCGGACGGCCCGGGCCAAGGGCCTCTCGGAGCTGGCGGTGGTGCTTCGGCATGCCCTCCGGAACGCGATGATTCCGGTCATAACCGTCATCGGCCTGAGCTTTGCCATCCTGCTGGGGGGCGCCGTGATCACCGAGCAGGTTTTCAACATACCCGGGGTGGGCCGGCTCCTGGTGCAGGCCGTAACCCGCCGGGATTACCCCCTGGTTCAGGGGATCGTCCTCATCATCGCCGCCGTTTACGTTATCATAAACCTGGTCGTGGACCTGATCTACGCCTACCTCGACCCCAGGATCCGCCACCGTGAGTAGCCCCCCGCCCGTCATCGCCGCCCCGGCCGGGGTCATCCGGCCCCGGCCGGCCTTTACCCGGCAGCTTAAGCGCATCGCCGCCCGCTACAAGGGGGTGCCCATCGGCGGGAGCCTGCTCCTTATTCTGGTCCTCATCGCCCTGGCCGCCCCCATTATCGCCCCCCACGACCCCCAGGCCCTCAACCCCGCCGGCCGCCTGCAGCCGCCCGGTGGCCCCCACCCCTTCGGCACCGACAACTTCGGCCGGGACGTCTTCAGCCGGGCCGTTTGGGGGGCCCGCCTTTCCCTGGAGGTCGGCTTCCTGGTGGCCCTCTGCACCGTCGTCGCCGGGACCATCATCGGCCTTACGGCCGGCTATTTCCGGCGGCTGGATACGGTTATCATGCGCATTATGGACAGCATGATGGCCTTCCCCGGCATCGTCTTAGCCATCGGCCTGATGGCCGCCCTCGGACCCAGCAAGTACAACGTGGTCCTGGCCCTCACGGTGGTGGATACCCCCAGGCTTGCCAGGCTGGTGAGGAGTGTGGTGCTCACCCTGCGGGAGATGCAGTTTGTGGAGGCGGCGGTGGCCCTTGGGGTTTCGAACCTGCGGATCGTGGCCGTCCACATCCTGCCCAACTGCCTTTCGCCCATCATCGTCCAGGGGACGTTTATCTTCGCCTCGGCGGTGCTGGGGGAGGCCTCCCTTTCCTTCCTGGGGGCCGGGACGCCCCCGTATATTCCGAGCTGGGGCAACATGCTGGCCGAGGCCCGGGGCTACCTGCGGGACGCCCCCTGGATGATGCTCTTTCCGGGCCTGGCCCTGACCCTGGCGGTGCTGGCCCTTAACCTCCTCGGGGACGGGGTCCGGGACCTGCTCGACCCCCGCCTGCGCAACCTCTAAAGGGGCCTCCCCCGGCCAGGCCGGTCGGCCGATATAATTAAAGGCGAGGGTGGAGTGCCCGTTTTGCTTTAACCCGCTGCCTGATAAGGCCGCGGCCTGCCCCGCCTGCGGCGCCTACGTTGGGGGCAACTTTCAGGCCCTCCCCGGCGGCCACTCCCTCCACGACGGCCGCTACACCATCGAAAGGGTCCTCGGCCGGGGCGGCTTCGGCATAACCTACCGGGCCGTCCACAACCGGCTGCTGATGCGGGTGGCCATCAAGGAGCTCTTCCCGGAAGGGTCGACCCGGCGGGAAGACGGCGCCGTTGTGCCCCCGGCCGCCACTGGCCGGGAAGGCCTGGCCGAGGCCCGGGAAAAGTTTCTCGAGGAGGCCCGGACCCTGGCCCAGTTCAGCCACCCGGGCATCGTCCGGGTCATCGACGTCTTCGAAGAAAACGATACCGCTTACCTGGCCATGGAGTACCTGGCGGGCGAAACCCTGGCCCGGCGCATCCTCCGCCAGGGCCGGCTCCCCGTCGACGAGGCCGAAGATATCGCCCGGAAGGTGGCGGCCGCCCTGGGGGTCGTCCACGCCGCCGGACTGCTCCACCGGGACGTAAAGCCGGAGAATATTTTTCTTACCGCCGACGGCCGGGTGGTGCTCATTGACTTCGGGTCGGCCCGGGCCTTTGTTCAGGGGGTCACGGCCAGCTACACCCGGGTGGTAACCCCCGGCTACGCCGCCCCGGAGCAGTACGCCTCCCAGGCCCGGGTCGGGCCCCCGACGGACATCTACGGCCTGGGGGCAACCCTCTACCACGCCCTCACCGGCAACCCGCCCCCGCCGGCCACCGACCGGCTCCTGGGCGACGCCCTGCCGTCCCTTCCGGCCTGGGTTCCGCCCCACCTGCGGCTGGCCGTCGAGGGGGCCCTGGCCCTCAACCCCGGGGAGCGGCCCCAGACGGTGGCCGGGTTTCTGGCCCTTCTGGACGCCCGGAGGGGTGGGGAGGGGGTGCGGGTTGCGCCGGCCCCGGCCGAGGGGCCCCGGCCGGCGACCGGTCCGGGCGTGCTCAATCCCAGGCCCGGGGAGGCGATTTCGCCCCACATCGGGGCGGTGGCCGGCCTGGCCTTCAGCCCCGACGGCACCCTGCTGGCCTCGGCCTCGGCCGACAAGACCGTCGCCGTCTTCGACCTGCAGGCCGGGTCCGTCCGGCTGCTGCTTCAGGGCCACTCGGCCGGCGTAAACACGGTGGCCTTTTCCCCCAACGGGGAGCTTATCGCCTCCGGTTCCTGGGACCGGACCATTCGCCTCTGGTCCCTGGCCACCGGCAGGCGGGTGGGAATGCTCCTGGGCCACGAGGAGGGCGTGTATAACCTGGCGTTTTCCCCGGACGGCCTCTTCCTCGCCTCGGCCGGTTTCGATAAGGCCGTCCGGCTCTGGGCCGTGGCCGAGGGCAGCCTGCTCCGCCGCCTGCGGGGCCACGCCGACGCCGTCCTGGCCATAGCCTTCTCCCCCGACGGAGCCCTCCTGGCCACCGGCAGTATGGACGGTACCCTCCGCCTCTGGCGGCCGGTGGAGGGCGAAGGGGTGGGCACCGTCCGGGCCCACCAGTGGGTGATGGCGGTGAAATTTGTCCCGGGAAGCGACCTTCTGGCCAGCGCCGGGGCCGACGGTCTGGTAAAACTGTGGCGGGTCCCCGACCTGGCCCTGGTGGCCGTCCTTAAAGGCCACCGGGAAAGCGTCCAGGCCCTCGCCGTCTCCCCCGACGGCAGCCTCCTCGCCTCGGCCTCTAAGGACCGGACGGTCCGGCTCTGGCGGCTGGCCGACCGGACCCTGGCCCACGTCCTCGGGGACCACCCCGAGCGGGTCCAGGCCGCGGCCTTCTCCCCCGACGGCCGTCTACTGGCCTGCGGCCTGGCCGACGGTTCGGTCTGGTTCTGGGGCCTGGGTTAGAGGAGGCCGAACTCCCGCAGGATCTCCTGGCTGTAGGCGATCCGGCCCGTCATCGTCTGGGCCGTCTGGGTGGCCAGGATGAGGGCGGCCCGGGCCATGTATTCCACCGGCTCCCCCCGGGGATCGTCGGGGGACTCCAACAGCCGGTGGAAGAGGACGCCGGGGGTGGGCACGACCTGGGAGGGGGAGAGGGCGTTGACGGCGATGTTGTACTCAAAGAGCTCCTGGGCCAGCCCCTGGGTAAGGCGTTCCAGGGCGGCCTTGCTCACCCCGTAGGGGGTGCCGCCCCGGCCGGGGCTGGTGTAGGGGCCCGGACCGGGGCCGATGGCGGCCCGGGAGCTTATGTTGATAATGTTGCCGCTGCGCCGCCCCAGCATATCGGGCAGCACCGCCTGAATGAGCATAAAGGGACCGTGGAGGTTGACGTTTATCAGGGTGAACCAGCGGTGCAGGGGGTAGTCTTTTACGGGGATGTACCAGTTGACGGCGGCATTGTTGACCAAGATATCGATGGGCCCGAAGGCCTCCCGGGTCCGCTCCACCAGGTTGCGCACATCCTCTTCTTTGGAGACGTCGGTGCGGACGGCGATGGCCTTGCCCCCGAAGGCCTCGATTTCCCGAACCACATCGTAGATGGTGCCCGGAAGACGCTCGTCCCGCTCCTGCTCGGTGCGGGCGGCCACGGCGACCCGGGCCCCCTCCCGGGCGAAAAGCACGGCGATGGCCCGGCCGATGCCCCGGCTTGCCCCGGTAACGATGGCGACTTTGCCTTCAAGTTGTCCGGCCACGACTCACTCCTTGCTCGGCTGGATTGCAGCGGCAGCCACCAGATTATAGCCGACCCGGGCCGCCCCCGCAAATCCGGTTCTTGACCTCCCCCCAATTGACAAACGGACCGGTCGGTCATATACTAACAGCAGATAGTAGTTGTGGCTATAACTACTATCTTGGAGGGTGGCTTGGAAGGGTCGGACCCGGTGGCCCTGCTGGAGGAGCTGGGCTTTGGCGGGTATGAGGCCAGGGCCTACGTTACCCTTCTGCGGCAGGGCCCCCTGACCGGCTACCAGCTGGCCAAGGCTTCGGGGATTCCCCGGGCCAATATCTACTCGGTCCTGCGCCGCCTGGAAGAGCGTGGGGCGGTGGTGGTCGTTCAAACCGAATCGGGCCGCCGCTACCGGGCGCTGGACCACCGGGAATTTCTGGCCCGGGTGGAAAAATCTTTCCGGGCCCGCCTCGGCGAGGCGGCCCGGGCCCTGGGCCGGGTTGCCCCGGCCGAGGCGCCCCCGTACGTTTACAACTTTAGCGGCTACGCCAACCTGGTGGCCCAGGCCGCCCGCCTCATCGAGACGGCCCGGCGGCAGCTTCTGGTAAGCGGCTGGGGCCAGGAACTGGAACCCCTTGCCCCGGCCCTGAAGGCGGCCCGGGAGCGGGGGGTGGCCGTGACCCTGGTCTGCATGTCCGGCTGCCGGGCCCCCTGCGACCACTGTTCCGGCCGGGTCTACCGCTACCGGCTGGGCGAGGCGGGCGACTGCCGCTGGCTGCTGGTTATCGCCGACGGTCAGGAGCTGGTTGCCGGCCAGGTGGAGGCCGACGGCCGGGTGGTTGGGACCAGCACCCGCCAGCACCTGCTGGTGGGGGTCGCCACCTGGTATATCCGGCATACGGTGGCGGTGGCCGAGGTGGTCCGGGCCCTGGGCCCGAAGTTGCCCGGCCTGCTGGATGCGGATGCCCGGCAGGCCCTCCTGGAGGCCACCGCCGAGCGGTTGCCCTGCGGCAGCTGGTTTGAGCCGGGGTGCTGGGGCGACGCCGCCAACTGAAAGTAAAGTGGAAGCGAGGTGGTTACAGATGGTAACCGAGACAACTTGCGGCTCGGAGTTTCCCATGGTGGCCGGCCAGGCGCTGGGCGAGGCCCTGGTGGAAGAGCTGGCCCGGGCGCAGGGGCGGGAGCTTACCCCCCTGCAGCGCTTCTTCCTGTACCGACTGGCCGCTTTCCTGAGCCGGCGGATGGGGGGCGAGCCTTTGTCGCCCCTGCAGCAGCGACTGCTTGACCGGGCGATCTATTCGGTTTACCTCGACTGCCGCCAGCAGGGCGTCGAGGAGGTCGCCCGCCGGTTGCTCGAGGTTGCCCGGCAGCATGCGGCGGCCGGTAACCGCCAAAACTGAGCTGGGAAAGGGAGGTGAACGGGTAATGGTTCGCGGCGCAACGTCGGCATCGGGCCTTAAGCGAATCCTGCTCAAGAGCTGCCCCCGCTGCCGCGGCGACCTGATCCGCGAAGACGGCCTCGGGGACGAGTTCATGTACACCTGCCTGCAGTGCGGCCGGACCCTCGAGGGCGAACAGCTGAGGCAGTTCCTGGAAAAGCTTCAGGCCGCGTAGGGCCGACCAGAGCCGAAAACCGGGCGGGCGGCGCAACCAGCGCCGCCCGGCTTTTTTAGCCGAAGAGGAGGATAAGCTCCCGCAGAATTTTGGCGGCCACAATGGAGGTCAGGTCGCCCCGGTCGTAAGGCGGGGAGACCTCGACCAGGTCGGCCCCGACCAGCCGGAAGCCCCGCAGGCTGTAGATAAAGTCGATGACCTCCCGGAAGCTGGCCCCGGGCGGCTCGGGCGAGCCGGTCCCGGGGGCGATGGCCGGGTCCAGGACGTCGATATCCACCGAAAGATAGATGGGCAGGTTTACCAGTTCCCGGCGCAGGGCGGTGGGGAGTCTCACCTCGGCCGACCAGTAGCGGGACCGGCCGGCGGCCACGAATTCGTCCCGGGTGCCCGACCTGATGCCGAGCTGGACCAGCCGGTCGGACCCCAGCTCCTCAGAAATCCGCCGGAAGACGGTGGCGTGGGTGAGGGTCATTCCCCGGTCGCTGGGGGCCAGGTCCAGGTGGGCGTCGAGCTGAATGACCACCAAGTTTGGGTGGTGTCGGTGGGCGGCCCGCACCCCGCCCAGGCTGAGGGTATGCTCGCCCCCCAGCAGGATGGGGATGGCCCCGGCCTGAATCACCCCGGCCGCGGCCTCGGCCACCCGCCCCACCGCCGCCTCGGGCTTGAGGCCGGCCACCTCCACATCACCCCCGTCGGTGAAGGCTACCTCCGAAAGGTCCCGGTGAAGCTCCGGGCTGTAGGTTTCCAGGCTTTCGGATACCAGCCGGATTCGGGCCGGGGCCTGGCCCGTACCCAGCCGGGAATACTGGGTCCGGTCGAGGGGAACCCCCAGCAGGACCAGCCTGGGCCGGTCCAGGGCTCGACTACCCAGAAACGGCGGCGTAACCGGCAAAGGCATCGGCGTGGCCTCCGCTCAGAACGCTCTTAAGGAAAGGCGGCAGGGCAAAGGCCGCCCGGTGGACTTCGGGGGTGTAATAGCCGGTATTAGGGACCGGGCCGGCCAGGGGCACGGCCGGGTCCAGGTCGTCGGAGGCGGCCAGGAAGCTCCACCAGACCCCGGGGTAGGCAGGAATCGGTGCGAAGTAGGGCCTGACCAGCCGGAAGACCTGCCCGAGGTTGCGGTAGGCCCCCACGAACTCCGGGGTCATCAGGATGGGCGACCCGCTCTGGGTGGCGAATATCCCCGGGGAGCTCAGCCGGGACCGGGCCGCCCGGAAAAATTCGGCCGTAAAGAGGCCGGCGGCGGGCCCCACCGGGTCGGTGGAGTCGACGATGATGACGTCGTAGGTTTCGGTCGTCTCGGCCACGAACCGGACGCCGTCGGCCAGTACCAGCCGGGTTCGGGGGTCGTCGAAGGCCCCGCCGGCAATCTCCGACAGGTAGCGCCGGCAGACCTCCACCACCTGAGGGTCGATTTCGACCAGGGTTGCCGACCGGACCCTGGGGTCGGCGAGGGCCCGGCGCAGGGTGCCGCCGTCGCCCCCGCCGATAATCAGGACCCGGGCCGGGTTCGGGTGGGCCCTGAGGGGGACAAGGGCGAGCATCTCGTGGTAGATAAACTCGTCCCGCTCGGTGGTCTGGACCGCCCCGTCCAGGACGAGGGCGCGGCCCAGCATTTCCGTGTCCACGACCTCAATCCGCTGGTAGGCCGATGAGGCCGCGTACAGCCGCCCCCGAAGGCGAAAGCGCTGTTGAAAGCCCCGAATAGGTGGTTCGCCGAACCACCCGGCCGAGTCAGTCACCGGCAATGCCCCGAAAGAGCTGGAGCACCTGCACGTGGGTCGGGTTGAACCGCCGCTTCAGCACCGGGACGACCGCGTCCGGGTCGACGGGCTCGCCGCAGGTGAACAGGTCGACGGCCGCATACCCGATCTCGGGCCAGGTGTGAATCAGGATGTGGGACTCGGAGATGATGGCAACCCCGGTCACGCCCTGCGGCGAGAAGGGGTGCAGATGAAGGCCCAGCAGCCGCGCCTTGGCCACCTCGGTCAGTTCCCGCAGGGTCTGCTCGACGATTTCGGGCGAGTTGATGCTGTCGTCGCAGCCCCAGAGCTCGAAAATCAGGTGCGAGCCGACGCTCCTCATCTGTCACCTCCCCATAAGATTACTGCGGCCAGGGCGCACCCCAGCCGCGCGACCCGATGGCAGGAGATGCAAATCTCCACCCGCTCAAGCTCGATTCCCCGCCGGGCAAAGGCTTCCGCCAGCATCTGCCGAACCACCGCCTCCGCCTCGGCCGGCTCCCCCGGCCCGGAATGCTCGAAGATCATCCCGTGGGCGTTGCGCCCAAAGCCGATCCCGACGCAGGCCGAGATGACCTCCCCCGGCCGGTCGGAGACGGCGGCGGTGTAGACCGCCGGCATCAGCGTGCCCGGGGGAACTTCGGGCAGCCCGCCGAGGGGCCGGGCACCCCGCGGCAGGACGCTGCTCACCTTGACCAGGTTCAGGTCGCCGATTCCGGCCGCCAGCAGGGCGTTATCAAACGCGTTTAGGGCGGTCGTCCCTTCGGCCGCCCCAGACGTTAACCAGTAGTACCCCGGCAAATTCCACATCAGGTCTGCCCCAGCGTCAGGTGTCTACCAGCCCTTCGGTGTCAAAGTAGATGTCGCTACCGTCCACCTCCCAGGGGACCCGTTCCGAAATCTTCTCGATTCGCACAAAACTTGAATTATACCAGCTCCCGGCCGGACGCGCCAGCCGGTCGAAGGGCGGCCGGCGCAGGTCGGCCAGAAGGTAATCCCAGGTCTGGTACCGGCTGAAATCGGGCAGAAGGTCGGTAATGACCACCCGGTGGTCCACCACCAGGGCCCGCTCCAGCCGGTGCCATTTGGCCGCCGACCCCTCGAGGTGGGTGATGCCGAAATAGCCGGCCGAACCCGGCCCTTTCAGGGCGGCGATTCCCCGGCCGATGAAGAGCAAAAGGCCGGCGAGGGCCTCCGGGGGGTCGGTGTGGAAGGTGTCGAAGGCCCCTGCCAGCTCCGGGTCCAGCGGCTCCCGCAGGTCGGCAACCCGGGCCGAAAGGGGCAGGCCCTCTTCCCGGGCGACGCCGTTGATAAAATCGACCAGCCGCCGGTCGATTTCCAGGACCAGAACCCGGCGGGGCAAGCCCGTCAGGGCCGCGGCCACCGAGAGCAGGTCGTCGTCCCCCAGCACCAGCAGGTCGAGGCCGCCCAGGTCCCCCCGTCCGGCCATGAAGGCGACCCGCCGCCAGACGTCTTCCGGCAGAAGCTGGACCTGGTCGTACTCGGCGACGGGCGCCGGCCGGGCGGCGGCAATCCGGTAAAAGCGGGCGGCCTGCTCCGGCAAAAACCTTTCCCCGGCCACCCCCGTCCCCCGGCAGGCCGGGCATTCGGGGGCGGGTAGGGGGGAGAGACCCGCCTGCCGGAGGGCGGCCCGGCCCGCCGGGGTCAAGCGGACCTTATCCGCCGCCAGGTCCACCAGGTCGGCGGCCTCCAGGCGGGCCACCACCTCCCCGGCCGCCCGGAGGGGTAGCCGGGCCCGGGGGACAAAGGACCAGAAGTGGGGGTCGGCGGCGAGGGCCGCCCAGACCCGGCGGACGTCGGCCGGGGTGACCGGGAAGCCGAGGTGCTCGGAGACTTCGTCCGCCAGTGCCTGGAGGTCCATGGGTTTAGCTTTAGATTTTTATCACACCTGCCCGCCCAGCCGCAAATGGGGCCGGGCCGTTCGTCTTGCCGGATGGCCGGCCGAACGGGTATACTGGCAGGAGATGACCGCTTTGGGGAGGGCCGCGTGAAGCGCCTCTGCGTGGTCGGCATGGGCTACGTCGGGCTTACCACGGCCACCTGCTTTGCCGACCTGGGAAACCACGTTATCGGCCTGGACATTGACGGGGCGAAAATCGAGTCCCTGCGGGCCGGCGTTCCCCCCATCTACGAGCCCGGCCTCGAGGAACTGCTCCGGCGCAACCTTAAGGCCGGCCGCCTCGCCTTCACAACCCGCTACGAGGAGGCCGTTCCCGGGGCCGATTTTGTCTTCCTGGCCGTCGGAACCCCGCCCGGTTGGGAGGGGGAGGCCGATACCAAGTACGTCCGGGCGGCGGCCGAAAGCCTCGCCCCCCACCTGACCGGCTACACCATTATCGTCAACAAGTCAACCGTTCCCATCGGCACCGGCGACCTCATCGCCTCCATCATCGAGCGGGTAAACCCCAAGGCCAAGTTCGACGTGGTTTCAAACCCGGAGTTTCTGCGGGAGGGTAGCGCCATCCAGGACTTTATGAATCCGGACCGGGTCGTCCTGGGGGCCGGCAACCCCGAGGCCGCCGAGAAGGTCAAGGAGCTTCATGCGCCCTTAAACGCCCCGGTGATCATCACCGACACCCGCACCGCCGAAATGATCAAATATGCCTCGAATGCCTTCCTGGCCACCCGCATAAGCTTCATCAACGAGATCGCCGCCATCTGCGACCAGGTGGGCGCCGACGTGAAGATGGTGGCCCGGGGAATGGGAATGGATAAGCGGATCGGGCCGGCCTTCCTTGAGGCCGGCCTTGGCTTCGGCGGAAGTTGCTTCCCCAAGGACGTGGAGGCCCTGGCCCACATGGCCGCCATCCACGGCTGCCACCCCCAGCTTCTCCGGACGGTGATGGAGATCAACCGGGACCAGCGCCGCGTCGTCATCCAGCGGCTCCGGGAGGTTTTCGGCTCCCTGGACGGCCTGGTGGTGGGCGTCCTGGGCTTGAGCTTTAAGCCCAACACCGACGACGTTCGGGCCGCCCCGGCCATCGACGTCATCCACCTGTTGCTGAGCGAGGGGGCCCGGGTCCGGGCTTACGACCCCGTGGCCGTCAATTCGGCTCGCAAGGTCCTGGGCGACCTTGTAGAATATTGTGAAAACAGTTACGAAGTTGCCCGGGGGGCCGACGCCCTGGTGGTGGCCACCGAGTGGAACGAGTTTAAACAGCTCGACCTGGTCCGGGTCAAGGAGCTGATGCGGCACCCGGTCGTCGTCGACGGCCGCAACATCTACGAGCCCAAGGCGATGTTCGGCCTGGGCTTCGTTTACTTCGGCATCGGCCGGGGCGTTCGGCGGGAGGCCGAGCAGGCCGCCCGGGCCATCATCAACCGGGAAATACCCCTTAAACAGTAACTCGGCCGGCAGGGGGAGCCTTCCATGAGGGAAAGCCAACCGCCCCGGCGGGCGGCGCCCGCCGACCTGGAGGAGAGGGTGCGCCGGCTCCTGGCGCCGTTCCGCGGCGACCGGACGATGACGGTGGACGCCCTCAAGGTTATCCAGCAGGCCTACGGCTACGTGCCCCCGGAATCTTTGCGGGTGGTGGCCGAGGAGCTGGGGGTCTCGGAAAATACCCTGGACGGCATTCTCCATTTTTACGAGTTCTTGTTCCCCCACCCGGTCGGGGAGAAGATAATTCGGGTCTGCTCGGGCACCGTCTGCCAGGCCCTGGGAACCCCGGCCATCCTGCGCCGGCTCCGGGAGCGGCTGGGCATCGGCTGGCACGGGACGACCTCCGACGGCAGATACACCCTGGTGCCCCTGCCCTGCTACAACACCTGCGCCTACGCCCCCATCCTCCAAGTCGATACCCTTACCTTTGTCCGGGTAACCCCCGACCAGGTGGAGGCCATCCTGGAAGGGCGCGTCGAGGGGGTTGAGGGCCTGCCCTGTGGCGACGGCATGCCCACCCCGCCCCGGGAGGAGGTCGACCTGTGAGCCTGGAAGTCCTGGTTGCCGAAGCCCGAAGCCGCTGGGAGCGCAAGGTTAATCCCGACCGGCCCCGGGTAATCATAAGCGCCGGCTCCTGCGGCATCTTTGCCGGCGCCCGGAAGGTGAAGGCGGCCGTTATCGACGCCCTGAAAGGGCTTCACGTAGACGCCTCGGTGGAGAAGACCGGGTGCGTCGGCCTCTGCTGGGCCGAGCCGATGGTGGACATCCAGCTCCCCGGCCGGCCCCGGGTCGCCTACGGGCCCCTGACGCCGGCCGAGGCCGCCCGGCTCGTCGAAGATGTTGTCGGCCGGGGCGATCCCCGGGTAGACAAGGCCCTTTACGTCTACGCCGACGCCCCCTACGAGGGGATTCCGCCCCGGGAGAAGACCGACTGGTTTAAGCTCCAATACCGGATAACCCAGCGGAACGTGGGCATTATCGACCCGGAGGACCTGGACGACTACCTGGCCAGCGGGGGCTACGAGGGGCTGGCCCGGGCCCTTACCATGACGCCGGCCGAGGTCGTCGAGGCGGTGAAGAAGTCGGGCCTGCGGGGTTGTGGGGGGGCGGCCTTCCCGACGGGCTTAAAATGGGAGTTCTGCCTGCGGGCCCGGGGGGACGAAAAGTATATCATCTGCAACGCCGACGAGGGCAACCCCGGCACCTGGAAGGACCGGCTCATAATGGAGGGGGACCCCTTCCAGCTCATCGAGGGAATAACCATCGCCGCCTACGCCAACGGCGCCAGCCGGGGCTTTATCTACATCCGGGATGAGTACCCCCTGGCCAGTAGCCGGGTCCGGACGGCTGTGGAAAAGCTCAGGGCCCGGGGCCTCCTGGGGGACAAGATCCTCGGGTCCGGCTTCAGCTTCGAGCTCATCATCCGGGATGGGGCCGGCTCTTACCTGTGTGGGGAGGAGATGGGCCTCATCTCCTCCCTCGAGGGCGACCGGGCGATGCCCCGGAGCCGGCCGCCTTTCCCGGCTACCAACGGCCTGTTTTATAAACCTACCGTGGTGAACAACGTCGAGACCCTGGCCAACGTCCCCCAGATCATCGCCCGGGGCTGGGAGTGGTACGCCGGCCTCGGCACCGAGCGGAGCAAGGGGGTCCGCACCATCACCGTGAGCGGGGCCGTCCGCCGCCCCGGCGGCTTCGAACTGCCCTTCGGAATCCCCCTGAAAACGGTCATCTACGACCTGGCCCAGGCCGACCCGGCCGACCTTAAGGCCGTCCAGATGGGCGGCCCGGCCTCCAACATCCTGCCGGCCGATTTCGTGGCCACCCTTCCCCTGGGCCTGGATGAGCTTCGGGATGCCGGGACCACCATCGGCTCCGGGGGCCTGGTGATGCTCGGCCAGCAGACGTGCATCCCGAACCTGGTGCTCCAGCTTATGGAGTTTCTGCGGGACGAATCGTGCGGCAAGTGTTTCCCCTGCCAGATGGGGACCCGGGCCTATTACAATACCCTCTACCGCATCTGCCGGGGGGAGGGCCGGCCCGAGGACCTGGACTTCATGCTGGACATCGCCCCGGCCGTCCAGTTCGGTTCCCTGTGCGGCCACGGGCAGGTGGCCCACGTGCCCGTGGTGGACACCATCACCCATTTCCGCCACGAGTATGAGGTTCACATCCGGGAGCGGCGCTGCCCCCAGGGGGTGTGCGAGCTGAGCCCGGTAGCCACCGCCGTCTGAAGGAGCCTTACGCATGGAAGAACGGCAGGTCAAGCTCACCATCGACGGGGTGGAAGTTACCGCCCGGCCGGGGATGACGGTGCTCCAGGCGGCCCAGCAGGCCGGAATCTACATCCCCACCCTCTGCTGGCACCCGGCTTTGCGGCCCTGGGGGGCCTGCCGGATGTGCGTCGTCGAGGTCGAACGCCAGCGGGGCTACCCGGCCTCCTGCCTTCTGCCGGTGGCCGACGGGATGGTGGTGCGGACCGGCACCGAGGCCGTCCAGGAGATCCGTCGGGAAATCATCGAGGTCCTCCTCACCGAGCACCCCCTGGGCTGTCTTACCTGCCACAAGGAGGACCAGTGCTACACCGGGGAGCCCTGCCTGCGGTCGCCCCACGTGGACTTCCGGTGCGTCACCTGCCCGGCCAATTACCGGTGTGAACTTCAGTCCGTCTGCGATTACGTCGAAATCTCGGAGGTCCGCTTTCCCTTTAAGTACCGGGGGATTCCCCTCGGCCGGGACCCGCTCATCGCCACCGACTTTAACCTGTGCATCGTCTGCGCCCGGTGCGTCCGGGTGTGCGACGAGGTCCGGGGCATCGGCGTCTGGGCGGTGACCAACCGGGGGGCCACCACCATCGTCGATACGGCCGACGGCCAGCCGATGGTGGACGCCGGCTGCATCATGTGCGGGGCCTGTGTGGACGTCTGCCCGGTGGGGGCCCTGGAGGAGCGGCAGAGTCGGCACTCCGGCCCGGCCGAACACCTGGTCCGGACGGTCTGCAACTACTGCCCGGTGGGCTGTCAGTTTATCCTGGAGGTGCGGCGGGGCCGGGTCCTCCGGGTGGGGCCGGATTATGAGGCCCCGGCCAACCGGGGGCAGTACTGTGTGCGGGGAAGGTTTGGGGTTTCGGACTTCGTCCACAACCCCCTCCGGCTCCAGACGCCGATGGTCCGCAAGAACGGGACCCTCACCCCGGCAACCTGGGCCGAAGCCCTGGGGGCCGCCGCCGAAGCCCTGAAAAACACCCCGCCGGAGCAGGTGGCCGTCTTCGCCTCCTCCCGGCTCACCAATGAGGAGCTTTACGCCCTGCAGAAGGTCGCCCGGGAGGGGGTCGGCACCCCGAACCTTGGCTGGGACCTTCCCGACTGGTCGGCCCTGGAGCCCCTCCACACCGCCTTCGGCAAGGTGGGCCCCACCGCCGCCATCGCCGACATCGAGAAGGCCCGGGCCTACCTGGTGGTGGGGGCCGACCCGTGGGAGACGGTGCCGGTGGTGGGGATGAAAATCGTCCAGTATACCCGGATGCCGGCCATAACCCTGCCGCCCGCCTCCGACTACTTTAACTACCTGCCGGGCCGGGCCCTTCTGCCCGAGCGGGAACGGGCCAGGTTGATCTTGATTAACCCCCGACCCACCCACCTTAACCGCTTCGCCGACGCCTGGCTTAAGGTCCGGCCGGGGACGGACGCCTGGCTTATCGCCGGTCTGGTCAAGGTGATCCTGGAGGAGGGGTTGGCCGACCCCGAGTTTATAAGCCGGGAGACGGTCGGCTTCGACGAGTTCGAGGCCGCCATTGGCAACCTGGATTTAGACCGGGTGAGCCGGATAACCGGGGTCGGCCGGGACGAGCTTGTCCGGGTTGCCCGGCTCTTTGCCCAGAATCGGCCCGCCCTCATCATGTTTGGGGGCGGCATCGTCCGCCAGGGGCGGGCGGCGGTGGCGGCCCTGGTTGCCCTGGCCCTGGTCACCGGCAACGTCGGCCGGCCGGGGGCGGGCATCCTGCCCCTTTTCGGGACGGCCAACTCCCAGGGCGCCCTGGATGCCGGGGCGGTGGCGGGCCTGGGGCCGGGGCAGGTCCACCTGGACGAAACCCCAGACCTGGACAACGTTAAAACCTGCTACATCGTCGGCGACAGCTTCGACCTGGAGGGCCCGGCGGGCCTGCGGCTTCGGCGGCTCCTGGAAGGGTGCGAGACGGTCATCGTCCAGGGGGCCTATGCCTCGCCCCTCCTGGACTTTGCCACCGTCCTTTTGCCGGGGGCCGCCTTTGCCGAAAAGGACGGCACGGTCACCAGCCTGGAGCGGCGAATCCAGCGGGTGCGGGCGGCGGTGCGGCCGCCGGGGGAGGCCCGGCCCGACCTGGCCATCCTGGCCGAGGTCGGCCGCGGCCTCGGGGTCGACATAAGCCCCCGGCCGGCGGAGGTCTTTGCCGAGCTGGCCGAGCGGGTCCCGGGGTTTGCCGGACTCGACTACGAGGAGCTGGAATTCGAGGGGCCCGTCGTGAACTTCCTGCCCGAAGCCTTTAACTTCCCCGATTTGCGGCTTGGGGAGGCCGAATCGGCCCCCGACGGGCTGGTTACGGTTTACCCGGGCCGGTCTTTTTATCGCTATGACCTGACGACCTTCCCGGGGATGCTCAAGACGCTGACGACGGTGGGCCGGGAGCGGGTGCTGGAGGTTGGGCCGGAGCTGGCGGCCAGACTCGGGCTGACCGATGGGGGGGCCGTGCGTGTTATCGGGGATGGGTGGGACCTGGTAAGTCGGGTGCGGGTCTCGGCCGAGCTGGCCGGGGATGCGGCCTTCTGGGACTTTGAGTATGTGGGGCCGCCGGGGGGCAACGGCCGGGAGCGGGTCCCCGACCCCTACGCCCCCAACCCGGTCTTGGGGCCGGTCAAAGTTCGGCTCGAACCGGTCGGCGGTTAGGGCCGCCTTCCGGTCGCCCAAAAACTTTCCCCAAATTTGGGCCTGCCGCCCTTGACATGGGGCGAGAAATATAATCTGGCAAAGCCTTCTACTAAGGGTAATCTTAGGCGGCTGTGCGGTCGGGGGGTGCCCCGCTAATCCCTTCTTTCCGTCGCCCTGTCTTTGATAGCCGCCCGGCCAAATTTAGCGGGAAAAGGAGGAGTTTTGGCATGACGGAAGCGGCGCAGGAGAAGGTTGTTCATGTCCTCTGGATTAACGCCGGCCTAAGCTGCGACGGGGACTCGGTCGCCCTCACCGCCGCAACCCAGCCCAGCATCGAGGAGATCGCCCTCGGGGCCCTGCCGGGCCTGCCCAAGGTCCAATTCCACTGGCCCCTCATCGATTACGAGTGCGGACCCGAGCAGGGGGCCGACACCTTCATCGAGTGGTTCTGGAAGGCCGACCGGGGCGAGCTTGACCCCTTCGTCCTGGTGGTTGAAGGGTCCATCCCCAACGAGGCGGTAAAGCCGGAAGGCTACTGGTGCGGCTTCGGCAACAACCCGGCCACCGGCCAGCCCATGACCACCAGCGAGTGGCTCGGCCGGCTGGCCCCGAAGGCCGTGGCCGTCGTTGCGGCCGGGACCTGCGCCACCTACGGCGGTATCCACGCCATGTCGGGCAACCCCACCGGGGCCATGGGGGTGGCCGATTACCTGGGCTGGAACTGGCGGTCCAAGGCCGGCATCCCCATCGTCAACGTGCCCGGCTGTCCCGTCCACCCGGATAACATGGCCGAGACCCTGCTTTACCTGCTCTACCAGCTGGCCGGCCGGGCCCCGATGATCCCCCTCGATGAGGCCCTGCGGCCCACCTGGCTCTTCGGGGCCACCGTCCACGAGGGCTGCGACCGGGCCGGCTATTACGAGGAGGGCGACTTCGCCGCCGAGTACGGTTCCCCCAAGTGCCTGGTGAAGCTCGGGTGCTGGGGGCCGGTGGTCAAGGGCAACGTCCCCAAGCGGGGCTGGATAAACGGTATCGGCGGATGTCCCAATGTTGGGGGCATCTGCATCGCCTGCACCATGCCCGGCTTCCCCGACAAGTTCATGCCCTTTATGGATGAGCCGCCCGGAAGCAAGGTCTCCACGGCCGCCAGTACCCTCTACGGAACCCTCATCCGAAGCCTCCGCAGCGTCACCTTGAAGACGGTCGACGAAGAGCCCAAGTGGCGGCGCAAGGGCACCGAGCTGCTCACCGGATTCCGCAAGACCTGGTAAGGCGGGGTTAACCTAAAACAAAGGGAGGAGAAGCCCTGAGCGTCTTTCAGAAAGCGTCCCCGGACGCCACCGTACGCCACCGTCGTCCAGATGGCGTGGGACCCCATCACCCGCATCGTCGGCAGTTTAGGGATCTACGCCACCGTCGACTTTAAGGAGCGGAGAGTCCTGGAATGCTACAGTACTTCCTCGATCTTCCGGGGCTACAGCATCTTTATGAAGGGCAAGGACCCCCGGGATGCCCACTTTATTACGAGCCGGATCTGCGGCATCTGCGGCGACAACCACTGCACCTGCTCGGTGTATAGCCAGAACATGGCCTACGGCATCGCGCCCCCGCACCTGGCGGAGTGGATCATCAACCTGGGCGAGTGCGCCGAGTACATGTTCGACCACAACATCTTCCAGGAGAACCTGGTCGGGGTGGACTACTGCGAGCGGATGGTGCGGGAGACCAACCCCGGGGTTTGGGAGCGGGCCCAGCGGACGGAGGCGCCCCACGCCGCCGACCACGGCTACCGCACCATCGGCGACATCATGCGGGCCCTCAACCCCATCGATGGGGAGTTTTACCGGGAAGCCCTTCAGATGAGCCGGCTTACCCGGGAGATGTTCTGCCTGATGGAGGGCCGCCACGTCCACCCCTCCACCCTTTACCCCGGCGGGGTCGGAACCACCCCCACCGTCCAGCTCTTCGCCGACTACCTGACCCGCCTTGCCCGCTACGCCGAATTCATGAAGAAGGTCGTGCCCCTCCACGACGACCTGTTTAACTTCTTTTACGAGGCCCTGCCCGGCTACGAAAGGGTGGGGCAGCGCCGGATCCTCCTCGGATGCTGGGGGGCCCTCAACGACCCGGATTACTGCGACTTTAAGTACGAGCACATGACCGAGTGGGGCCGGCGGATGTTCGTGACCCCCGGCATCATCGTGGACGGCCGGCTGGTCACTAACGACCTGGTCCGGATCAACCTGGGCATCCAGATCCTGCCCGGAAGCTCGTATTACGAGGAGTGGGTGGACGGCTACGAGGTGTTCGTAACCCACGACCCCCTGGGCAACCCGGTGGACCGGCGGCACCCCTGGAACGTCCACACCATCCCCAAGCCCCAGAAGCGGGATTTCAAGGGCAAGTACTCGTGGGTCTTCTCGCCCCGCTGGTTCGACGGCCAGAACTACCTGGCCCTGGACACCGGGGGCGGCCCCCTGGCCCGGCTCTAATCTACCGCCCTTAACGGCCTGGTGGATATCGGCTACATCAAGGCCACCGGCCAGAGCGTTGTCATCCGGTTGCCCAGGACGGCGACGAAGCCCGAGAAGGAATTCGAGTGGAAGATCCCCCAGTGGTCCAACACCATCGAGCGCAACCGGGCCCGGACCTACTTCCAGGCCTACGCCTGCGCCGCCGCCTATTACTTTGTCGAGAAAGCCCTGGAGGAGCTTCGGAAGGGAAATACCAAGACCTGGACCCCCTTCACGGTGCCGAAGGTGGCCATCAGCTGCGGCTGGACCGAGGCGGTGCGGGGGGTGCTCTCCCACCACATGGTGATCCGGGACGGCAAGATCGCCAACTACCAGCCCTGGCCCCCGACCCCTTGGAACGCCAACCCCCGGGATATGTACGGCACCCCGGGCCCGTACGAAGACGCGGTTCAGAACACCCCCATCTTCGAAGAGAATCCGCCGGACCGGTTCAAGGGGATCGATATCATGCGGACGGTCCGCAGCTTCGACCCCTGCCTGCCGTGCGGGGTGCACATCTACGCCGGCGGCCGGGTGATCGAGCGGGTGCACTCGCCGACGATGGCGCCCAGCCTCTACTAAAGGCCGAGGCATGCCCAGACAGAACCTGCGGGAGGTCGGGGACCGCATCGAGGCGATTTTGGCCGAGCTCCGGTCGGCCTCCCCGCCGGTGGCGGAGAAGGCCGAGACCCTGGTCCGGCTTCTAATGGACCTTTACGGCGCCGGCCTCGCCCGGGTCGTCGAAATCGTGGGCGAGGCCGGCGAAGCCGGGGCCCGGGTCCTGGACCGGATGGCCGCCGACCCCCTCCTGGCCAGCCTGCTCATCCTCCACGACCTGCACCCCCTGCCCCTGGAGGCCCGCATCCAGCAGGCCCTGGACCGGGTGCGGCCTTACCTGGGCTCCCACGCCGGTGGGGTGGAGTTTCTGGGGGTGGACGAATCGGGCGTAGTCCACCTGCGCCTGGAGGGAAGCTGCCGGGGTTGCCCCTCCTCCGCCGTTACGGTGAAGCTGGCCATCGAACGGGCCATTATGGAGGCCGCCCCGGAGGTCGCCGGGGTGGAGGTGGAGGGGATGACGGTCCCACCGGCCCAGGTCCGCCTCTTCCCGGGCCCGCCGGAAAGGGGGCCGGCCGGGGAGTGGGTCGAGCTGGCGGGCCTTTTTGAGCCGGGGCCGGGGGAAATCCTCGGTCTGGAGGTGGAAGGGGAACCGGTCATCCTGGTCCGGGTCGGGGAGGCCCTCTACGCCTATCGGGACCGGTGCCCCGGCTGCGGGGTGGGCGTCCGGTCGGGGCGGCTGGAGGGGTCCCGCCTGGCCTGTCCCGGGTGCGGGGAAGTCTACGACGTCCGGCTGGCCGGCCGGAGCCTCCGGCAGGTCCACCTCAGCCTCGAACCCCTGCCCCTCCTCCGGGAGGGCGGCGTATGGAAGCTGGCGGTTTCGGCCTACCGCTGAAGAAGTTCCTGGGCCGGAAGGGGGCCGCCGAATTTCCGGCCGGCCGTCTCGGCCGGCGGACTGAGGCCGCCCCGGGTGAACGGTGCGAGATCTGCGGGGCGGAGATCCCGGCAGACCACTGGCACGTGGTGAACGTGGAGTCCCGGAGACTACTGTGCACCTGCCGCCCCTGCTACCTGCTCTTTACCCATGAGGGGGCGGCCCAGGGCAAATACCGGGCGGTGGGGGAGCGCTATCTTTACGACCCGTCCTTTGAGCTTTCGGCCGCCCAGTGGGAGGAGCTTCAGATTCCGGTGGGCCTCGCCTTCTTTTTCTTTCACAGCGGCCTCGGGCGCTGGGTGGCCTTTTACCCGAGTCCGGGCGGGGCCACCGAGTCCCTATTGGAGCTGGGCGCCTGGGTCGAAGTGCTCCGGGCCAACCCCGCCTTCGACCGGGTAAGCCCCGACGTGGGGGCGGTGCTGGTGCGCCGGGTCGGGGAAGGTTTCGAGGCTTACCTGGTCCCCATCGACGCCTGCTACGGGCTGGTGGGGAGGGTCCGCCGGTCCTGGCGGGGCTTCGGGGGGGACCAAGTCTGGGCCGAAATCGACGGCTTCCTTGAGCAGTTGCGGGCCAGGAGCCGCTGGGTCCGGCCGGGAGGGGCCCATGGGTGAGCTGGTCTTTGAGTGCGTCGACGTGGTGCCCGACCGGTACGCGGCGGCCCCGACCCTGCTCTTCCGGCTCAGAATCCGGGAGCTTACCGAGACCCCGGTTCAGGCGGTGGCCCTCCGGTGCCAGATCCGGGTCGAGCCCCGAAAGCGCCGGTACTCGGCGGCGGAGGCCGAACGGCTCCTGGACCTGTTTGGGGAGCCCTCCCGCTGGTCGGATACCCTGCGGCCGATGCAGTTCGCCTACGTGGACAAGCTTATCCCCGGCTTCGTCGGCCAGACGGAGGTGGACCTGCCTGTGGTCTGCACCTACGACCTGGAGGTGGCGGCGGGCCGGCATTTCAGCGCCCTGGAAGGGGGCGAAATCCCCCTGCTTTTGCTCTTTTCGGGGACCGTCTTTTACGGCGGGCCCCAGGGCTTCACGGTGGAGCAGATTCCCTGGCATAATGAGGCCGCCTACCGCCTGCCGGTAAGGGTCTGGCAAGAGCTTATGGATATCCATTTCCCGGGGAGCGGCTGGCTCCGGCGGGAGACCATCGACCGGCTGGGGAAGTTTAAGGCTGGCCGGGCCCTGCCCACCTGGGACGACGCCTTAAACGCCCTGCTGGACCTGATCCCACCATGACGGCCGATTTTGACCTGGCCCGGAAGGTCGCCAACGCCGTCCTTTATGAGGGCTACCTGCTTTACCCTTACCGGGCCTCGGCGGTAAAGAACCGGGTCCGCTGGCAGTTTGGGGTGCTGGTGCCCCGGGCCCAGGCGGAGGCCGGGTGGCCGGAGCCGTGGTTTCAGCAGGCCGAGTTTCTCTTGGAGCCGGCCGAAAACCCCGAGCTTCGGGTAATGGTTCGTTTCTTACAGTTTTAGGCCCGGCAGGTGGAAGGGGCCGAGGCAGGAGGCTGCCGGCCGGCCCCTTTCCTCGAGGCCGGCGGGGCCCGCTGGCTCGCCTTCGACGAGGCCGTTGAGCGGGAGGTGGACCTCGTCGTTCCCGTGGGGAGTTTGACCGGTCCCGAAGGGGAATTCGGGTTTGGGGGGGACGGGGACGAGGTCGTCGAGCCCCTCCGGGTTGGGGGTGAGACGGTCGGTCGGGTCGTCCGGCGCCGCTGGGCCGTAGCCGGCCGGCTGGGGGTGGCCGTTGAGCCGGTTGCGGGCCCGGCCCGGGCGGTGAAGGTCCGGGTCCGGCTGGAGAACGTGACGGCCTGGGCCGACCCGGCGGCCGAGCGGGCCGAAGTGCTCAAGCGGTCCCTGCTGGCCGCCCACCTGCTGATGGCCGTCAGGGGCGGGGCCTTCGTCTCCCTGCTGGACCCTCCGCCGGGGCTGGAGGCGGCGGCCGAGGGCTGTCGGAACGTCAACACCTTTCCGGTTCTGGTGGGCGAGCCGGGCCGGCGGGACCTGCTTCTGGCCTCGCCCATCATCCTCTACGACTACCCGGTGGTTGCGCCCGAAAGCCCCACCGACCTTTTCGACGCCACCGAAATCGACGAGCTGCTCACCCTGAGGGTCCTCACCCTGACCGACGAGGAGAAGCGGGAGGCCCGGGCCACCGACCCCCGGGCGGCGGCCCTCCTAGACCTTCTGGAGGCTTTGGGGCCCGAGGTCCTCACCCGGCTCCACGGGGCCGTCCGGGACCTGCGGCCGGCCGGGCCTGCGGAAAGGGAGGCCGTAGAGGTGGGGGCCGTCCGGGTTGGGCGGGGAAGCCGGGTTCGGCTCCGTCCCCGGCCCGGGGCGGATGCCCACGACATCTTCCTGGCCGGCCGGGTCGCCCGGGTGGAGGCCGTTCTGCCCGACGTGGACGGCCGGGTCCACCTGGCCGTGACCCTGGAAGACGACCCGGGGGCCGACCTTTACCGGGAGACCGGCCGCTTTCTCTACTTCGGGCCCGACGAGGTGGAGCCGCTGGGGGACGGGGCATGAGCCGGTCAGCTCGGGGGCACCCGGGCCCGGGTCGTGGTGGTCGGGTGCGAGCCGGCCACCCTGGAAGAGGGCATCGGCCTTTCGCCCCCGGTTGCGGCGGCCGTCCCCGAGGCCGTCAGGGTCATCCGGAGGCTTCTCGTCGACCTCGAGTCGGGCAGAATCTTAGAACAAGGGAGGTAAAGCCATGCTGGGTCGTGCCCTTCGGGCGGCGCTGATGGCCCTGGTGCTGGCGCTGGTCATCCAGTCGCTCCCGGACCCGAAGCGTTACCTGGAAATCCGGGAGATGTAAAGACCTATGGGCCGCTTTAAAATAATTCTCGAGCGCTCCCGGGTGTGGGTCGAGGCCCGCTCGACCCTTCACCCCGTCGTCGCCGAGGCCGGGGGGCTCACCGGGTTTATCGAGGCCGAGGTGGCCGCTAGCCGGGTCGCCCTCGACCCCCCGCCCCGGGCCAGGTTCGAGTTTCCGGTGGAGGGGCTCCGCTCGGGAAATCCCCTCTTCGACCAGGAGCTACCCCGGCGGGTGGACGCCCGCCGCTACCCCACCGTTGCCGTGGAGGTCAAGGAGGTCTCGGCCGGGGCCGACGGCTACCGGGTGCGGGCTCAGGTGAGCTTCCACGGCGTCACCCGGGAGGTCGAGGGGCCGGTGACGGTCCGGGCCGACGGGAACCGGCTGGTCGTGGAGGGGGAGCAGGTGGTCGACATCCGGGATTTTGGGCTTGAGCCGCCCAGACTCTTGCTGCTCCGGGTTTACCCTAATGTCAAGGTTCGGGTCCGCTTAGAGGCAGAAAAGGAGGCTTAAAGATGCTGGAGACCCTTATCGGTTTTGCGGTGGGGTACTACCTGGGCACCCAGCACGGCCGGGAAGGCTTCGCCCGGGTGGTGGAGTCCTGGAACTCCATCCGCCAGTCAAGGGAGCTGCAGGGGCTTATCGCGACCGCCCTGGGGGTGGGCGGCCAGGTGCTGGCCCAGAACCTGGGCCGGGTCCTGGGGGAGCGGGTCCGGGAGGCTCTGCCCGGGCGGCTGTCTCGGGCGGCCTGAACGGGAGCGGGATTGCACGAGCTTTCGGTCGCCTGCGCCATCGTCGAAGGGGTCGTTGAGGAGGCCGAACGGCTGGGGGGTGTAAGGGTAAAGGCCGTCCACCTGCGGGTGGGCCCCCTAAGCGGCATCGACAAAGAGGCCCTCTGCTTTTGCTTTGACCTGGCCGCCGAGGGGACGCCGGTGGCCGGGGCCGAGCTGAGGGTCGAGGAGGTGCCGGTGGTGGCCTACTGCCCGGCCTGCGGCTGCGACCGGACCCTGGCCGCGGCCGACGCCCTCCGCTGCCCGGCCTGCTTCGGCCCCACCCCTCAAGTTAAGCAGGGCCGGGAGCTGGAGGTGGTTGCCCTGGAGGTCTTCGATGAAGCCCCGACTGGTTGAGGTCCGGCGCCGGGTACTGGCCAAAAACGACCGGCTGGCGGCGGAGCTGCGGGCCCGGTTCGGGGCCGCCGGCACCTGCGTGGTTAACGTGATGTCGGGCCCGGGGGCGGGCAAGACGACCCTGCTGGCCGAGACCCTGCGGCGGCTTCCCCCGGGCCTGCGGGCGGCGGTGGTGGTCGGGGACCTGGCCACCGACAACGATGCCCGGCGGCTGGCGGCGACGGGCGCCCCCGTCCGCCAGGTGAACACTGGCTCCATCTGCCACCTGGAGGCGGAGATGGTGGGCCGGGCCGTCGCCGGCTGGGACCTGGCCGCCCTGGGTCTGCTTTTCATCGAGAACGTGGGCAACCTAGTTTGCCCCGCCGCCTACGACCTGGGGGAGGACCTCCGGGTGGTCCTATTCTCGGTGGCTGAGGGGGAGGATAAGCCGGCCAAGTACCCCACCGTGGTTATGGCGGCGGACCTGGTTTTACTTACCAAGGTCGACCTGGCCCCCGGCCTGGGCTTCGACCGGCGGGCCTTTGAGGCCCACCTGCGCCGGGTGAGGCCCGATGTTCCCCTCCTGGAGGTCTCCGCCCGGGACGGTACGGGGCTGGCCCAGTGGGTTGACTATCTGACGGCGGCCGTCTCGGCCAAGGGCCGGGCGGTTGCGAACGGGGAACGTTGAGGGGCATAATCTATCGGATAGGGGGTTAAGCCGATGTGTTTGGCGATTCCGGGAAAGGTCCTTGCCCTCGACCCCGGGGGACACCTGGCCGTGGTGGACGTGATGGGGGTGCGCCGCCGGGTGAATATCGACCTGGTTAAGGAGGAGGGGATCGGCGAAGGGGACTGGGTCCTCATCCACGTGGGCTTTGCCCTCAGTAAGGTGAGCGAGCAAGAAGCCCAGGCCCAGCTCAAGCTTCTCGTTGCCCTGGGCGAGGACCAGCTGGCCCTGGAGGAGGTCCAGGGCTACCGGTTCGCCTGAGGAGGGGTCCCCGTGGTTCGGCCGGAGCTGGCCCGCTACGGCCTGGGCACCCTGGACTTGGACGGCTGCGTAACCTGCGGCGACATCGCCGTGCCGGTGGTCGTTCTGGAGGTCGCCGGGTCCGAGGCCCTCTGCGAAGACCGGCTGGGACAGCGGGCCCGGGTCGCCGTCGATTTTACCCCCGAGGCGGCCCCGGGGGATGTTCTCCTCGTCCACCTGGGGGTGGCCATCGCCAGGGTAGGGAGGGAAACGCCTTGAAGTTCGTCGACGAGTTCCGGGACCCCAAGCTTATTCGGGCCGCGGCCGAGGAGGTCCGGCGGCTGGCCGACCCCGACCGCCACTACCGGATCATGGAGGTGTGCGGCGGGCATACCCACGCCATCTACCGCCACGGGATCAAAAACCTGCTTCCCCCTAACATCGAGCTTATCCACGGCCCCGGCTGCCCCGTCTGCGTCCTGCCCATGGGCCGCATCGACGACGGCCTGAGCCTGGCCGAGCGGCCCGGCTTTATCTTCACCGCCTTCGGGGACATGATGCGGGTTCCGGGCACCCGGGGCTCGCCCCTGGAGTACCAGGCCCGGGGGGCCGACGTCCGGATGGTTTACTCCCCCCTGGACGCCCTCCGGCTGGCCCAGGAGAACCCCGACCGGGAGGTGGTCTTCTTTGCCATCGGGTTCGAGACCACCGCCCCGTCCACGGCCCTCACCCTGATGCAGGCCCGGGCCCTCGGGGTTAAAAACTTTTCGGTTTTCTGCAACCACGTCCTCATCGTCCCGGCCATTCGGGCCATCCTGGATTCGCCGGATATGCGCCTCGACGGCTTCATCGGCCCGGGCCACGTCTCCACCGTCATCGGCTGCCGGCCGTATCAGTTCATCGCCCGGGATTACGGCAAACCCATCGTCGTCTCCGGCTTCGAACCCCTGGACATCCTCCAGTCCCTCATCATGATCCTGCGCCAGCTTAAAGAGGGGCGGGCCGAGGTGGAAAATCAGTACAGCCGGGTGGTGCCCTGGAACGGGAACCTGGCGGCCCTGCGGGCGATGGCCGAGGTGTTTGAGCTGCGGCCTTACTTCGAGTGGCGGGGCCTCGGGTTCATCTCCCAATCGGCCTTGAAGCTTTCGGCCGCCTACGCCGAGTGGGACGCCGAGGTCCGGTTTGAGTTGCCGGGGGTTCGGGTCACCGACCCGAAGGCGGCCCAGTGTGGGGAGGTGCTGAAGGGGGTGCTCAAGCCCAACCAGTGCAAGCTCTTTGCCCGGGAGTGCACCCCGGAGCACCCGGTGGGGGCCCTGATGGTCTCCAGCGAGGGGGCCTGCGCCGCTTACTATCATTACGTCCACCGGGCGGCGGCCGTGGGGAGGTAGGCCGTGGCAACGGTGCCGTCGGTAATCAGGTTTGACGACCCCCAGGTGGAGCTGGTCCACGGGGCCGGGGGCAAGGCCACCCGCCGCCTCATCGAGGGCCTCTTTCTGCCGGCCCTGGCCAACGAGGTTCTGGCCGAGCTGGCCGACGCCGCCGTCCTCGAGGCCGGGGGGCTCCGGCTGGCGGTCACCACCGACGCCTTCGTGGTCAAGCCCCTCCGGTTTCCGGGCGGGTCCATCGGGGAACTGGCCGTTTACGGCACGGTAAATGACCTGGCCGTGGCGGGGGCCAGACCCCTCGGGCTGGTGGCCGCCTTCATCATCGAGGCCGGCCTGCCGGGGGAGGCCCTGCGGGCCGAGGTGGAGGCCATGGCCCGGGCGGCCGCCCGGGCCGGGGTGGCGGTGGTGGGCGGGGATACCAAGGTGGTGGAGCACGGCAAGGCCGACGGCCTCTACATCGCCACCACCGGCGTCGGCCTGGTGGACCCCAGGGTCAGGCTGGGGGCCGGAGAGGTGCGGCCGGGGGACCGGATCCTCGTGTCGGGCCCCGTCGGCGACCACGGCATTACGGTGCTTTTGGCCCGGGGCGAGCTGGACCTGGAGGCCGACCTGGAGTCGGATACCCGGCCGGTATTCCCCTTCGTCGAGGCCCTGGTCGGGGCGGCCGCCCCGGGCCTGCGCTGGATGCGGGACCCGACCCGGGGCGGGGTGGCCTCGGCCCTCAACGAGCTGGCCCGGGACGCCCGGGTGGGCATCGTCCTCTACGAGGAGGCGGTCCCGGTGCGGGACGCGGTCCGGGGCGCCTGCGAGGTGCTGGGCCTCGACCCCCTTTATATCGCCAGCGAGGGCCAGTTCCTGGCGGTGGTGGACCCGGCCTTCGCCGAGGCCGCCCTGGAAGCCGTCCGGGGCGTGCCCGGGGGGGAGCTGGCGGCCATCATCGGGGAGGTTCGGGCCGAACCGGCCGGGGTCCTGCTGGCGGTGACGTCTTACGGCGGGTCAAGGGTGGTGGATATGCTGGTGGGCGACCCGCTGCCCCGAATCTGCTGACGGTGTGGCCGGGCCGCCGGCCGCGGGAAGGAGGTCAGGGGGATGAGGGTTGGCCGCCTTGCGGAGCGCGCCCGGGAGCGGCTCCTCCAGCGGAACGAGGTTTCCCGGCAGTTTTTCCCCAGGGAGGCCCGGCGGCTGGCCGAGGCCTGCCGGCAGATGGCCGAGCGCTTCCTTGAAGGGGGGCGGCTGCTGGCCTTCGGCCGGGGACCTTATGCCACCGACGCCCAGCACGTCTCGGTGGAGTTCATCCACCCGGTCATCGTCGGGAAGCGGGCCCTGCCGGCCCTGGATTTGAGCATCGCCTTCGGGCCCTGGGTCGAGGCCATCGTCCGGCCGGCGGACATCGTCATGGGCTTCGGACCCCCCGAGGGGGACCCGGAGGTGCTGGCCGTGGTGGCCGCCGCCCGCCGGCGGGGGGCCCAGACCTTCGCCCTTCCCGGGGAGGAAGCCGACTACGCGGTGGGGGCCCCCAGCCACGACCCTTTTATCCACCAGGAGATGGTGGAGGTGCTCTACCACACCCTCTGGGAAACCGTCCACGTCTTCTTCGAGCACCGGCGGCTTCCCGGCCACGACGTGGGGGAGATGGCGGTGCTCTACCCCTTCCTGGGGGGCGAACAGGTGGACCTGGGCCGGGTGGTGCCGGAGGTGGCCGCCTCCATCGTGGCCAAGGCCCAGGAGGACGAGCGGCTGCGGGCCGAGGTAGCCCGGTCGGAGGCGGAGGCCGTCGCCGAAACGGCCCTGGCCGTCGCCGACCGGCTGCGCCGGGGAGGAAAGCTCATCTGCTTTGGCAACGGCGGCTCGGCCACCGACGCCAACGACCTGGCCATCGACTGCGTGCTGCCCCCGGCGGGGCTGCGGCCCGTCCAGGCCGTTTCCCTTTCGCTGGAGCCGGCCAACCTTACGGCCATCGCCAACGACGTGGGGGTGGAGGTGATGTTTCTTCGGCAGCTCATCCCCCACGCCCGGCCGGAGGACGTGGCCGTGGGCATCTCCACCAGCGGAAGCTCCAAAAACGTCATCGTGGCCCTGGAGGAGGCCCGCAAGCGGGGAATGCTTACCGTCGGCCTGCTGGGGTACGACGGGGGCGAAATCGTCCGCCGGGGGCTGGTGGATCTTCCCCTGGTCGTTCCCTGCGATTACATTCCCAGGATTCAGGAGGTTCAGGCCTCCATCTACCACGTCCTTCGGGAGCTTATCGACGAGGCCCTCAATGGGGAAGGTTGAGCTTTACGGAACCCGGAGTTGTCCCTACACCGCCGAGCTCCGGGAGGAGCTACGCTGGCGGGGGGTAGAGTTCACCGAGTACGACGTGGAGGCCGACCCCGAGGCCCGGCGCCGGATGTTGGAGCTCACCGGGGGGGTAAGGACGGTGCCCGTCCTGGTGGAAGACGGCCGGGTGGTGGAAATCGGGTGGAAGGGCCGTGGCTGCTACATCTGAGGTCCCCGGCCGTCGAGCCCTTTACATCCAGATCCGGGGGGTCGTCCAGGGGGTAGGCTTTCGGCCCTTCGTCTACCGGCTGGCCCGGGCCCACGGGTTGGCCGGGTGGGTGCTGAATGCCGAGGGCGGGGTGGAGGTCCACGCCGAGGGCAGTCCGGCGGCCCTTTCGGCTTTTACGGCGGAGCTGCAGAACCGACCCCCGCCGGCCGCCCGCATCGCCGAGTTTAGGGTTCGGGAGGTCGAACCCCAGGGGTTCGGGGATTTTGTAATCCGGGAGAGCCAGAAGCGGGACCGGCCGACGGTGCGGGTCTCGCCCGACCTGCCCGTGTGCGGGGCCTGCCTGCGGGAGCTTTTCGACCCGAGCGACCGCCGGTTTCATTACCCCTATATAAACTGCACCGACTGCGGCCCCCGCTACAGCATCATCCTGGGCCTGCCCTACGACCGGCCCCTGACGACGATGCGGTCGTGGCCCATGTGCCCGGACTGCGCCCGGGAGTACCACGACCCGGACGACCGGCGCTTCCACGCCCAGCCGGTGGCCTGCCCCCGGTGCGGCCCCGACTACTTCCTGGAAGTTGCGGGCCGGGTTGCCGCCCGGGGGGAGGGGGCGGTCCGGGAGGCCGTCCGGCGGCTTAAAGCGGGCGAAATCGTGGCCGTAAAGGGCATCGGCGGCTACCACCTGGCCTGCGACGCCCGAAATCCCCGGGCGGTCCGGGCCCTGCGGGAGCGCAAATTCCGCAAGGAGAAGCCCTTCGCCCTGATGGTCCGGGACCCGGCCACGGCCCGGGGGCTGGTGGAGCTCGACCCCGAGGCCGAGGGGCTTCTCGGGTCGGTGGCCCGACCCATCGTGCTGGCCCCGGCCCGGGTCGGGCTGGAAGGGGTGGCCCCCGAGAACCGGGACCTGGGGCTGATGCTCCCCTACACGCCCTTACACCACCTCCTCTTTGCGGCCGGGGCCCCGGAGGTTCTGGTGATGACCAGCGCCAACCGTTCCGAGGAGCCCATCGCTTACGAGGACGACGACGCCCGGGAGCGGCTTTCCGGAATCGCCGACGCCTTCCTCATCGGCGAGCGGCCCATCGCCCGGCGGGTGGACGATTCGGTGGCCCGGGTCGGGCCCCTGGGGCCGGTGGTGCTGCGCCGGGCCCGCGGCTACGCCCCGGCGGTGGTGGCCGAGCTACCGGCAAGCCGGCCCATCCTGGCCGTGGGGGCCGACCTGAAAAACACCGTTACCCTGGTGGTGGGCGGCCAGGCCATCGTAAGCCAGCACATCGGGGACCTGGACCACTACGCCGCCTTTAGGGCCTTTAAAGAGACCGTTTACGACCTTTGCCGCATGTACGAGGTCTCCCCGGAGCAGGCCCTGGTGGCCCACGACCTCCACCCCCAATACGCCTCCACCGGCTTTGCCTGCTCCCTGCCGGGGGACCACCTGGGGGTCCAGCATCACCGGGCCCACATCGCCAGCGTCCTGGCCGAACGGGGGGCCTTTGACCTGGTGGTCGTCGGCTTTGCCTTCGACGGGACCGGCTACGGCGACGACGGGGCCATCTGGGGCGGGGAGGTCTTCGTCGGGAGCTTAAAAGCCGGCCTCCGGCGCCGGGCCCACCTGCGCCCGGCCGTCCTGCCCGGGGGGGATGCGGCCGCCCGCTTCCCCGTTCAGGCGGCGGCCGGGTTTCTCGCCCAGCTCGACCGACTCCCCGACCTGACCGGTCCGCCCTTTAACTTCCCGGCCGAGTTCCGGCTGGCCCTGGGGCTGGTGGGCAGGGGGATAAGGACCTTTCCCACCACGTCGGTGGGCCGCCTCTTCGACACCGTGGCCGCCCTCTTGGGCTTCACCCGCCGGCTCACTTTCGAGGGCCAGGCGGCCATCTGGCTGGAGCACCTGGCCCGGACCAGCCCGCCCGTACCCCCGTATCCTTTCCCTTTTACCGGGCAGGTCCTGGATTTCCGCCCGGCCCTGGGGGCGGTTGTCGCCGACCGGCTCCGGGGCCGGCCCCCGGCCGAGGTCGCCTACGCCTTCCACGCCGGCCTCGCCGCCGCCATGGCCGGGGCTGCCCGGGAGCTGGCAGCCGAGGCGGGGGCCCGCCACGTGGTCCTTTCGGGCGGGGTCTTTCAGAACGTGCTGCTGGTGGCTCTTATCAAGGCCGAGTTAGAAAAGCTTTCGCTGGAGGTCTGGACCAACCGGGAAGTTCCTCCCAACGACGGGGGGATCAGTCTGGGGCAGGCGGCCCTGGCGGCCTTATCCCGGGGTCCGGGCGGGAACGGGTAGGGCCCCCGGTCGACCGTAGGGCTTTTCAGGCCTTAAGCGGCCGGAGCCAACCGCCCGGTAGGGACCTGCGGCGGTGCGCCCCGACCAGGGAAAGCCCAGATCCCCGGTCGGCGTTGTTTGACAGGGCCGGCGGCCAGGGCGAATACTTTCTAAGGTTAAAATGCGGTCGACATCGGCCCGGCTTGCGGTTTTGGGGACGGCCGTCGCCCTGCTGGGGCTCTTGCTGGGGGGCTGCGGCCCCGGCGGACTGCTGGGGGACGTGACGGTTTCGGCCGAGACGGTCACCCCCGGGGCCGAAGGCCCCGCCGGCAGCGCCGTCATCGGCTACCAGGTCCGGCGGCAAGCCCTGGTAAGCATCCTCTTCCGGGATTCGGCCGGCCGGGAGTACCCCTTCCGGGTGGACCAGCCCCGGGCACCGGGCAGCTACCTGGCGGAATTCACCGGGACTTACAGTCCCGACCCGGAAGCCCGCCAGCGGAAGGTTCTGCCGGACGGCGAGTACACCGTGGTGGTGAGGGCCCGGGCCCCGGACGGGACCGTCGACGAGCGGCAGGCCCGCCTCCGGGTAGCCGGGTCCGACCCGACCGAGCTGGCCTTCGAGGAGCTTACGGTTACCCCGGATACGTTCTCCCCCAACGGCGACGCCGACCGGGATGAGGCCGTCATCTTCTACAGTCTTACCCGCCCGCCGACCCGGGTGGACATCTTTGCCACCGACCCCCGGGGAGCGTCTTACCTGCTGGTCTCCTGGACCCGGCCCCCGTCGGGGGCCCAATCCCCCGACCAGCGGCCCCGCCAGCGGGACTCGTACGTCTGGGACGGCACCGCCGCCGGCCGGGTCCTGCCCGACGGGACCTACGTTTTGCACGTGGTGGCCCAGGACCGGGTGGGGGCGGTGGCCGAGGCCACAAAGCCGGTCAAGATTGAAAACGGCGGCATTCCCCAGCTGGAGCTGGTGGACTTCCAGGTCAAGCCGACCACCGTCTCCCTGGGCGGAACGGTAAACGTGACCTTCCGGGTCAAAAACACCGGGTCGGTGCCGGTCAAGACCCTGGGACCGCCCCCGGGAACCCCTTACCGGACGGACATCACTTTTAACTGCTGGGCCAACCCCGCCGACTCCGGAAGCCCCCTCTACTACGAGCGGAGCGGCGTCTGGCGGGTGGGGGTGATGTGGACGGGGGCCGGCCTGGAATACCCGGCCCGGTGGGGCCTCCTGCCGGACGGGACCAGGGTCGGTTTCGACCCGGCGGAGCGGCTCAAGCCCCCGGAGCAGGTCGATTACCGCAAGCTCTGCACCGTGGCGGAGTGGCAGGGCCAGACCCCCCTGCTTCGGCCGGGGGAGGAGGTGGTGATTACGGGTACCATCCAGATAAACCTGCGCATCCGGGAGGTCACCCTCTGGGCCGGCATCGAACAGGGCGGGGTTGGGTTTCCGGTGGGCCAGTTTAAGCCCCAGGTCGTCCGGGTAAACTATTAAGCTCCCCTGATGGCTCCCCGCCTGGCCGTCGTTATCGTCAATTACAACGCCGGAAATCTCCTCGCCGCCTGCGTCCGGTCGGTTCTAGCCGCCTGGCCGGCCGGCTTTGACGGGGAGGTCCTGGTGGTGGACAACGCCTCAACCGACGGCAGCGGGGAGCAGGCGGCCGCCGAGTACGGCCAGGTCCGGCTGGTCCGGCTCGAAGCCAACCTGGGCTTCGGGGCGGCCGGCAACTACGGCCTTAAACGGGCCCCGGCCGACTTCGCCCTTCTGCTTAACCCCGATACCGAGGTCCGCCTGGGGGCCCTCGACCGGCTGCTGGATACCCTGGCGGGGCATCCGGAGGCGGCCCTGGTGGGCCCCCGCCTGGTCTATCCCGACGGCCGGCTCCAGCACTCGGCTTTTAAGTTTCCAGGCCTGGTCCAGGTGGCCGTCGACCTTTTCCCCGACCTGCTGGGCCGCCTCTACGACTCGCCGTTAAACGGCCGGTACCCGGCCGAACTTTACCGTCAGCCCCGGCCCTTTCGGGCCGACTTCGTGCTGGGGGCCTGCCTCCTCGGCCGCTACGGGGCCCTGGCCGAGGTGGGGTTTTTTGACGAGGCCTTCTTCATGTACTGTGAGGAGGTGGACCTGGCCTTCCGCCTGCGGCGGGCGGGCTGGGAGGTCCTATGCGAGCCGAGGGCGGTGGTGGTCCACCACGGCGGGGCCGCCACGGGGAGGGTCCGGGCCGAGGCCTTCCGGTGGCTTTGGGAGAGCCGCCTCAAGCTCTTTGACCGGTATTACCCGCCCCATTTCCGGGCCGCCGTCCGGCTTCTGCTGCATTTGGCCGCCCGGCGGGGGTCCAAAACCGGGCCGGGGCCGGAAGTCTGGGCCGAACTGCTGAGGGGCCTGGGCTGATGGGTGGGGCGGTCACGGCGGCGGTGCTCACCCTGAACGAGGCCGAACACCTGCCTGGGTGCCTTAAGGCCCTGAGCTGGGCGGATGAGGTGCTGGTGGTGGACTCGGGAAGCACCGACCGGACGGCCGAAATCGCCGCCGAATTCGGAGCCCGGCTGGTGACACGCCCCTTTACAAATTTTGCGGAACAACGCAATTGGGCCCTGGGCCTTGTCACCACCCCCTGGGTCTTTTTTGTCGACGCCGACGAGCGGGTGCCCCTGCCCCTGGCCGCCGAGGTCCGGCGGGCCGTTGGGGGCCCGTACGTGGGGTACTGGGTTCCCCGGCAGAACTTGATCCTGGGCCGCTGGGTCCGGGGGGGCGGCTGGTGGCCGGACTACCAGCTCAGGCTCTTTAAGGTCGGTTGCGGCCGCTATGACCCGGCCTGGCCCGTCCACGAAATCGTCCGGGTGGACGGGCCGGTGGGCCGGCTGGAAAATCCCCTGACCCACATCAACTACTCGACGGTCGGGGAGATTTTCGCCAAGCAGCGGCGCTACGCCCCCCTGGAGGCCCTTCGGCTTTGCCGACAGGGGGTACGGCCCCGGCCCCACCGGTTTTTAACCTTTCCCCTGCGGGAGTTTTACCGGCGCTTCGTTCGGCTGGGGGGCTACCGGGACGGTTGGGTCGGGCTGGTGCTGGCGGTCGCGATGGCCTGGCAGGCCGTGATCGTCCTTTGGGAGCTGGGGCGCCTTGGGCGCAGTTGAACTTTCGGTGGTCATCGTAAGTTATAACAGTCGGGCCCAGCTCCCCCGGTGCCTGGAGTCGGTGCTGGCGGAGGTCCGGCCCCTCGGGGGCGAGGTCGTCGTTATCGACAACGCCTCGACGGACGGAAGCCCCGAGGTCGTCCGGGGGTTTGCGGGGGTTCGGCTTATTGAAAATAGGGCGAATCTGGGCTTCGTCCGGGCGGTCAACCAGGGCCTTAAGGTCGCCCGGGGCCGGTATATTCTGGTTTTAAACCCGGACACCGAGGTCCGACCCGGGGCCGTGGGCGCCCTGGTAAGGTTTATGGCCGGGCACCCCCGGGTCGGGCTGGTGGGCCCGAAGCTGCTTTACCCCGACGGGGTCCTCCAGCCCTCCCGCCGCCGGTTTCCGGACCTGCTCACCCTATTTACCGAGGGCACCTTCGTTCAGTGGCACCTGCCGGGCCTGGGCATCTTCCGGGGGTTTTACTGCCGGGACCTGCCCGCCGATGTCCCCCACCCGGTCGACTGGGTGACCGGGGCCTGCATGCTGGTCCGACGGGAAGCCGTCGAAGAGGTGGGGCCGCTGGACGAGCGGTTCTTCATGTATTCGGAGGAGCTCGACTGGTGCCGTCGGCTGTGGTCGGCCGGCTGGCAGGTTTACTACGTGCCCGAGGCCGAAGTAGTCCACCAGGAGGCGGCCAGCAGTCGTCAGGACCCGGTCCGGCAGCGGGCCAACTTTTACGCCAGCCGCTGGAAGTATGCGGCCAAATATTACGGGCCCGGGGTGGGGGCGCTTCTGCGCTGGTTTTTACTTTTTGGGCTCGGGGTTGAGCTTCTGGAGGAGGCCTTAAAGCTGGCCCTGGGCCACAAGCCGGAGCTTAGGCGCCGGCGTATCCGGGTTTTAGTCGGGGTTATCCGTTCCGGCCTTAGATGAGGATTTTGTTCATAACCGGGGAGTTTCCGCCCGATGGGGGCGGGGTGGGGGACTACACCGCCCGGCTGGCCGCGAGCCTGGCGGCCCTGGGGTTCGGGGTGGGGGTCCTCACCCGGTCGGGGCCGGCCGCCGGGGTGGCCGGGGTTGGGGTTTTTCCCCTGGCCGAAACCTGGTCCTCCCGGGCCTGGGGGCTGGCCCTCCGGGCGGCCCGGGAGTTCGGGCCCGACCTGGTCCACCTTCAGTATCAGGCGGCCGCCTTCGGCCTGGCCCCGGGGGCGATGTTTCTGCCGGCGGTGCTGGGCCGGCTGGGGGGATACCGGGTGGCCGTCACCTTCCACGACCTTCGGCCGCCCTACCTTTTCCCCAAGGCCGGACCCCTCCGCCGGCTGGCCGTGGGGATGCTTTACTTAACCTCAGTGGGGGCGGTGGCCACCAACGGCGCCGACCTGGTTCGCCTCCAGCGGGTCCGGTTCCCCGGGGTCCGGCCGCCCCTGGCCTTTATCCCCATCGGCAGCAACATCTTGCCCGTCCCGGCGGGGCCGACGGAGGTCGAGACCCTCCGGCGGGAGGCGGGGGCCGGGCCGGGGGAAAGGCTTATCGGCCACTTCGGCCTGCTGAACTGGAGCAAGGGGGTGGAGCTGGCGCTGGCGGCCTGCCGGCAGCTCCTGGATAGGGGTTATCGGGTCCGGCTGGTGGTCATCGGCGGGGCCGTGGGCCGGACCGACCCCACCAACCTTAAATATGCTGAGTTTATAAGGCAGGAGGTGGGAAGGCTGGGCCTTGGGGACCGGGTCTTCTGGACCGGCCCCCTCCCGGCTGACCGGGTCTCCCGCTGGCTTCAGGCCGTGGACCTGCTCCTCCTGCCCTACCTGGACGGGGCCTCCCTCCGGCGGGGGAGCCTGGTGGCGGCCCTGGTCCACGGCCGGCCGGTGGTAACCACCCGGCCCCCGGACCCGTTGGCCCTCCGGCCCCTGGCCGCGGGGGAGCACCTGCTTACGGCCTCGGCCAGGGCCGAGGCCCTGGCCGAGGCCGTCCGGAAGGTGCTGGACGACCCGGGGCTGGCCGCCCGGCTGGGGGACGCGGGCCGCCGGCTCGCCGATTTCTTCGGCTGGGACGCCATTGCCCGGCGGCACGAGGATTTTTACCGCGTCTGCCTGGGCCGGGGGCCGTGGTAGAATAATCTGTGTGTCTGCCAAGGAGGTAAACTGAAGTGGGGTCGGGGGTTCGTCGGTTTCTGCTTGCCGGCCTCTTTGTCCTCCTCGTCGCCAGCCTGAGTTTCGGGGCCGGCTTTGGGTTCAGCCGCTGGGCCGAGGAGACGGGGGCGATTCCGGCCCTGGCCCCGGCTCGGCCGCCGGCCGACATAAACGCCGATTTTAACATCTTCTGGGAGGCCTGGCGGGTCATCGAGCGGGATTACGTCGACCGGGGCAAGCTCGACCGCCAGAAGATGATCCAGGGGGCGATTAAGGGGTTGGTGGAATCCCTGGGCGACCCCCACTCGTCTTACGTTCCCCGGGAGCAGTACCAGCGGGAGCGGCTGGAGATGTCGGCCCGCTACGAGGGGATCGGGGCCTTCGTCGAGAAGGACCAGAACAACTTCATCGTCATCGTCGCCCCCATCGAGGGGTCGCCGGCGGAGAAGGCCGGCCTCCGGCCCGGGGACCGGATCCTGCGGGTGAACGGGGAGGATATCCGTCAGCTTTCCCTGGACCAGGCGGTGGCCAAGATCAAGGGGCCCAGGGGCACGAAGGTTACCCTGACCATCGCCCGGGACGGTCAGGCCCAGCCTTTCGACGTGGAGATCGTCCGCTCGGAGGTGCGCCTCCAGACGGTGAATACCGCCCTGGTGGACGGGTACGGTTACGTTCGGATTTCGGTCTTCAGCGAGGTAACCAACGAAGAGCTGGTGGGGAAACTGCGGGACCTGCTGGCCAGGAACCCGAAGGGGCTCATCCTGGACCTGCGCAATAATCCCGGGGGCCTCCTGGGCGCCACGGTGGACGTGACCGGCCAGTTTCTGAAAGAGGGGGTCGTCCTTTACGAGGTGGACGGCCGGGGGAACCGGCGGACCTGGCAGGTGCGGCCGGGGGGCGTGGCCACGGACATTCCCCTGGTGGTGCTGGTGAACCGGGGCAGCGCCAGCGGTTCGGAGGTGCTGGCCGGGGCCCTTAAGGACCACGGCCGGGCCGTCCTCATCGGGGAGGAGACCTTTGGCAAGGGCTCGGTGAACACCCTCCGGGAGCTTTCCGACGGCTCGGCGGTCTACATCACCATCGCCCACTGGCTTACGCCCAAGGGCAACGAGCTCGAGGGCAAGGGGCTGGCCCCGGACATCCTCTTTCAGCCGCCCGCCGACGCCCCGACCCCCGGGACGAATCCCCAGCAGGACCCGGCCGTCCGGCGGGCTATCGCCTACTTCGAGACGGGCAAATAGGCCGGCCCAGGGTCTTTCGGGAGCCGGCCTATCGTGGGGGCTAGCCAAAAGTTCGGCCGTAGGCTGTAATAGCCTTGTGCGGAACGGGTCTTTCTGGGCCCTGCGGAGGGGAGGTCGGTTATCAGTTTCTCAGGGCCTGAACCCTTAAGACTGCTGGATTTAGAAAAATTACCCCCTTAATCGGGCCGCCAGCCGACTAAGGCCGGGGCTCGGCGGCAGCCAGGGCAAGCAGGCTCGGCAAGGAGCGAGGCTGTGAATCGACCCTGGCTGGCAATTTTGCTGGTTATTGCGGCGGTGGCCCCCACCTGCGGGCCGGCCCCACCTTCTTCGGACGGGGGGCTCCGGGTCTTTCAGGCCGTGGCCGAGCTGGTGGTGGGGGTAAACTGGTTTGCCTTCGCCCTCGAAGAGGCCGACGGCTCGCCCCTTGTGGACGCCCGGGTCCGGACGGATTTTTACAGTCTGGCCTCAGGAACGCCCCAATTTGCCGGCAGCGCCTGGGCCCGGTACGAGGCCCTTACGGCCCAGACCCCCCCACCGCCACCCCGATGGGACGGTCCACCTGCACGCCGACGTCCGGGGAATTTACGTGGTGCCGGAGGTTCGGTTTGACCGGGCCGGACCTTGGGGCGCGGCCTTTGCCGTGACCGGGCCTTCGGACGGACCCGCCAGACGACCCTGGCCCTTTTCGTCCTGGAGCGGCCCGCGACCCCGCCGGTGGGGGCCCCTGTCCCGGCCGTGGATACCCCAAAGGCCCGGACGGCCGACCAGCTTTCCGAGGTCTGCACCCACGACCCGCCCGACGACATGCACCAGGTTTCGGTGGCCGATGCCCTGGGTGCCCACCGGCCCTTTGTGTTGGTGTTTGCCACCCCGGCTTTTTGTCGGAGCCGGATTTGCGGGCCCGTCCTGGACCTGGTTTTGGGGCTTGAGCCCCGATTTAAAGACCGGGTCGAGTTTATCCACGTCGAGCCGTACGACCTGAAGGCCGCCCGGACAGGCCGGTTTGAGCTTGGGCCGGCGGCCCGGGCCTTCGGTTTGCCTTCGGAGCCCTGGGTCTTCGTCGTCGGGGCCGACGGTCGGGTGGCCGCAAAGCTTGAGGGGATTTTCGGCCCCCAAGAACTTGAGGTAGCCATCCGCCGGGTAGCTGATTGAAAGGGGGTGATGGCCGAAAAGAAAAAATCAGCCGGGCCGAGGGGTGCCGCTGCGGAAAGGCAAATTAGACCTTGGAGGTAAGGTGAAGTATCTGCGACTTTTAAACCTTCCGGCCCTGATCGGGATCGGGCTTCTCCTGGGCCTGGGCGGGGCCGGCCCGGCCCAGTCCCAGGAATGGCCGCCCCTGACCGTGGAAATGCGGGCGGCCCGCTCCGGGAACCTGGTGACATTCGTGATGTTCGTGGCCAACCGGAGCCCGCTGACCTACTCCTACGAGGTCAGGGCCAGCATTCCCGAAGGGGGAGCCCTGGTTTCCTGCCAGTACGGAACCCACCGGACCGACTGGCGTCAGTGCGGTCTGGACGGGCAGGGCAACCTCGGTTGGACCAGTCCCGTTGGGCTCAGGGGTGGGGCGGTCGTTGGCCCTTATACTTTTACGGTGGACGTTTCCGAGGCCCAGCGGCCGGTCAGCTTTGCCTGGCTTAACTTTTACAACAACAGCCCGGCCGGCTCCTGGACGGGTCCGCTGGTGGCGCCGGCGGATACCCGCCCGGTCAGCAGCGTCTTTGTGGGCACCGGCCGCCGGACCGTTTCCGGGAACGCTTTCATGCCCTGGAACGTCACCATCCCGGCCGGCCACACTTTAAACTTTGTTTTCAGCTCGGACGAACCCCATACCTTGACCTTCCTTTCGGCCGTATCGCCCCCGCCGGCCGGCCCGCCCCCGTTCTGGCCGGCCAATGTGCGGTCCGGGGATACGGTCAGCTACGACGGCTCCCAGTTTATCAACACCGGCATTCAGGAGCGGGGCACCCGGCTGGCGGTGACCTTTCCGCAGGTCGGCCACTTCGGCTATTTTTGTGCCATCCGCCCGGGCATGGCGGGTGCCGTGGATGTGGTCCCGGCCGGCCAACCTTACACCACCCAATCCGAGGGCTGGGTCCAGGCCGAGCAGGAGAATCGGACCATCCTGGGGCTGGTCCCGACGGCCCGCCAGCAGGGTTTGGCCGGACACCGGCAGGTCAGCCGTCCCGACGGCACGGTGCTCTGGGAGGTCCAGGTCGGTTCGGTGGTTCGGGCACCTAGCGGTTACCTGGAGCTGCTGGAGTATTTCCCGCCGACGGTGCGCATCCGGGCCGGAGACACGGTGAGGTGGAAGGCCCAGACGCCCCATACCGTCACCTTCCTGCCGCCCGGTCAGCCCCCCTTCGACCCCTTTGAAACGCCCCCGACCAAGCCGTCCCAAAATTACGACCCCACACGGCTTTACCACTCGGGGGTCTTAGGGCTCACGGACTTCCTCGGCCCCGATGCCCCGACCGATTTTTGACCTGACCTTTCCCAATCCCGGGACCTTTCCCTATGTATGCCTCCTCCACGGACCCCTGGGCCACCTGGGAAGGGTTGTGGTGGAACGGCGCTAAAGCCTCCAAACCCCGAGCCTTTGAGGGCGCGGCACGCCGCGCCCTCAGACTTTGGTAAACTCAAAAGGGCGCCCAATTCGCCGCAAGTCTGCCGTCCGCTTAACCTTGACAGGCGGCTAACAGCATGGTGCGGGTTTTAAAGGCAACCCCCGAAGCGGTGGCCGAAGGCGCCCGTCTTTTGCGGGAAGGCCGGCTGGTCGCCTTCCCCACCGAGACGGTCTACGGCCTGGGGGCCGACGCCTTTAATCCGCTCGCGGTGGCCCGCATCTTCGAGGTCAAAAACCGGCCGGAGTTCGACCCCATCATCGTCCATATCGCCGACCCGGCCCAACTGCCGGACCTGGTGCGGGAAATTCCCGAGACCGCCCGCCGCCTCATCGAAAAGTTCTGGCCGGGCCCCCTGACCCTGATCCTGCCCAAGACCGAAAAGGTGCCCGATATCGTCACGGCCGGCCTGCCCACCGTGGCCGTGCGGATGCCGGCCCACCCGGTGGCCCTGGCCCTGATCCGGGCGGCGGGCCGGCCGGTGGCCGCCCCCAGCGCCAATCCCTTCGGCTACCTGAGCCCGACCACCGCCGAACACGTCCTGGCCCAGCTGGACGGCAAGGTCGACCTCATCCTGGACGGGGGACCCTGCCCCGTCGGGGTCGAGTCGACGGTCCTGGACCTGACCGCCGACGTTCCCACGGTGCTGAGGCCCGGGGGGCTGGCGGTGGAGGATATCGAAGCCGTGGTCGGGCCGGTGCGGGTCGCCGCCGGCCCGGCCGACCGGCCCAGGAGCCCCGGCCAGCTGGCCCGCCACTACTCGCCCCGAACCCCCCTGGTGCTCTTCAGCGACCGGGCTTACCCCGACCCCCGCGGACGGCGGGCGGGCCTTCTGCTCTTCCGACGGCCGGCCCGGATTCCGGAAGGCTTTGCGGCCGTTGAGTGGCTCTCGGAGACGGGGGACCTGCGGGAGGCGGCCGCCGACCTCTTTGCGGCCCTCCACCGCCTCGACCGGGCCAAACTCGACATAATCTTTGCGGAAAGGGTGCCGGAGGTGGGGCTGGGCCGGGCCATCATGGACCGGCTCCGCAAGGCGGCCGCCCCGGCGGTTGACGGCCCCGGCCCCCTTAACGGATAATTCGGTTGACCGTGGATACCGTCGTCGTCCTCGATTACGGCTCCCAGTACAGCCGGCTCATCGCCCGCCGGGTCCGGGAGTGCCGGGTTTATTCGGAGGTCCTCCCCTATGATGTTCCTCCGGCCGAGCTGGCCCGCCTCAATCCCCGGGGAATTATCCTCTCCGGGGGGCCGGCGAGCGTTTACGAGCCGGGGGCCCCGGGCCTCCCCGAACATATCCTGGACCTGGGGGTGCCCATTCTGGGCATCTGCTACGGCATGCAGCTTCTGGCCCATGCTCTCGGGGGGGTGGTGGAGCCCGGCGACCGGCGGGAGTACGGCCCGGCCCGCCTCGAGGTGACGGACCCGGCCGTGCCCCTTTTTGAGGGCCTTCCCCGCGCCTTCCGGGTCTGGATGAGCCACGGGGACCGGGTGGCCATTCTGCCCCCCGGTTTCCGGGCCGCGGCCCGGAGCGAAAACTCCCCCGTGGCGGTGATGGTCGGGCCGGGCGGTCGGTACGGGGTCCAGTTCCACCCGGAGGTAGCCCACACCGAGTTTGGCCGGCAGATCATCTGCAACTTCGTCCTGGGGGTGTGCGGCTGTGCCCCCACCTGGACCCCCGGCAACTTCATCGCCGAGGCCGTGGCCCGCATCCGGGCCGAGGTCGGCGCCGGCCGGGTTTTAGGGGCCCTTTCGGGCGGGGTGGATTCGACGGTGGCCTGCGAGCTGGTTTACCGGGCGGTGGGCCCACAGCTTACCTGCATGCTGGTGGACACGGGCCTGATGCGGGCCGGGGAGGTGGCGGAAACCCTGGGGGTTTTCCGCCGGCATTTAGAGCTGGACGTTCGGCACGTGGACGCCTCGGGGGAGTTTTTCGCCGCCCTGGCGGGGGTAACGGACCCCGAGGAGAAGCGGCGGCGCATCGGCGAGACTTTCATCCGGGTCTTCGAGCGGGAGTCGGCCCGGGCCGGGCCCTTTGAGTTCCTGGTCCAGGGCACCCTCTACCCCGACGTCATCGAGAGCGCCGCCGACGCCCGGGCCGCCGCCCGGATTAAAACCCACCACAACGTGGGGGGCCTGCCGGAGCGGCTGCCTTTCCGGCTGGTGGAGCCCCTCAGGTATCTTTTTAAGGATGAGGTTCGGGAGATCGGCCTGGCCCTGGGCCTGCCCGAGGCGGTGGTCTTTCGCCAGCCGTTTCCGGGCCCGGGCCTCGCCGTCCGGGTCATCGGGGAGGTCACCCCGGAGCGGGTGGCCATGGTCCGGGCCGCCGACCAGATCGTCCGGGAGGAGGTCGGGCGGGCCGGCCTGGAGCGGGAGCTCTGGCAGTGGTTTGCCGTCCTGACGCCGGTCCGGACGGTGGGGGTGATGGGCGATTACCGGACCTACGGCTACGTGGTGGCCGTCAGGGCGGTGACCAGCGAGGATGCCATGACCGCCGACTGGGCCCGCCTGCCCCCGGAGCTTCTGGGCCGGATAAGCAACCGCATCGTCAACGAGGTGCCCGGGGTTACCCGGGTGGTCTACGATATCACCAGCAAACCCCCGGCCACCATCGAGTGGGAGTGACCGAACCGTGAAGGTCCTGGTAGTCGGAAGTGGCGCCCGGGAGCATGCCCTCGTCTGGAAGCTGCTTTTAAGCCCCAACGTTTCGGAGGTCTACGCCGCCCCGGGCAACGGCGGGACGGCCCTTATCGCCCGGAACGTGGAGGTCGGCGGCGCCGACCTCCGGCGCCTGGCCGACTTTGCGGCGGCCGAGGGGATCCGCCTGGTGGTGGTCGGGCCGGAGGCCCCCCTGGCCGCCGGCCTGGTGGACGAGCTTAAGGCGGCCGGCGTCCCGGCTTTCGGCCCGACCCGGGCGGCGGCCGAGCTCGAAGCCAGCAAGGTCTTCGCCCACCGGCTCATGACGGCCTACGGCATCCCCTGCCCCCGGGCCGAATACTTCGACGACTTTGGGGCCGCCCGCCGCTACGTCGAGGCCCACGACCCGCCCTTCGTGGTGAAGGCCGACGGCCTGGCCGCTGGGAAGGGCACCTTCGTCGCCGGCGACCGGGCCGAGGCCCTCCGGGCCCTGGAACTGATGATGGTGGAGCGGGTTTTCGGGGCGGCGGGGGAGCGGGTCTTGATTCAGGAGTTTCTCCGGGGCCGGGAGGTCAGTCTCCTGGCCTTCTGCGACGGCGAGACGGTTTGCCCGATGCTTCCGGCCTGCGATTACAAGCGGCTTTTGGACGGCGACCGGGGTCCCAATACGGGGGGGATGGGGGCCTACTGCCCCCCCTCCTTCTTCGGCCCCGCCGAGGTGGAGCTGGCAACCCGAACCATCCTGCGGCCGACGGTGGCGGCGATGGCCCGGGAGGGCCGGCCCTTCGTCGGGGTCCTCTACGCCGGGCTGATGGTCACCGCCGAAGGCCCCAAGGTGCTGGAATTTAACGTCCGGTTCGGGGACCCGGAGGCCCAGGTGATCCTGCCCCTGCTCCGGTCGGACCTGGTGGATCTCATCGGGGCGTGCCTGGAGGGGCGGTTGGGCCGGGTAAGGCTCGAGTGGGAGCCGGGGGCCTGCGTCGGGGTGGTCCTGGCCGGGGCCGGCTATCCCGACGCCCCGTCCCGGGGGGTGCCCATCGAGGACCTGGACCGGCTGGAAGAGGGGATCTTGGTCTTTCACGGCGGAACCCGGCTGGTGGCGGCCGAGGGCGGCTACCGGTTGGAGACCGACGGGGGCCGCATCCTGACGGTGGTTGCCCGGGGACCGACCATCGCCGAAGCCCGGCGCAAAGTTTACCGAAACGTGGGCCGCATCCGGTTTGCCGGGATGCAGTTTCGGCGGGATATCGCCCTCCGGGAGGTGGGGTCGGAGGATGCGGCCGACGAACCCAAAGGCCCGAAGGGTTTTAATTCCGGGGGCGGCTCCCCGGTGGCCAGGGTTCCGCCGGCCGAGGGACCGCTTCCGGAGCTGGAGGCCCGGGCTCAGCAGTCCCGGGGCGACCTGGGCGTCTGGGTTCAGCTGGCCGACGCCTGCGCCCGGGCGGGACTTTTGGAAAGGGCGGCCTCGGCCTGGGCGGTGGTCACCCAGCTGGCCCCCAACGACGCCCGGGCCTTCCACAACTGGGGGGCGGTTCTCCTCCGGCTGGGACGCCTCAAGGAGGCCAGGGCCGCCTTCGACCACGCCTTCGCCCTGGCCCCCGACGACCCGGAGGTTAACCGGGCCCTGGGGGTCCTCTGGGCGGCGGAGGGGGAGGAGGCCCTGGCGCTGGCCCACTTCCGCCGGGCCCTGCGGGCCGGCGGGGGAAGCCCCGAGGTTTACATCGATTTTGCCGACGTCCTTCTCCGGTTCGGCCGGCGGGCCGAGGCCGGTAAAATCCTGCAGGAGGCCCTGGGCCGGCCGGACCTGGGCCCCTACCGGGCCGAAATCGAGGCCCGGCTTCGAAAACTTGCCGCCGGAGGTGTTGCCGAATGAACCCCCTGGTTGGGGTCCTGATGGGTAGCCGCTCGGACCTGGCCGTGATGCAGGCAACCCTGGATACCCTTAAGGAGCTAAAAATCCCCTACGAGGCCTGGGTGATGTCGGCCCACCGGACGCCGGACCGGGTGCGGGAGTACGCCGAGACGGCCCGGGAAAGGGGCATCGAGGTCCTCATCGCCGGGGCCGGGGGGGCAGCCCACCTGCCCGGGGTCCTGGCCGCCTGGACCACCCTGCCCGTCATCGGGGTTCCCATCCCCTCCACGGACCTTAAGGGTCTGGACGCCCTGCTGGCCATCGTGCAGATGCCGGCCGGGATCCCGGTGGCCACGGTGGCCGTGGGCGGGGCGGGCGCCCGGAACGCCGCCTTTCTGGCGGCCGAAATCCTCGGGCTTAAATACCCGGAGATCGCCGCGGCTTACGCCGAATACCGGCGGCAGGCGGCGGCGAAAGTAATCGAGAAAATTGGGGAGGCTGGCGGTGGCCCTTAAGCGCTGGACCGAAGCCAAACCGGTGGAGATGGCGCTGGGGGTGGTGCGCCGGACTTTAAACTACGGGGAGCGCACCCTCCTTTCGGAAGTTACGATGGAGCCGGGGGCCGTGGTCCCCTGGCACTCCCACCCCCACGAGCAGATCGGCTACCTGGTTTCCGGCCGGCTGCTGATGGAAGTGGGTGAGGAGAAGCTGGAGCTGGGCCCGGGGGATACCTGGCTCATCCCGGGCAACGTTCCCCACCAGGCCACGGCCATCGAGCGCTGCCTTATTATCGACGTCTTTTCCCCGGTCCGGGAAGAGTACGTCGACCGCTGAGGCGGGGGGATAAAGCCGGGAGGGGGCTTGGGCCGAGCGGGTGTTGGGGTTTCAGGCCGCGGGCGTCGGGGGATGCCCCTGAGGCTCCTGCTGGCCGCCGCCTTTGTGCTCGGGTTGCTCGGGGCGGGGCCGGGCGGGGCGGGGGCCGAGCCGGCCGTCCGGATTGAGGCCGCCGGCGGCTTTGACGGCTACTACCGGCCGGGACACTGGGTTCCCTTTGTCATCGGCCTGGCCAACCAGGGGGATGAGGTCCGGGCCGAAGTTCGGCTGGAGGGGGCGGCCATGGGCGGAAACGTCGCCTTCGCCGCCACCCCGGTGGACCTTCCGGCCGGCTCCCGCAAGCGCATCTTTATGTTCGCCCCCATCTCCGGCTCGCCCCCGCTGATCACGGCGAAGGTGGTGGCCGGGGATAAGACCCTGGCCGAAGCCCCGGTTCGGCTGCGGGCGCTGCAGCCCGGGGAGCTTCTGGTCGGGGTGGTCACCGCCGACCCCCGCTCCTTCGAGTTTCTGGGCTTATTGAGGCCCGGCGGCCGCCGCCTGCTCCCCGTCCGCCTTTCCCCGGCCGACCTGCCCCCGAAAGCGGCGGCCCTGCGGCAGCTGGACCTTCTGGCCTTCGGGGCCGTGGCCACCTCGGACCTTTCGGCCGACCAGCGGGCGGCCGTCGGCCGCTGGGTGGCCGAGGGGGGAACGGTCCTCCTGGGCGGCGGCCCGGCCACCGCCCGGGTTCTGGACGGCCTGCCTGAGCTGGCCCCCGTTCGGCCGGCCGGAACGGTGGCCGTGGGTGAGCTTCCGGCCCTGGAGGCCTTCGCCCGGGCACCCCTGCGCCTGGGCGTTCCCACGGTGGTGGGGGCCGGGCAGCCGGTGGAGGGGGCCGTGGTGCTCCTGGAGCAGGACGGCCTGCCCCTCATCGTGGAGCGGCAGTACGGCCTGGGTCGGGCCGTCTTTCTGGCCCTCGACCCCACCCTCGAAGCCTTCCGCCTCTGGCTTCCGGGCTGGGCCGGCCTCTGGTCGGCGGTGCTGGAGCCGGGCGGGTCGCCCCAGGCCGAGCCGGCCGCCGGGGACGCCGGGTTTGGGGCCCTGGTGGCCGACATTCCGTCGGTGAGGCTGCCGTCCCCCCTGCTGCTGGGGGGATTCCTGCTGGCCTATATCGCGGCCGTGGGGCCCTTAACCTACCTGGTTCTCTGGCGGCTGGACCGGCGGGAGTGGGCCTGGTTCACCATCCCCGTCCTCACGGTGGCCTTCAGCGCCGGGGCCTATCTTAGCGCCTATGAATTTAAGGGCGGTCAGGTGGTGGTTAACAGCCTGACGGTGGTTATCGTCGGGCCGGACGGGGGCGCCAGCGCCGACGCCTATTTCAGCGTCTTTTCGCCCACCCGCCGGGGCTACGACGTCCTCGTTCCCGGCCGGCCCCTTCCCCGGATGCTGGGTTCCGGCCGGGCCCCCGCCGACACCCCGACCCGCCCCCTGTACATCGGGGAGCCTGGGGGTTTTCGGGACGTGGTGGTCAACGCCTGGGACCTGGAGACCTTCGGCTTCCGGGAGGTGGAGTTGGGGCAGGTGGGCCTTGAGGCCGAGGTGGTGGTTTCGGGCGAGGGCCTGAAGGCCCGGATTTTAAACCGCACCAGCGCCGACTTCTCCGAGAGCCTCCTGCTGGTCGGGGACCGGGCCTACCGGCTGGGGCCGATGGGCCGGGGCGAATCCCGGACGGCAAACCTGGGGGCTGCGCCGGCCGAGCCCCTGGGCCAGCTGGCCCTGGTTCAGCCGGGGACCGGCCGGAGCCTGGACTGGCGCCGGGCCCTGGCGGCCCTCGTCGCCGACCCCCGGCTGGGGCGGGGCGGGGCCTGGTTCGTCGGTTGGTCGGCCGACCGGCCCTTCCCCATCGAATTGGACGGGGGCTTTGTTTCCCAGGGTCTTACCGCCTGGGTTAAACCGGCCGCCGTCCGGGCCGAGGGGGCGGGAACCCTGGAACTGCCGGCCGGGTTCTGCCGCCGGGAGCTTACCGCCTGGGAGGGGCGGGCCATGCCCGCCGTCTGGTCGGCGGCCGGTATAAACCTGCTGGACGGGACCTACTACCTCCGGTGCCAGTTCCCGGCCGGGGTGCTCGGGGCCCGGGTGGAGGGCCTCTGGCTCGACTACCAGGGTGGGGCCGGCGGCCAGCAGGTCACCTTCCAGCTCTTCGACTGGGAGCGGCGGCAGTGGGTCTTCCTGGGCCAGCCCCGGGCCGGCCGGACGGAGATTCAGAACCCGGCCCAGTACGTGGGACCGGGCGGACGGGTCTATCTTCAGATTCGGGTAAGTGGCGGGGCCCAGATAGAAAGGTTAAACTTCGGTTTGAAGGCGGTTACCGGCTGAGGGCGGCTGGGCTTGGAAGCGGCCATCGAAATCCGAAACCTGCGCAAACAGTACGGCCGGGTGGTGGCCGTCGACGGCCTGAACCTGACGGTTCCGGTCGGGGCCATCTGCGGCCTGATCGGGCCCAACGGGGCCGGCAAGACCACCACCCTCAAGATCCTGGCAACCCTCATTGCCCCCACCTCCGGCGAAGCCTACGTCTGGGGGTTCCATGTGGTGCGGGAGGCCCAGGCGGTCCGGCAGGTGATGGGTTACATGCCGGACGCCTTCGGGGTTTACAACGACTTGAAGGTCTGGGAGTACCTGGACTTTTTCGCGGCCTGCTACGGGATGCCCGAGGCCCGGCGGCGGTCGGTGACCGACGAGCTTCTGGCCCTGGTGGACCTGGCCGACAAGCGCAACGAGTATGTGGATTACCTCTCCCGGGGAATGAAGCAGCGGCTGGGGCTGGCCCGGGCCCTCATTAACGACCCGAAGGTCCTTCTGCTGGACGAGCCGGCCTCCGGCCTCGACCCCCGGGCCCGGGTGGAACTGCGGGAGCTCCTCAAGGAGCTGGGGGCGATGGGCAAGACGATTTTGATAAGCTCCCACATCCTGGCCGAGCTGGCGGATATGTGCACCCACATTGCCGTCATCGACCGGGGCCGGCTGGTGGCGGCGGGGCCGGTAGACGAGTTCATCTTCGGGACCAACCTGCGGGCGGTGCTGGTTCGGGTGCTGGGCCCGGCCGCCCCGGCCCTGGGGGTGCTCCAGCAGTTCGGCCCGGCCAGGGTGGTGGGCGAGGACGGGGCCCAGGCCGAGCTCCTGGCGGAGCTCCCGGCGGACCCCGAGGCCCAGGCCGAAGCCCTGGCCGCCCTGGTGCGGGAGGGGGTGCGGGTGGTCAGTTTCGCCGAGCGGGCCTCGGGCCTTGAAGAGGTCTTCCTGCAGGTCACCCAGGGGGCCGGGGGCTAGAAGGGGCGTCGGCCAGGAGCCCCCACTTTTCAAGCCAGGCCAGAACTTCGGCCCGAACCGGGGCCCGATTTTCGGGCGTAAGGAAGATTAAACGGGCTTCCGGATGGGCCTTGAACCGGTCGACCCAGGGGTCCGGCCCCAGCATGACGGCGGCCAGCACCGGCTTGCCCGAATTTACGGCCGCCTCGACGGCCCGGCGGAAGGGGTCCGAAAGGAGCTCCATCTTGCCGACCTCATCTATGAGGATGAGGTCCTTTTCCCGGACGGCCCGCTCCAGGGCGTCCACCCCGACGGCCTCGAAAGACTCCAGGTCCACCCCGTACCTGCCCACCCGGTAGGGACCCTTGACCCCCGCGTGGGCGAGCCGGCCCCGGCGCCCGTCCAAGGTTACCACCTCGAACCCGACCCGCCGGCCTTCCGTCCGGATTTCCCGGGTGTAGAAGCCCCCGGCCCGCCGGCCGACGGCGGCCGCGGCCTCGGCCACCAGGGTGGTCTTCCCGGAGCCCGGCCGGCCGGTGATAAGGAGGAGCCTGGGGGGCTTTGGGCCGTTCACCAACTCTGAGGATAATATTAGCGGTGATAAACCCGATCTTCGACCTGGAGGTCCGGCGCCGGTTTCGCCACCGGCGGACTTACGTCATCCTGGTGGCCTACCTAGGAATGCTGGGGCTGGGCCTCTGGCTCGCCTACGCCGTCGTCCACGGCATCAGCCAGCAGGTCGGCTTGCTGTCCCTGCCGGTGGGCAAGGTGATGCTGGCCACCACGTTTTTTATCCAGGTCGCCTGGCTCTGCCTCTTCGTGCCCGGCCTGGTGGCCGGGTCCATCGCCGGGGAGCGGGAGCGTCAGACTTTCGACCTGCTCCTGACCACTCCCCTTGGGCCGGGCCGGATCGTCCGGGGAAAGTTTGCGGCCGGCTTCGGCCTGGTGGCCCTTTTTCTCCTGGCCGCCCTGCCTCTGCTGAGCCTCTCGTTTCTGATGGGGGCGGTGGCGGCCGAGGAGGTGCTGGTGGCGGCGGCCATTCTGGCCGCCCTGGCCGCCGCCCTGTGCGGGGTGGGCCTGCTGGCATCGACCCTGGTGCGGAGCAGCATCCTGGCGACCCTCATCACCCACACCCTGGTCTTCCTGGGGCTGGTGGCGGCCCCGGCGGTCTTTGGCATATCGTTTCTGCTGGTCGGGTTCGCCGGCAGCGGCTCCGACGGGGTGGCCCGCCTTCGGTCGACCCTGGCGGCCCTGATTACCCTGGCGGGCCTCCACCCGGTGTCGGCGGCGGTTCTGACCGAGATAGCCTGGGTGAGCGGCCTCTCCCTCTGGTGGCCGGAATGGCCGGTGGGAGATATCCGGGTGGGGACGCCCGGACCGTGGCTGGTTTTCTGCGTCACCTACACCCTGTTCGGCCTGGGGTGCGTCTGGGCGGCCGGCCGCCGCTGCCGGCCCTGACCCCCGCCCCGACGTCAGCGGCGATTGCCGAACGTGACCGGCTGGGTCCGGCCCGGCTGGAGGTTCACCGACGGCTGCTGGGGGGTTGTGGGCGTCCAGCCGGCCTGGGCCTGCCCGGAAGGGTCACGCAGACCAGACCCTGCCGGCCCTGGGTTGTCGCCTGGGCCGGGCCGGCGGGGAGGGGTCAGGGTAAAGGCCCAGCCGGAAAGCCGCGGCTCGCCGGAGTCGTGGGCGCCGCCCCAGGCCCAGACCAACCCGGCCGGTGGCCCCGACCCGCAGGCCGCGGTCCAGAGGGCAAGGCAGAAAACTAAAACCGGGGCCGGCCACCGAACGACCCGGTTCTGAGGACCAGCCCAAACTCCCCCGCCCCCCGCTCGGCAAGTCAGCCAGCTCGGCCTGACCCTTCCGCCCGGAAACGGGCGACGACTTGAAGGGGCCAGGCGGCAAGGCCCTCCGGGGTGGAGGACCAGAGGGCTTTGCAGTTTTCGGGGCCGAACCCTACCGCAGCCGGCCGGCAGGGGCGCACGGCCGTGCGTCACCGCAATCGAACTATGGCCGAAGACCAGCACCCCGTGCCGGGCCAGGTGGTATGTCCCATGTCATTGACAAATTGTCAAGTATAATTTACTATTGTTGCGAAACCTGTCAGGAGGCTTCCGATGGGCCGGGACCAACCGGAGCTCCTAAGCCGGGTCAGGGCCCTCAGACTGGCCCGGGGGCTTTCCCAGGCCGAGCTGGCCCGCCGGGCCGGCATTACCCGCCAGGCCTTAAGCGCCATCGAGGCCGGCCGCTACTTCCCCAACACCGCCGTGGCCCTCCGTCTGGCCCGGGCCCTGCGCTGCCGGGTTGAGGACCTCTTTGGCCTGGCAGGGGTCCCCCCGTCTTTTTCCGTAGAGCTGGCCGGGCCGCCCGATCCCACCGCCGCCCGCCTGGTGGTGGTCAACGTCCGGGGCCGCTGGGTTGGTCACCCCCTCGGCGAGGGGAAGGGCCTTCAGGAGGGGTTCGTCCCCGCCGACGGCCTCCTTACGGACCCCGAAAGGCCGGAGCTGACGGCCGCCCCGGAGCGACTCGAACGAACCGCCCTCGTCCTCGGGTGCGACCCGGCCCTCAGCATCCTGGCCGCCCACGTCGAGCGGCTTAACCCGGAGGTCGGCCTGCGCTGGCTCGGGGCGCCCAGTGGGGCCGCCCTGGCTGCCCTGGCCCAGGGTCACGCCCACATCGCCGGGTCCCACCTGCCCGACCCGGACGGCCGGGAATACAACCTCTGGGAGGCCCGCCGGACCCTGGGGCGGGTTGGGGGCCTCGTCGTCGCCTTCGCCGCCTGGGAGCTGGGGTTTGCGGTCCGAGCCGGCAACCCGAAAGGCATCCGGGGGCCGGCCGACCTGGCCCGGCCCGATGTCCGGCTGGTGAACCGGGAGCCGGGCTCCGGCAGCCGGACCTTGCTGGACGGGCTCCTGGCCCGGGCCGGGGTCGACCCGGGGCAGGTGGAAGGCTACGACTTTCTGGTGGGCAGTCATCTGGGGGTTGCCCGGGCGGTGGCCGGGGGCGGGGCGGATGTGGGGGTTACCCTCCGGGCGGCGGCCCGGGCCCTGGGTCTCGATTTCATCCCCTTGGCCGAGGCCAGGTTCGACCTGGTAATTCCCCGGGACCTGCTGGACCACCCGGCGGTGGCCGCCCTGCTGGACGTCCTCCAGCGCCGGTCGTTCCGGGCCGAGCTGGGGGCCCTTCCG
>DAOTYJ010000043.1:0-10330 GCA_034434875.1 Dehalococcoidia bacterium | reverse complement strand
AGGCCCCGAACCTCCTCCCCCCTGCCGAAGAGGTCGGCCCAAAGCTCCCAGCGCACCTTGATGGTCGGGAGCCTGGCGGCGTGGATGTGGGCGTCGATGAGGGGAATCCCGTCCAGCATCGGGCCTGCCCCGCTTCAAAGCTGGAAAGAGAGCTGCTTTTTAACCAGGAACTCCTCGACCCCGTACCGTCCGCCCTCCAGGCCGAAGCCGGACTGTTTGACCCCGCCGAAGGGCCCCTCGACGGTGGCCGGGAACGGGTCGTTTATGCCCACCACCCCCACTTCCAGGGCCTCGGCGACCCGGAAGGCCCGGGAGAGGTCCCGGGTATACACGTAGCCGACCAGGCCGTACGGCGTCTCATTGGCCCGCCGGATCGCCTCGTCCTCCTCCCGGAAGCGTTCCAGGCCCAGGACCGGGCCGAAGACCTCCTCCCGGGCCAGGAGCATCTCCCCGGTTATGCCCTCCAGGACCGTCGGGGCGTAGGTGAGCCCGCCCAGCCGCCGGCCGCCCCGGAGTAGCACCGCCCCCTTCGCCAGGGCATCGGCGACGAACCGCTCGACCTTCTCAAGGTTGCGGCCGTGCTGGACCGGGCCGAAGGAGGTGTCGTCCAGGGCCGGGTCGCCCACCCTCAGCCGGTCGACCTCCGCCAGGAGCAGGGGGATGAAGCGGTCGGCGACGGTTTCCTGGATGAAGACCCGCTGGGGGCTGCCGCAGATCTGCCCGGCATGCCGGAACTTGGCGGCGACCAGGCCCCGGGCGGCCGCCCCCAGGTCGGCATCGTCGAAGACGATAAAGGGCGAAACTCCGCCCAGCTCGAGGACCACACGTTTGAGGTTCTCGGCCGCAAGCCGCATGATCTGCCGGCCCACGGCTGCCGACCCCGTAAAGCTTACCAGGCGGACCCGGGGGTCGGCGATGAGGGCCGCGGCCACCGCCGGCGCATCCCCGAACACCACGTTCAGGGCGCCCGCCGGCAGGCCCGCCTCCGCCAGCACCTCGGCCAGGGCGACAGCCAGGCCGGGGGCCTCCTCGGCCGGCTTGGCCACCACCGTGCACCCCGCCGCCAGGGCCGGGGCGACCTTGCGGCCGAAGATGATGCCCGGGGCGTTGACGGCGGTGAAGGCGGCCACCACCCCCACCGGCTGCTTTTCCACGACGACCCGCTTGCCCGGCTCCGGCGAGGGCACCACGTCCCCGAAGATCCGCCGGGCCTCCTCGGCGCAGAAGCGCAAAAACGCCCCCGTCGACCTTATCTCCTTGGCCGCCTCCTGTCGGGCCTTACCCGTTTCGGCCACCAGGACCTCCACCAGCTCCTCCGCCCGGGCCCGCAGGCCAAAGTAGGCCCTGTAAAGGATGTTTGCCCGGTCGTTGCCCGAAAGCCGCGACCAGACGGGAAAGGCGGCCGCGGCGGCGTCCACCGCCCGGCGGGCGTCGGTCTCCCCGGCCCGGGCCGCCTCGGCCACCGGCCGCCCGGTATACGGGTTGACCACCAGGTACCGCCCGCCGTCGGCGGCCGGGACGGGCCGGCCGCCCACCCAGAGGTCGAGGCTCCTTAAGGCCTGCTGAACCATATCATTCACCCCCTACCGGAAGGCTGAAGTTGCCGGTGCCGACGAAGGCGTCGATGACCGCCGGCGAGCGGACCACCTCCGCCGGCGGGCCGTCGGCAATTTTGACGCCGTAATCCAGGACGGCGATCCGGTCGGCCAGGTCGACGACCATCTGCAGGTCGTGCTCGACCCAGAGGATGGGCAGGCGCCACTCGGCCTGAAGCCGCAGGATGAACCTGGCCAGGTTCTCCTTCTCCTCCCGATTGAGTCCGCTGGCAGGCTCGTCCAGGAGCAGGACCCGGGGCCGGCCGCACACCGCCCGGGCCACCCCCACCAGCTTCTGCAGCCCGTAGGGAAGATTGCCGGCCCGCTGCTTCCGGTACCTCTCGAGTTCGAAAAACTCGACCACCTCCTCCACCGCCTCCCGGTCGCGGACCTCCTGCCGCCGCCCGGGACCCCAGTGGAGGGCGTAGGCTAAAAATCCGGGCCGGCGGCTCGCCTGCAGCCCGAGAAGCAGGTTCTCCACCACCGTCAGGCTCGGGAAGACCTCGGCGTGCTGGAATGACCGGCCCACCCCAAGCCGGGCCACCTGCCAGGGCTTCAGCCCGGTGACCTCCTGCCCGAAGAGGGTTATCCGGCCGGCCTGGGGCCGGTAGATTCCCGTGATGCAGTTGAGCAGGGCCGTCTTGCCAGCGCCGTTCGGCCCCACCAGGGCCAGCAGCTCCCCCTCCTCCAGCCGCAGGTCGACGCCGGCCAGGGCCTCGACCCCGCCGAAGCGCAGGGTCAGGCCGCGGACCTCCAGGGGCGGCGGCCGGTCAGGACCACCAGCGCCGCTTGCGCCGGTACTGTTTGACCTCCCGGTAGCTGCGGACATCTTCCCCCTCCCGGTATCCCAGGTAGAACTCCCGAATATCCCCGTGCTGCCGGAGCCGCTCGGCCGTGCCGGCAAAAACCACCCGGCCGTCCTCCATCACGTAGCCGTAATCGGCCACGGCCAGGGCGATGGCCGCATTCTGCTCCACCAGAAGCAGGGTGAATCCCAGCTCCCGCCGCAGCCGCAGCAGCTCCCCAAGCAGCCGCGCCGTGACGGCCGGGGCCAGGCCCAGGGAAAGCTCGTCCACCATCAGCAGCCGGGGCCGGCCGAGCAGGGCCATCGCCAGCGCCAGCATCTGCTTCTCGCCCCCGCTCAAGTAGCCGGCCGGCCGGCGCCTCAGTTCGGCAAGGCGCGGAAAGAGGTCGAAGGCCTCCGACCAGTCCCGGTCCGGCGGGCAACTGACCCGCAGGTTCTCCTCCACCGTCAGGGTTTCGAAGACCTTTTCCCGTTCCGGGACCAGCGCAACCCCCAGCCGGGCCGTCCGGTGTGGGGGCCAGCCGGTGATCTCCCGCCCCTCGAAAAGGATGCGCCCGGCCGTCACCCGGGCGTCCTCCGTCCCCAGGAAGCCGGAAATCGCCTTGAGGGTGGTGGTCTTGCCCGCCCCGTTCACCCCGATGATGGCGGTGACCCCGCCCGAGGCCACCGTGAGCGACACCCCCTGGATCGCCGTAGCGACCCGGTGGTAAACCACCTCCACCCCCTGAAGCTCGACCAGGGCCCGGGTCATCGCCGGCTCCCCTCCAGCGGCCGATACTTGAAGGGCCACAGCTCGAAGTAGTTCCAGACCCGCTGGCGGACCGCCTCGAGCCCCTTCGGCTCCGCCAGCAGGAAGGTGATGAGCAGTCCGGCGAAGACCGCCATCCGGACCGCCTCCGGGTCCCGGGCTATGGCCGTCCCCCTGAGCAGGCCCGAAAGGAGCTCGGGGGTGAGGACTACGAACAGGGTTCCCCAGACCGCCCCGCGCAGGGAACCGAGGCCGCCGACGATAACCATCGCCAGGTACATGACGGCCAGGGTCAGGCCATAGTTGTCCGCCGAGACGGTGTGGGTGTAGTAGGCGTGAAGGCAGCCGGCCAGGGCCGTCAGGGCCGAGGAGACCACGAAGGCCCGCCGCTTGTACCAGCGGACGTCCAGCCCCACGGCCTCGGCCCCGACATCATGGTCCCGGATGGCGACCCAGGCCCGGCCGTAGGGCGAGCGGACCAGGTTCGCGGCCATGAGGAGGACGGCCAGGGCCGCGGCCAGCAGGAACCAGTACCAGGCCCGGTCGCTCCCCAGGACCAGGGGGCCGAAGGCCGGGTCCGGCAGGACGATGTCCCGCAGGGTCCCGAACCTGGTCTGGAGGAAGAGCTGGTACTCCCGCAGGAGGGTAATCACGATGAAGTGAAAGGCCAGGGTCACCACCGCCAGGTATATCCCCCGAAACCTGAGGGCTGGAAAGCTCAACACGTAGCCGCAGAAGCCCCCGGTCGCGACGGCCAGCAAGGCGTTGACCGGGAAGGGCGTCCCCAGGTGGAAATGGGCCGCCCCGCCCACGAACGCCCCGACGGCCATGAAGGCGGCCTGGCCCAGGGACAGCTGACCCGCCAGGCCGGTGACCACCTGGAGGCCGACGGCCCCGATGAGGTAGATGAGGACGAAGACGGCCAGGGTCAGGAGGTAGCCGTGGGCCCAGAGGGGAAGGCCCACCAGCAAAAGGCCCCCCAGCCCGAGGGCCGCGACCCGGAAGTTGGTGTAGTAGGTGAGCTGAAGCTCCTGGGCATAGTGGGTGCGCAGGTACGGGCTCCGGCGCCACAGCCGGCCGAGGGCTTCCCCCACCTCAAACACGGTAAATCTCCTCCCGGCTTCCGCAAAGGCCCCAGGGCCGCAGGGTGAGCACCCCCAGCAGGACGGCAAAGGGGACGGCCTCGGCCAGGTGGGGGCCCAGGTAGCGGACGGCCAAGACCTCGGCCCCGGCCACGACCAGGGCCCCGGGCACCAGGCCGGCCACGCTGTCAAGGCCCCCGACTAAGGCGACGGCGAAGGCCTTGATGCTCACCTGCACCAGGCCGGGGTTCACCGGCCCCTTCGCCCCGGCCAGCACCCCGGCCAGGACCGCCACGGCGGTGGCCACCACCCAGGATAGGCCGAGGGCCAGCTCGATGTCGACGCCCCGGCGGGCGGCCAGCACCGGGTTCTCGGCCACCGCCCGCATGCTGATGCCCAGCCTGGTGAGGCGGTAAAAAAGCGTAAGCAGCAGCGCAAGGCCCACGGGGGCGGCCGCCAGGGCCAGGTCGTGGGCCCGCACCAGCTGGCCCGAGACCGTCCAGCCCGTCCCCGCCCCCGGCAGCGGCATGAACACGGTGGCGCCCCGCCAGTTGAGGCGGGCCAGCGCCTCGATAAGAAAGAGCAGCCCCACCGTCATCATCACCGCGCTGGTCCGGGGCTGACCGGTCAGCGGCCGCAGAAGGCCCAGGTAAAACCCCAGGCCGGCCAGGGCCCCCAACCCGAGGCCGGCCGCCAGGGCCAGGGGCCAGGAGTCGGTCAGCTCGTAAAGGCTTGCGGTAAGGTAAGCCCCGACCAGGACGCAGGCCGGGTAGGCAAAATTGACCACCCCGGAGGTCCGGTAAGCGACCACGTACCCGGCGGCCAGGAATGCGTAAAGCCCCCCGAGGCTTGCCAGGTCGATAAGCAGCCTTACGACCTCGCCCAATGCCACCCCTCACTTGATCGGCTTCTTGGGGTTGGCGGGGTCGACCACCACCGGCCAGCCGTCCACAATCCGGACGAGGCGGTTGCGGTCGAAATCCCACCGGTAGGCCGTGTAGTACCGCCTGCCCACGTGATCGGTGGCCGTCCACTCCAGGGGGCCGCCCATCAGCCCCCTCGTGTCCAGGCGCAGGTTGCTCAAAGCCTTGGCCAGCTCCTGGGGCTGGCAGGGCCAGCCACAGCGGCTAAGCCCCTGCTCGATGGCCATCGCCAGGATCCAGCCTTCAATCATGGAGCTGCTGGGCGGAGTCTCGGACCCGTACTTCTTTGCGGTCTCGATTACCCGCCGGACCTCCGGAACGTTATCCTCGTAAATCGAAACCTTGGAGCTCACCACGTACACATCCCGGCGGCCGGTCTGCTTCACGATCCGTTCGATGACGTACTCGGTGCTGGCCGTCATCTGGAAGAGGAACGGCCCCCGGTAGCCCAGGTTGGCCGCGGCGGCCGCCACGCCCTGGGCGTGGGCCGGGATGGTGATGATGGCGAAAAGGTCCACCGGGTTTTCGACCACCGGGCGGACGTAGGGCCCGAAATCGGCGGTGGCCACCGGGGCGTTTACGTGGGGCCCGCGCCGGAAACCCAGGTCCCTGACCCCGTCCAGGAAGCGGTCGCAGACGGCCGCCTTGGCCGGGGCGTCATGGACGTAGCACGCCACCATCCCCCCCTGGGGAAAGACCCGGGCCACCATCTCGGCCCGGGCGTCGGCGTCGATTTCAAAGACGTTGCCCACCGTGAAGAGGAGCGGGTCGGCCGGGGGAAACATGTCGGGCCGGGCGCTGTGCCCGGTGACCACCGGAATGCCCGCCCGCCGGGCCGCCTCATAGACGGGCGGCTGGCTGCCTTCGGTGGTCAGGCCGCCGATGAGCAGCACCCCCGCCTGAATGAGCCGGGCCGCGGCCGTGGCCGCCTTCTGGGGGTCGGTGCCGACATCTTCCAGAAGGATTTCGACCTTGCGGCCGTTAATGCCGCCCCGGTCGTTCAGGTCCTGAAAGTAGAGCTTGGCGCCCTCATAGTTGGTGTAGTAGAGGTCCCGGGCGGGCCCGGCCACATCGGTGAGCCAGCCTATCTTGTAAGTGCCGGCGGGCTCGGGCCCCGGCCCCGGCGCCGCCGGCGCCGGGGCGCAGGCCGCCACCAGGGCCAGCAGCGCCGCCAGACGGAAAACCGGGTAAGCTGCCGCCTTGCTCATGGACTTGCCTCCCTTCCTGCAAATCAGCCGTACCGTTGGAAGAGGGATTCCTCTTCCGCTTCTTCGGCGTACATCTCGTTGATGAGGTCGGCAAAGAGCTGTTCGAACTGACGCCGCTTGATCTTCCGGGTCGGGGTCGTGTCCCCCTCCTCCGGGTCCAGCTCCTTCGGGATAATCCGGAACTTCTTGATCTGTTCGACCCGGGCGAGGCGCCGGTTGGCGTCCGCCACCGCCCGGGCGATCAGTTCGTGGACGGCGGGGTGGGTGGCCAGGCTGGTAAAGCCGGTGTAGGGGATGCCGTGCTCCCGGGCCCACTCCGAGACGGTGTCAAAGTTGATCTCGATGAGGGCGGTGGGATACTTGCGGCCCTCGGCCACCAGGATGCACTCGCTGACGTAGGGGCTCTCCTTGACAAGGCTCTCGATATAGCTGGGCGTCAGGTTCTTGCCCCCGGCCGTAATCACGATGTCCTTCTTACGGTCCACCAGCCGCAGATTCCCCTCGGCCGTGAACTCCCCCACATCCCCGCTGTGGAACCACCCTTCGTCATCGAAGGCCTCGGCCGTCGCCGCCGGGTCATCCCAATAGCCTTTAAAGACGGCCGGGCCCCGGTAGAGCAGCTCGCCGTCGGGGGCAAGCCTCACCTCCAGCCCCCCCAGCGGCCGGCCGACATCCCCCGGCCGGGGAAAACGGCCCCGCTGGCAGGCGATATACCCGACCTCGGTCATCCCCAGCATGTTGATGAGGTTAAGGCCCCAGACCTGCCACAGCCGCTGGACCATCACCGGCATCTGGGCCCCGCCCACGAGGGCATGGGTCGCCCGGTCAAGGCCCAGCTTGGCGAGAATCGGCCGGAAGACCAGCTGGCGGGCCAGCCAGTAGGCGAACCTCAGGGCCGGGGATGTCCGCCCCTTCCAGTAGGCGTCGATGTACCGGTTTCCGACCCGCATCGCAAGCCGGTAGGCCTGCCGCTTGAGCCAGGTGGACGCCTCCACGGCGGCCAGGACCTGGGCGGCCATCCGCTGGTAGACCCTGGGGACGCCGTGGAAGAAGGTTGGCTGCACCTCGTAGAGGGTCTCCCTGAGGGATTCCAGGTCCTCGCCGATGTGAAGGACGGCGCCGCTGACGATGGGGGTATACAGGCAGAAAATCCGTTCAAAGGCGTGGGCGAGGCTTAAGTGGGTTATGACCCGCTCCTCGCGGGCGAGCACGTGGGGGAAGACCTCGCAGAAAGCCGCCGCACCGCCTACCAGGTAGGTGCGGTGGGTGATCATGGCCGCCTTGGGCGGGCCCGTCGTTCCCGAGGTGAATACGAGCAGGCAGACGTCGTCCGGGGAGCCGGCGGCCACCAGCCGGCGCCAGAGGCCGGGGTCGGCGGAGCGCACCGCGTCGCCCCGGCCGAGCACGTCGGCGAACTTGAGCAGCCTGGGATGCCGGTACTGGAAGATGGCCCGGGTATCGGCCACGATTATCCACCCCAAGGCCGGACAGTCGGGCAGCACCTGCAGGACCTTGTCGAGGTACTCCTGGTTTTCGGCCACGAAGATTCGGGCGCCGGCCTTCTGCAGCTGGTAACGGACCTCGTCGACGGAGCAGGTGGTATAGATGCCGTAGCTGACGGCCCCCATCGAGATGACGGCCATGTCGGCGACGACCCACCCCAGGCAGGGGTCGCCCATGATGGCGACCCGGTCCCCCGGCCTGACGCCCAGGTCCCAAAGGCCGAGGGCAAAACGCTCCACCAGGTCCCGGTAGGCCGCCCAGGTGTACTCCCGCCAGATTCCCCGCTCCTTGGCCCGGATGGCCACCCGGTCCGGGGTCCGCTCGCACCGCTCGAGGAACGCCTGGCCGATGGTAAGCCGGCTGTAATGGTCCCGCAGCTCGGAGAGGGGCACGATACCCTGCCAGCCCATGCCGCAGGCTCCTGACCTTAATTAAATTTGCCTCAATCCCTGAGCCATTTGCATCAACCCCAGGGCTTCGCTATTATATTACTGTCCGGTTAGTTAGATGTCAAGGGGTATAGGAGGCCAACCATGCAGGAGTCCGCTGTCGGTTCCGCACCGGCCGTTTTCGGCGGCCGCTGGTTTTCGCCCGAGCCCGAACCGGCCCTCTTCGGCAGCCGTTGTCCCGGCTGCGGCAGGCTCGATTTCCCGCCCCGGGGCCTCTGCCCGGCCTGCGGCCGGCCGGGCCCGGAGCGGGTCAGGCTCGCCGACGAAGGGGTCATCGAGACCTACACCACCGTCCACGTCGCCCCGCCCGGCTTTCAGGCTCCCTACCAGGTCGGCATCATTGCCCTGACGGACGGGCTGCGGGTTGCGGCGCCGCTGCGGGCCGACGAGGCCCCGGTGGATTTCGGGCAGGCCGTCAGGCTTGAAGCCGCCGTCATCCGCCGGGATAACGGGACGCCCGTCCTCGGCTACCGTTTCCGGACGGTGCCCCGGTCGGTCCGGGCCGCGGCGGCCCCCCGGCCGCGGCCGGCCGTTCCCCCCGTCAACTGGGCCCTGCCCGGCCCGGTCTGGGTTGCGGGGGTGGCCATGACGGCCTTCGGCAAACAGCCGGACCGGTCGGCCGAGGAGCTCTTGCTCGAGGCGGCCCTCAGGGCTGTGGCCGACGCCGGCATTGAGGCCGGCCGGGTTCAGGCCCTCTTTGCGGGGACCGCCTTCGGGGGGACGGCGGCCGGCCAGCGCCTATTAAAGGAGTCTCCCTGGGGCGGCCGGCCGGTGGTGAACGTGGAGAATGCCTGCGCCAGCGGGACCACCGCCCTGATCGAAGCCGCAACCTGGGTTGCCCTGGGCCGGTGTGACGTGGCGCTGGCCGTCGGCTTCGACCGGGTGGCTTCGGCGGGGGGCGGCCTCATAGCCTTGCCGCCGGACGACCCCCTTGCCGGCGTCGGCGTCAGCCTGCCGGCCCTCTACGCCCTGCTCGGCAACCGCTATCTTCATGAGGCCGGCGCAACGGCCCGGGAGCTGGCGGCCGTTGTCGTTAAAAGCCGACGGCATGCGGCCGCAAACCCGTACGCCTGCATGCGCAATCCCCTCACGCCGGAAGAGGTGTTGGCCGCCCGCCCCATTGCCGACCCGCTGACGCTCTATATGTGCACCCCCAACGCCGACGGGGCCGCCGCGGCGGTGCTGGTGAGCGACCGCGCCCGGCGGCTGGCCGGCGGCCGGCCCGTCCGGCTTCGGGCGGCCGCCATCCGGGCCGGGCTGGTCCAGGACCGCCTGGAGGAGCCGAGCATCGTTGCCGAGGCGGCGCGGGAGGCCTACGAGGCCGCCGGTCTGGGCCCGGAAGACGTGGACGTGGCCGAGGTCCACGACGCCTTCGCCCCGGCCGAGCCGATGCTCATCGAAAAGCTGGGCTTCGCCCCCCACGCCGAGGGGCTGCGGCGGCTGGCGGCCGGCCATTACGCCCTCGGCGGGCCGGGGGTAACGGTTAACCCGAGCGGGGGACTACTCTCCCGGGGTCATCCGCCGGGGGCGACCGGCCTGGCGCAGGTCTACGAGGTGGTTACGCAGCTGCGGGGCGAGGCCGGGCCCCGTCAGGTGCCCGGGGCCCGGGTAGGGCTTGTCCACAACCAGGGCGGAACGGTCCTGGATATCGAAACGAACGCCTGCGTCGTCCTTATCCTAACCCGTTAAAGGCAGCCGTGAAAGTAGACCTGTTTTTGCCCGTCTACCAGCCGGAGGAGGTCGGGCCCCTGGCCCGGCGGGCCGAAGAGCTCGGCTTCGACGGCCTCTGGCTGGCCGAAAGCAGCCATAACCCCTTCATCGCCCTGGGGTTGGCGGCGGCAACCACCGAACGGATCCTGCTGGGAACGGACGTGGCCGTGGCCTTAGCCCGCAGCCCGGCGGCAGGTAGCAGGGGCAAGGGCAGCGCCTCTGGCGCTGCTGCTGGACCGGGGCTTTCGAGGTCATCACTGGAAACTGGACATAAGCTGAAAATAGCTTATATCAAGTTTGGTCGGCA
>DAOTYJ010000042.1:0-6519 GCA_034434875.1 Dehalococcoidia bacterium | reverse complement strand
GTCGTCGAATAGCCCCCGTTTTCCCGCATAATCAGGGGCAAAAAGGCCTGGGTCCCAGGGGATGTCACCCCAATGTACGAGTCCAGCATCGTCGGATTCGAGGTGAGCAGGTTGGCAATAGCCGCCACCGGCCGGTCCGACTGGATTTCAACCGTGCCGTCAAAGCCGGATACCGGCAAGGGGAAGACCGTGTAAGAGCCCCCGGCCGGTATCGGCGGAATCGACTGAGACAAAGCCACCGAGCCGTCGGGGTTGCGGTAGATGATGGTCACATTGGCCGGATTGGCCCCATCGAGGTTCTGAATCTGAAAGCCCGAAGACCAGGTCGGGGCCCCAAGGGGCGCCGCCGAACCCACCCGCCCGTAGTAACTGCCCCCAAGCAAAAGGAGGCCGATGACCCCGACAATACCGACCTTAACCAACCGACCCTTCATTAGAGCTCACTCCTTGCCGCGGCTTTGCCGCCCGGCTGCCGCTCTCGGGTAATTATACGGCCCGGCCCCGGTCTCGTCAAGGGTCGGCCCGGCCTGCCGGGCGGCTTTCACCTGAGATCATAGGCCACCTTAGCCCAAAACCGCATCACCCCCAGGGGTGATTTTTTAGTTTTCGGCCAAAAATCACCCCCAGGGGTGATGACAAAAAGGGCCGCGCCGCCCACAATGGGAGCAGATACGGCCGCAGGTCGGCTGAATTCTGCCCTTAAAGAGGTGAAGCCGAAGATGGGTCGCCGAAACGCTCTGCGGATTCTTGCGGGAGTCCCCGGGCCTGGCAAAGTTTTACTCCGGCGGCTCGGCCGAAGTTTGGGGCCCTCGGGCCCGGCGGGACGGGCTCTGGGCTGGCTTCTGGCTTTAACCCTGGCCTTCGGCGGCCTGACGGGCCTGGTGGGTCCGGCCAAGCCGGTCCAGGCGGCCGCGGTGACATTTACCGTAAACACTACCGCCGACACAGTGGATGCCAACCCCGGCGACGGAAACTGCGCCGACTCGAGCGGCAACTGCTCCCTGCGGGCGGCAATAATGGAGGTTAATGCGCTCATGCGTCGCGCCCGGGGACAGTTCGTCATTCAGATCCCGGCTGGGACGTTTCAGCTGACCATCCCCCGAGACCCGTCTGTTGAGTCCGAATATGTTGGTGGAACACCAAATGACGTAGACAGCATGGGCGACCTGGACATACTGCCGGCAAACCAGTCGTCGGTCACCATCAAGGGCGCCGGTATGGATCAGACCGTTATAAGCGCGCAGGGCCTCAACACCCGGGTGCTTGAAATCCGCCCCCCGCGAGATATAACAGATGCCGAGTTGGGCGGCACAGTTGAGATTCAGGACCTGACTGTGACCGCGGGCGTAACAGAAGGCCTCGGGGGAGGCATAGCGGCATCAGGATCGCTAAGGAACACCCTGATGCTGACAAGGGTCGCTCTCCGGGGCAATCAGGCGGCAAAGGGGGCTGGAGGGCTGTGGGCCATCACCCATATCACGGTTGTTCAGGATTCGGAATTTACCGACAACGTTGCCCGTGGAGGAGGCGGCGGCATGGCTGGATCCCCGGGCCCCGAAGGGGGTGTGACTGTTAAGAACTCGCTCTTTGCCCGCAACAAGGTCTTTTCCCGTTGCACTGGCAATGTCTGGGGCGACCCACCTACGTGCAGTGGCTGGCCGGTGACTGGGGGTGGCGCGCTCCATTTAGAAGTCAGCGGGCCGCAGTCAGCCTGGGTGGGCAACGTCACAGTCGCTGATAACCTGGCCCCCTTTGGTGGAGGTCTTTTTCTTTTCATTAGTGCGGGAACGTCATTTAGAGTGGAGAACGTTACGGTTTACGGCAACCGGGCTACGCTGGAGGCATACGAGGACCCGGAGAACTTTCAGGGGAACGATCCATCTTTCTTGTTTAGAGGGGGGGGGATTTACGTGGCAGGATCCGGGTCCGTGGCGATAGCCGGGTCAATAATTTACGGCAATGTGGTGGGCCAAGGCGGCCTTGGCCCCAACTGCTATGGCGGTACATCAGGCGGCTACAACATCCTCGGAAGCGATTGCAACACCACGTCCACGGACCAGACCGTGGACCCCCAGCTGGGTCCGCTTGCGGACAACGGCGGCCCCACTCAGACCATGCTTCCGCAGCCCGGCAGTCCGGCCATCGACAAAATCCCTGCGGGACAGGGTCCGTGCTCCGGCCCCAACCTCCGGGACCAGCGGGGTGTGGCCCGCCCGCAGGGGAATAACTGCGACATCGGGGCGGTGGAAGTGGAGACGGCTGCCCCCGGAGCCCCGCAGAATGTCCAGGCCAGGGCCGGCATTGGCCGGGTAACCCTCAGCTGGAATCGGGTGCCCGAGGCCTACGCCTACTGGATATACCGGGGCTCATCGCCCGGCGTCAGCAAGAACAGCTATGACCAGCGCTACCAGGTCTTTAAGGACCCAACGTACGCGAGCGAGTCGTTCGTCGTTAGCGGCCTTCAGAACAACACGACATACTACTTCGTGGTTACTGCGGTCAACCGGTTGGGCGAGTCGGCTGAATCTTCTGTCGTTTCGGCAACTCCGGTTCCAGGCTACACCCTGAGCGTTACCGTGCCCGGCTCGCCGCCCGGCGGCCGGGTAACCAGCGACGACGGCCGCATCAATTGCGGTTCGGGCGGGACCGCCTGTAGCGCTACCTATGAGCCGGACCCGCCCGCCACCGTCACCCTGAGGGCTGTGCCCGACACCGGCTACGTCTTTGTCGGCTGGTCCGGAAGCTGTTCAGGGACCTCGCCGTCGGTCACCCTGACCATGGACGACAACAAGACCTGCACCGCCCAGTTCAGCAACCAGGTGACCCTTACGGTCCAGAAGACGGGCGCCGGCTCCGGAACCGTGACCAGCAACCCGGCCGGCATCGACTGCGGACAGGACTGCTCCGAGGTGTACCAGGTCGGCACGCAGGTCACCCTGACCGCTACCCCTGCCCAGGGGTCGGTCTTTGCCGGCTGGTTGGGGAACTGCTCCGGCACCAACCCCACCACAACGGTGACCATGAACGGCAACAAGACGTGTACGGCCAGATTCGAGACGGCCGTGACGCTTACGGTGCAGATCTCCGGAGGGGGGACGGGCACGGTTTCCAGCAACCCGGCCGGCATATCCTGCCCGCCCACCTGCACCGCCCAGTTCATGTCCGGTTCCACGGTATCTTTGGCCGCCACCGCCGGCCAGAACTCGTTCTTCACCGGCTGGTCAGGCGACTGCTCGGGCACTTCGCCAGCCACGAGCATTCAGCTGACAGGCAACAAGACCTGCGCGGCCAACTTCTCGCCGGCTCAAACGCTGCTGTCTGAGGACTTCAGCGGCGGCATACTTTCAACGTGGCAGGTAGTGGACGGGGGGAGCGGCGGCGGGAACGCGGCTACCTGGACCACGACCAATCCGGGTAACCGCTCCATCGGGGCACCTTTCAGCCTGCCCTTCGCCATCGTCGACTCGGATGCGGCCGGGGCAACCGCGACCCAGGATGAGCAGCTCATCACCCCGTCCCTTCCTGCCTCCTGTGTTACGCAGGGCGGGCGCATCTTCCTGGAGTTTGCAAACCAGTTCACGGTTTACGAGAACGAGAAGGCCGACGTGGATGTTTCCACTGACGGCGGGACCACCTGGGTTAACGTTCTGCGGATGGAGGGTTCAGACGACGGCTATCCCACCCCGAACGTAAAGCGGATTGAGCTGACCGAGAATCTCACGGGCGCCTCGTCGTTCCGCATCCGTTTCCATTACTATAACGCCAATTTTGACTGGTGGTGGGCGATCGACAACGTGCGGGTGGTGTGTGTGCTGAGCGGGTCCGGCGGCCAGCCGCCGGCCGCTCCGCAGAACGTGGCGGCCACACCGGGCGACGGGCAGGTTACCCTCACCTGGGGAGCGGTCCAGGGGGCCACCTCCTACAACATCTATATGGCCACCCAGTCCGGCGTCACCAAGGCGAACTGGCAGAGCAAGCCGGGCGGGATGAAGCACGAGGGCATCACAGGCACCAGCTTCACCCACACCGGTCTTCAGAACGGGACCACGTATTACTTCGTGGTGACGGCCGTCAATGCGGCCGGTGAGTCGGCCGAGTCCGCCGAGGTCTCGGCAACGCCCCAGGCATCCGGCGGCGGAACCTCCGGGACGGTGAATACTCCCGGCGGCCAGGTGCAGGTCGGCCTCCAGGGCGGCGCCTTCACCCAGGGCCCCACGGCTCAGAACGTGACCCCGCCCCCGGGCTTCCAGGCCCCCTACGGCGGCATCACCTTCACGGCGCAGGTTTCCCAGCCCGGCGGAATCCTCACCGTAACGCTCACGTTCCCGCAGCCGATCCCGCAGGGGGCCCAGCTCTGGAAGCTCATCAACAACCAGTGGCAGGCCGTGCCCAACGCCCAGCTTTCGGGCAACACCGCCACCTTCCAGGTCCAGGACGGCGGGTCCCTCGACGCCGACGGCCAGGCCAACGGGCAGGTAACCGACCCGGTGGCCCTCGTGGTCCCGGCGCAGGGCCCGGGCGCCCAGCGGCTATTCCTGCCGTTCATCGCGAAACAGTAGAGGATAGGGAAAGTCCACCGTGGATTTCACACAGCTGCCCAACGAAGTCGCCGTCCGGGCGCTCCTGAACCTCTGGGGCCTGGCGGCCCCGGCCGGGACCACCACGGGCGAACTGGAACTGCTCCTGGATGAGCTGGAGCTGGCCGCCCCCGAGCCCGGCCGGGCCCTCCTGGCCGCCCTCCGTCAGAACCCGGCCTCGGAGCTGGGGGGACAGCTCGCCCGCCAGGCCCTTGGCCGCCTTTACCAGGACGACCGGCTCCGGCCCTACGTCGAAGAGGCGGTCCGGCGGGCCGCCGAACCCCACATGGACCTGCTGCCGGCTATTACCCCGGCGGTGCTGGTCATCCTGGTGCTGGGCACCATTGAAGTCGAAAAGACACCCGAAGGAGGCTTCCGGCTGAAGCTCCGGGCCGACGACCTCATTAGGGCCTTTGCCGACTACGCCCGGGCTTTGCCGGAAGGGGTCGTCCGGGGCCTGGCCGAGGCCCTCAAACCCGACCGCCAGGACCAGGATGGACCCCCGGCTGGAGGCGGCCGCGGCTAAACTCCAGGCCGGGGACCTCGCCGGCGCCAGGGCCCTCCTGACCGGGGTCTCGGGGGCCCATGGCCTTTCCCCGGCGGACCGGGCCCAGGCCCTCTGCTGGCTGGCAGACCTGGCCCTTCTGAGCGGGCAACCCGACGAAGCCGAAGCCTACCTGGGCCGGGCCCTGCGGCTGGCCCGCCGAACCTCCGACCCCACCTTCTTCCGGCTCCAGGCCCTGGCGGGGCTCACCGCCCTGGCCCTCAGCCGGCGCCGCCTTACCGAGGCGGAGCAGCTGGCCCAGCGCCGCTTCCGCCTGGCCCGGCGGGCGGCCGGCAAACTCCCGGCCCAGGCTCCGGTGTTCTGGGAGCTGGCCGTGGACGCCCTGCGGGACCGGGCGGCCGCCGCACTGGAGCGGCGGGACCTGGACGGTTACGTCCGCCGGCTCCGCCACGCCCTGCGGCTGGCGGGAAGGACCGGGGTTGAGGATGCGGCCCGCCGCTTGGAGGTGGAGCTCTGGCGGTTTCGCCTCGGTTCGGACCCGCGGGCCCGAACGGCCCTCGAGGCCCAGGTCGCCCGGCTCAAGGATGCCGGGCGCCGCTTCGAGCTCTACTGCCTGCGGGCCGACCTTTTCGAGGCCGAAGGGGACCTTCAGGCGGCCCTGACATCCCTGGAGACGGCGCTGGCGACGGCGCCCGCCGCGACTGACCGGGCCCGGCTCCTGTGCCGGCTGGGCCGGCTCCGGCTGGCCGCCGGCGGCCCGGTAGAGGCGGCCGTCCGTGACCTGGAGCAGGCCGCCCGCCTCGGGGAAGAGCTGAGAAACCGGCCCCTCGTCCGGCAGGCCCTCACCCTGCTGGTCCAGGCCCGCATGCTGGCCGGCGAATCGGCCGACGAGCTTCGACTGCGGCTTCGGCAGTTGCTGCCGCCGGAAGAGTACGCCTGGGCCCTGCTGGCCGCCGCCTACGGCCTCTACCGGCGGAACCCAACTGCCGCCCTCGGTCTGGTATCGGAGGTCCGCCGGCATGCCGGCTCCTGGCTGGCCCGGACCACGGCCTCCCTGGCCGAGGCCGCCGTCCTGCGCCGCCTCGGCCGCCTGCAGGATGCCCGCCGGGTGGTTCGGCGCGGCATCGGCCTGGTCGAAGCTCAGCCGACGCACCCAACCGGCTGGCGGGACCTGCTCGCCATCCGGGCCCAGCTCTACGAAGCTGAGGCGGTCCTGCTGGCCCGGCTGGGGCGGCCCACGGCGGCCCTTCGGGTGGCCGAGGCGGCCAAAGCCCAGGTTCTGCGCCGCCGGCTAGGTCTGGCTCCGCCGGACCCGGCCCGGCTGAGGTCCTGGCTTGCCGCCCAGGAGGCCGCCTGCGTCTATCTTTGCGTCCAGGCCGATGAGACCCTGGTCCTCCTACTGGAGCCCAACGCCTCCCGGCCGCAGATTCGGTTCGC
>DAOTYJ010000041.1:0-3189 GCA_034434875.1 Dehalococcoidia bacterium | reverse complement strand
GTCGTCGAATAGCCCCCGTTTTCCCGCATAATCAGGGGCAAAAAGGCCTGGGTCCCAGGGGATGTCACCCCAATGTACGAGTCCAGCATCGTCGGATTCGAGGTGAGCAGGTTGGCAATGGCCGCCACCGGCCGGTCCGACTGGATTTCAACCGTGCCGTCAAAGCCGGATACCGGCAAGGGGAAGACCGTGTAAGAGCCCCCGGCCGGGACGGTAAGGGACTGGCTTAAAGCCACCGAGCCGTCGGGGTTACGGGCAGGTCGTAGACCCGGTCGCCCTTCTGGTCCCGGCCCAGGGCCCCGGCCCCCAGCGGCTCTTCTTGCCGGTCATCTTAAAACGTTGAGCGAGCGGGTTAGTCGTGGATTTCACGCAGCTTCCCGATGAGGTGGCCGTCCGGACGCTCCTGGAGCTCTGGGACCTGGCCGCCCCGGCCGGGACCACCACGGGCGAACTGGAACTGCTCCTGGATGAGCTGGAGCTGGCCGCCCCCGAGCCCGGCCGGGCCCTCCTGGCGGCCCTCCGCCAGAACCCGGCCTCGGAGCTGGGGGGACAGCTCGCCCGCCAGGCCCCTGGCCGCCTTTACCAGGACGACCGGCTCCGGCCCTATGTCGAAGGGGCGGTCCGGCGGGCCGCCGAACCCCACATGGACCTGCTGCCGGCTATCACCCCGGCGGTGCTGGTCATCCTGGTACTGGGCACCATTGAAGTCGAAAAGACACCCGAGGGCGGCTTCCGGCTGAAGCTCCGGGCCGACGACCTCATTAGGGCCTTCGCCGACTACGCCCGGGCTTTGCCGGAAGGGGTCGTCCGGGGCCTGGCCGAGGCCCTCAAACCCGACCGCCAGGACCAGGATGGACCCCCGGCTGGAGGCGGCCGCGGCTAAACTCCAAGCCGGGGACCTCGCCGGCGCCAGGGCCCTGCGGCTGGCCCGCCGAACCTCCGACCCCACCTTCTTCCGGCTCCAGGCCCTGGCGGGGCTCACCGCCCTGGCCCTCAGCCGGCGCCGCCTTACCGAGGCGGAGCAACTGGCCCAGCGCCGCTTCCGCCTGGGCTCCGACCCGGCGGCCCGGCGGGAGCTGGAGTGGTGGGCACCCTGGCCTACGTCCCCCCGGACCTAGCCGGGGAGGTGGCAGTCCGGCTCTTTGCCGGCTGGTTTTCCGGTCTGCCCCCGGCGGAGGCCCTGCGCCGCGCCCCAGCTAAGCCTGAGGCCGGCCTGTCCCGACGGGATGTGGACGGCCCACATTATCGCCGGCCGGGCCGACCTCACCTGCCGCCCGGGGCCGGCCGCCTGAAGGCCCGGTCCCCGGGGGCCGCCGCCTTTACCCCGCCGTGGTATAATCTGTCAAAACGCCCGGGTCATGTTCGGCCTAAGGAGCTTCACCCCGCCCGGACCCCGGGGCTGGTGGCTGATGGCGGCCAGCCTCGGCCTTTTCTTCGGCTGGCTTCTGGCTTTCCCTATGGGCGGGCCCCTGCTGGGGGCCCTGGGGGGTTCCGACGGGGGCCTTGCGCCCGCCCTGGCCTTCACCGCAGGTCATGCCGCCGGCCTACTGTTGAGCGGAATGCTGCTCCGGCCCGGGCCCGCCCTCGGCTCCCTGCCGGCGGCCGCGGCCCTGGCCTGCGGGGCGCTTACGGCGGCAGCCCCCCACCTTCCGGGACCCCTCCTGGGCCCCTTTCTGGGCCTGCTGGGCCTGGCGGCGGCCCCCTTCCCCGTGGCCTGGGGCGCTGGTCTGGCCGCCTGGGTCCCCCAGCGGTGGCGGGCCCGGACGGTGGCGGCCGGGGCCGTTGGGGCCAACCTGTTGCTGCTGGCCTTCCAGCTGGCCGGCCCCACCGACCCGGCGGCCCTGTATGCCCTTGTGCCCCTCCCGGCGGCCGGAGCCGCCCTGCACCTTGTCTGGTGGCGTCGGGCCCGGCCGCCCCGGCCGGTCCGGGTGCTGGTAGGGCCGGTCTTCGGCCGGCGGGCTCAGCTTGGGCTGGGGGGCTTCGTGGTGGCAGTCTACCTGGTGGGCGGGGTCCTTTACGGGGCGATTCAGCCCTATTATGCCGGCATTGCCGGGGCCACCGCCCTGGGGCTTTTGCCTTATCTGGCCGGGGCGGCGCTGGCCGGCTTTGTGGCCGACCGGGGGGGCCGGCGGCCCGTGGGGATAGCGGCCCCATCGGTCCTGGGCCTGGCGTTTCCCCTGTTTTTGCTGGACCGGGACCGGCAGGCCTGGGCGGCCGTCCAGGCGCCGGTGATGCTGGGATTCGGGCTGGCCGATGTCTACTTCTGGGCGGTCCTGGCCGACGTTGGGTCCCTTTACGGGGGGCTGAAAAGCTTCGGCTTCGGGCTGGGGCTCATGGTGGCCGCCATCGGGGCCGGGATGTGGGCGGTGGGCCAGCTTGTTGCCGGGCCGGACGTCCGGCTTGGGGCGGCGGCCGTTGCGACGGCGGCCATCATTCTGGGGGCGCCACTGGGGGCGGCCGTACCCGAGACCCTGGGGCGGGTGCGGGCCGTGGTGCTGCCGCCGGAGAAGCTGGTCTTTCGGCTGGGGGCCTTCGGCCTGACGGAGCGGGAGCTGGATGTGACCCGGCACCTGCTGGCCGGGACCGAGTTTAACGAGATTGCGGCCCGCCTTGGGGTCTCCAAAAACACCCTCAAAAGCCACGTCCGAAACATCTACGCCAAGACGGGGGCCCGCGGCCGGCACGAGCTTATCCTGGCCGCCCTGCGGGCCGAAGAGCTTTCCGAGGCCTGACGGGCCGGCCCCGGCTAATGGCCCTGCCCCGACCCCGGCGCCGGGGGAGACGTCCTGGCCTGCGGCTCGGCCATTCGTGTGACGGCCGGCGAGCCCTGAACGGCGGCCTCAGGGCCAGCACACCCAACCTCATAAACCTCGGTGGCCCGGTCTACGAAAATTAGCTTCAGACACCGGGGAACCAGCCCGTAGAGCAAACTAATCGACCGGTCAAACCGCCCCCCGGGGTCGTGGTCCGTTAAAAACTCCACGTCCGGCCGGCTCACCAGAAGATGGGTTATCCCCATGGAACGAAGCCTTCGGACAAGTTTTTCGGGTTCGAAGTCGGCCAGCATGGCCAGCCGGGTCCAGGTGAACTGGTCGGCCTCGGGCCAGCAGGCGGCCGGACAGTAATAATGGCGGGCATCCCCGACCAGAAGCACCCGGCTGCCCGGGGGCAGCGAACCTATAAAGGTCA
>DAOTYJ010000040.1:0-33426 GCA_034434875.1 Dehalococcoidia bacterium | reverse complement strand
ATTTATGTTAAGTTTGGGCCCACCGCTGGGATAAGTTCAGGATAAATTGCTTTAGCCTGTAAAGTGGGTCCGGGGTCAAACCTGGCCTTGATTTTTAACCCCAAGCGCGCAGCGCTTCGCCTCTTTCCACCATCCTGGGGAAGCTCATCGATTATCTGTCTGACCTCATCCAGGATCGGCTTTACCTGCTCCCCAAGCTCGGCCTCAAAAGTCTTGATGAGCCTCCCTACCCGCCGCTTCAGGTGAAACCGGCAGTGCGCCTGTCGAAGGTCCAGGGCCTGAGCAACCAGGTTGTACGTGGGAAGCTCGTCGGTTACGATGACCTCAACCCCAAAGGCTTTCACCAGGGGCTCAAGCCGGCCGGCCTTTGGCCGGCGCGGGCAAAGCCCGCCAGCTTTAACGTCATGCTCGGATATCCAGCTATTCTTGACATAACCTGCAAAGCAAGTTATGTCAAGAATAGCTGGCCGCTGCCCAGGTCCAGGGCAATAATAATCCCGTGTTCCTGCCCCCTGATTTTGACCAGGGTTCCATCCAGCCCAAGGACCCTGACCTTGCGCTTTTTAAGCGGCGGCTTCGCCGCCCGCTGCTCCGAGACCGCCCGAAGGTCCCTTGAGGCCGTGGATTTGCCGATACCGGCCCCAAACTGGTCGAAAAGCCGGCCACCTTCGGCGGCGCGGGTGAAGCCCGCCGACCTGGTGCTTACGCCCGGCGTCCAGGCAATGGCGGCCAGAACGATGATCTGCCGACTCTGGTCAGGACGGCCGGCCTGAAGGTCCGGCGGAAGGGGGCCGCGACCCGGGGTCCGGCCCATAGCTCGTCTCCCGGCGGATTGGCCCATCGCCGGCATCGGCGGACCCAAAGCCTTACGAGACCAGGCCGATGCCCTGGTAGAATAACTGCCTGGGGTGCCCGCGTCGGGAAGTGGCAATCCCGAGTCCCTTCACTTCTCGGCCGAATACCCGCCGCGTCACCGGGTCGAGACCGGCCTCCCGGCACCACTTCGCGTAGGCCTCGTAGAGCCCGGCGGCTTCGACCTGCAGGTCCTCCCCAACAGCGCTCTGGGCCGTGAGGAAGAGGCGGACCGACCATTCCCGTTCGGCCTGCCGGTACCTGTTAAGCAGCCTCTCGACGAATACTTTACGGTCCCTGAACCCGACCCCCAGGGCCGCGGCGACGGCCTCGAGCTCGGTCCGGCCAAAGCCGACTTCGGCGAGCCGGCCCAGGCCCACGGCCACTTTCGGCGGGACCCGCGGCGGAAGCTCGGCCGGCCGGGGCTGGGACTCCGGGGCGGGACGACCTGGGCGCCGGGGCTCGGGCTCGCCCCGGGCGTTCAGGGCCTTCTTTACGGCCACCCGGACCTGAGCAAGACTGTAGGCCCGGCCGACCGGAAGGTTCGAAAAGCCATACCGCCGCCGGTCCACCGGGAAGTGCCAGCCGTCCACGACCAGCAGAGTTCCACAGAAGAGGGGCATCAGGAATCCGGGACCGGCGAAGGCCGGATCCCGCTCGGCCCGGGCCAGGTCCTTAAGCAGGCGGGCCAGCTCGGCGGCCTTCTCCGCGGGCTTATTGATAACCCACGGCTCCTTAAGCCGCCAGAATGCGACGTAGAGGGCCTCGGGGTCGGTCTCGACCCGCTCGGAGACCTCCCAGACGTGATTTACGCCCAGGTCAGGGTAGCCCCGTAGGGCAGGGTGATTCTGGGCCGAGGCCAGCTTGGCATACCAGAGATGGGGCGGCTCGACCTTCCAGACACCGGTCAGTTCGCACTCCCGCAGGAAGGGCTCGGCCCAGGGTGCCCGGCCCCGGTAGACGACCCAGAGGCAGAAGACCTCCCGAAGGATTTCCAGTCCGGACGCCGGGTCCCTCACCTCAAACGATAAGGTAGCCGACATGCCGGTGCGACTCCCAGCTCTCCTCCAGCCAGGCCTTCAGGCCCCCGGCATCGGCCCCAGCAAGGGTGAACCTGCGGGGCGGCTCCCGGCCCCAGGTGTCGGCGGTGTGTTCGCCAAGGACCACCCCCTCAACGGTCGACATCCGCCCCAGGCCGGTTGCGGCCAGGAGCCAGTCGATGTGACCGCCATGGAACAGATGATACGGCTCGATAGGCACTTTGCTGAAAGGGTATGGCTCGGCGGCAAGGTAAATAAACCGGCGGATGAACCGCTCGTCGACGGGGACTCCCCCCACTTCCGGCCGCAATAAAGGTGATGCGCGGCTCCGGACGGCCATATCACCCTCCTGGTTCGGAAATTTGTGCCAGCGGGACGGGCACGCCGATGTGGAAGCCCTGGGCGTAGTCAAGGCCCAGCTCCCGGACCAGCCGAAGGGTGGGCTCATCTTCGACCCACTCGGCTACGGTCGCCCCGCCCAGGTCCCGGGCGAGACGGCCAATGGCCTGCACGACCTTCTGTCCCGGTCCGTCAGTAGGCAGATTCCGGATGAGACGGCCGTCCACCCTTACGTAGTCAACCGGCACGTGACGCAGGTAGTGAAACGACGAAAATCCAGCCCCAAAGTCGTCTAGAGCCAGGCGGTACCCCCGTTCCCGCAGGGCAGTGAGATGCCCGCGGATGGCCGTCAGGTCGGCCAGCATCCGCTGCTCCGTAATTTCCAGAACCAGGCGGTTCGGCTCCACCTCAGCCCACTCCAGCAGTCGGAGCATCCGCTCAAGGCTCCCCCGGTCACTCATGGTTCGCCCGGATATATTCACATGGAGCCGCAGGGCGGTCTCCTTTGCCAGCCGGACGGCCTCGGCAAGAACCTTCAGGTCCACCTCGACAATAAGTCCCAGGCGCTCGGCCGCCTCCAGGAATGCTGCCGGTGTAAGCAGTTTCTCCCCGACCCGAATTCGCGCCAGCAGTTCGTACTGGGTAACCCGACCCGTCCGCAGGTCAAGAATCGGCTGGGCAAAGACTTCCAGGCCGTTCTCGGTCAGGGCCCGGGCAAGCTCGTCCCTGACCAAGTTTGGGAACCAGGCGGCATCCGGGGTCCAGACCTGGGTCTGGTCGTCGCCCAGGTCCTTGGGGGCATACCGAGCGCGGTCGGCCGCCGCAAGCGCCTGCTCCACCGTCCGGGCTCGCCCCGGGAAGACGGCTATTCCGCAACTGGCCCCCACCTGCAGGCGACCATCCCCCAGCCGTGCCATCCGCTCCCGGATGGCCCCAAGAATCCGCCCGGCCACGGCCCGGGCGTGCTCAGCGGCGGCGGGAAACAGTACTACCCCGAACTCATCCCCCCCCAGCCGGGCCAGAATCCCGCCCCGCCGCAGTCGGCTCCTCATCAGAGCGGCCAGCTCCTGCAGCAGCCGGTCGCCCGCCTGATGGCCGAGCAGGTCGTTGACGGCCTTAAAGTTGTCCAGGTCGGTCAGAAGAATTGCCCCGGTTCGCCCCGTCCGCTGGGCCAGGCCTAGCCGCCGGGTAAGCTCGGCCTCAAAGCGGCGGCGGTTAAAAATACCGGTCAGGGGGTCGTGTTCGGCCAGGAACCTGACCCGCTCCTCGTACCCTTTGCGTTCGGTGATGTCCTCGACGGTTCCTTCGTAGTACACCACCTGCCCGGAGGCGCCCCGGACCGCCCGGGCAGACTCCCGGACCCAGATGGGGGTCCCGTCAAACCGGCGCCAGCGAACCTCATAACCAACGAGGGTGCCCCGCCGCTCGATTAGCCGCTGCCAGCGAAGCCGGTCGTTCGGGTCCGCGTAGATGGCCCGGACCGGGGTCCCCAGCAAGCTTGCCCGGTGAGGGTATCCAAGTATCCTTACCAGGGCATTGTTCACGGCGATAAGGCGGCCATCGGCCGTTGAGCGGTAGGCGCCTACTGGCAGTCGGTCGGTCACCTCCTGCAGGTTCTGGAGCTGGAGTATCCGGGCAAGAGCGCCCGCCGCAAGCTCGCACAGCAGGACGGCAAAGCGGGCCCGGTCTTCAGGAACCGGCCGGGTCTGGACCCAGTTCACCGCCACAACCCCGACGGGGTTTTCCCCGTTCAACATCGGCAGCATGAGGCTCTGCCTGACTCCGGCCCGGCGGACAGGCTCGGGGATGAAAAAGGGCCGCTCAAGGCTGTCGAGGTGGCAAAAGGCCGGCTTACGGGTGTGGAGGGCCCAGGCCGGCCCACTGCTTTCGGGGGACTCAGGGGAAGCTGAAGCCGGCCCACATGGGCCTCCGGCCACCCCCACCCGGCGGCCAGGGTAAGGCACGTGCCGCTCGGGTCGACCACCAGCAGGCTGAGGGCATCGGCTTCCAGAGTCCGGCGCAGAACTGGAAAAAGCGCCCGGCCCAGGTCGTCAACGGTGGCAACATTCAGCAGGACCCGGGCCAGCTCCGAAACCTCATCCCGCTCCCGCTGCCGGGTGGCCTCGGCCCCTGACAGGGTCAACACCCGCTCCAGAGCAAGCCCGACCAGGGCGCCGACCAGATCAAGGAGCTCGGTCGGGACGGCCGGAGGGGGCTGCCGTCCGGCGGCAGTCAGGTTCATAAGCCCCAGAATCCGGTCCCCAGCGTAAATGGGGACCGAGAGGTGAGACCCTGGCATCCCGGCGAGCTCGAGCCGCTCCCAGGGCATCCAGTTGGTCGACTTGACCATCTGGCCGGCCAGAAGCCGACGCTGGCATCGACAGGGTCCCCGCTTCAGCCCCGGGCAGTCATCGGCCGCCAGCTCCGACGGGATGCGATAGCTGGACGCCAGAAAGCACCCCTCAGGTTCCAGCCGGAGAAATACCCAGCCGGCAGCAAGCCCGAGGGTGTCCACGACCAGCCTGAGAACCGAATCGAGCATGGGACCAGGCTTCTGGTGGCGATGGAGCTCGTTCACAATGGCCTGAAAGGCCTGGAAGCTTAAGCCCCACGCAGCCGGTGGTCCGTCGACCTGCCTGCGTTCCCGACGGTCGCGCCGGTAGCCGGGTTCGGCGCTGCTGGCGGGCAATAAGGATGCCGTCACGGCTCCCTCCTTTGCCAGAATCCTGGTCGGCGCATGCGGGCAGAGGGAGACGGCTTCGGCTCGGGAGAGAGTAAGTCCGTCCGAAGAGGAGACCGGCGAGGGGACGGGGGGACAGACCCGGGTCTGTCCCCGGGGCCGCAACCCGGAAAGAAGCAAAAGTTCCGCACTATCCGCCTCACTCCGCTCTGCGCCACGCCCCCTTTGGGCGGCGCCCAAAGGGCGGCTCCAGGGCGCCTGCGAAATTCAACCGGGTAGTCCGGGCTCCCGCTACCGGACTATCCGGCAAGAATGATAAGGGACCGGCGTTTGTTCGTCCAGTGGATTGTATCGACTGGCTTTCCTCCAGGTATCCCGAATATTGCTAGCATACAGGCTGTAGGGCGGACGGCCATGCCCCATGCAGGAGGGTCGGCGGCGACCTGGCGCATCTTTCCAGAGGGTCTGGGGCCGCAACCCGGAAAGCCCTGAGCCTGGCGGACAGCCAGGGATTAAGGTCGGGCTTACATGTTAAGCTTATAATTGACGCCCTTTGGGGAGAGCCGAGCCGATGCTCAAATCCCACAACTGCGGCGAGCTTCGCCCGGCCCATATCGGGCAGGAGGTGACCCTGGCCGGGTGGGTCCACCGGCGCCGGGACCACGGCGGCCTCATCTTCATCGACCTGCGGGACCGCTCCGGGCTGGTCCAGGTGGTGGCCAACCCCCAGGTCGCCCCGGAGGCCCACGAAACGGCCGACCTCTGCCGGTCCGAGTATGTGATTCTGGTGGGCGGCACCGTGAGCCGCCGGCCGCCCGGGACCGAAAACCCCAACCTGCCCACCGGTGAGGTGGAGGTGGTGGCCCGGACGATTCGCATCCTTTCGGCCGCCCGGACCCCGCCCTTCCCCATCGCCGACGACCAGGCTGTCGACGAGTACGTGCGGCTGAAATACCGCTACCTGGACCTGCGCCGGCCGAAGATGCAGGCCAACCTTATCCTCCGCCACCGGGTGACAAAGTTCATCCGGGATTACCTGGATGCCCGGGGCTTCGTCGAAATCGAGACCCCGATTCTTACCAAAAGCACCCCCGAGGGGGCCCGGGACTACCTGGTGCCCAGCCGGCTCCACCCCGGCAAGTTCTACGCCCTGCCCCAATCCCCCCAGCAGCTCAAGCAACTGCTGATGGTGGCCGGCTTTGAGAAATACTTCCAGATCGCCCGCTGCTTCCGGGACGAGGACCTGCGGGCCGACCGCCAGCCCGAATTCACCCAGCTCGACCTGGAGATGAGCTTCGTCGACCAGGAGGACGTTTTAAACCTGATTGAATCGTTAATTACCGACCTGGTTCGGACCGTAACCCCCGAGTTTAAGGTCCGGAGCCCCTTCCCCCGGCTTACCTACCGGGAGGTGGTGGACCGCTACGGCACCGACCACGCCGACCTGCGCTTCGGCCTGGAGCTGGTGGACGTCACCGACATTCTGGCCGAGACCCCGTTTCAGGTTTTCCGCCAGGCCGTGGCCGCCGGCGGCCGGGTGAAGGGGATTAGGGTTCCCGGCCAGGCCGGCATCAGCCGGCGGGAGGTGGAGGAGCTGGCCGCCTACGTCCGGCAGTTCGGCCTTGGGGGTCTGGTGAGCGTGGCCGTGGAGGCCTTTACCGGCCGGGAGGGCCAGATTCGGGTCGGGGAGCTGGGGGTCCGGTCGCCGGTGGGCCGTCACCTGACGGAGGCCGAGTTGGCGGGCCTCATCGGGCGCTTTGGGGCCGAGGCCGGGGACCTGCTCCTGCTGGGGGCCGGGCCTTACCCGGCGGTCTCCCGGGGGCTTGCCGAGCTTCGGGAGGAGCTGGGACGCCGGCTGGGTCTGGCCGACCCGGACCTGCTGGTGTTCGCCTGGGTGGTGGACTTTCCGGCCTTTGAGTTTAAGGAGCAGGAGAACCGCTGGGATGCGGTCCACCACCCCTTCACCGCCCCCCGGGACGAGGACCTGCCTTACCTGCTCACCGACCCCGGCCGGGTGCGGGCCAAGCAGTACGACCTCATCTGCAACGGCCACGAGCTCGGGGGCGGAAGCATCCGGATCACCGACCCCGAGGTTCAGCGGCAGGTCTTCCAGGTGATGGGCCACACCCGGGAGAATATCGAGCGGCAGTTCGGCCATCTGCTTACCGCCTTCGAATACGGGGTGCCTCCCCACGGGGGGATCGCCATCGGCCTGGACCGGCTGGTCGCCCTTTTGGCCCGGGAGTCCACCATCCGGGAGGTTATCGCCTTCCCGAAGACCAAGGACGCGGTGGACCTCCTTTTCGGGGCCCCCTCGGAGGTGAGCCCGGAGCAGCTTAAGGAGCTGCACATTAAGGTCTGTCTTGAGGATTTAGCGCAACCACGATAAAATCGTCGCCCCCGAGGGGCCGGGCGTAGGCCGTCCGGATTTCAAAGGCCACGGGCAGGTCCGGCCGGTTCGCCAGGTCGGGATACCAGGCCGGGAAAAATACCAGGTAATGGGCACCCCGCCGGCGCAGTTCGGCCACCAGCCGTTCGGGGTCCCGGACGTGGGGGATAAGCTCCGGGTTAAGGAGGCCGGCCGTATCAATTAAAGTCCGGCCGCCGAAATAGCCCAGTGCCCCCACGTCGTGGGCGGCAACGACGGTCCCCGGCGGGGTCTCCGTCCGGACCCAGCGGGCAACCCCCAGGTGCTCGTCGTTAATCCAGCGCACCTCAAGGCCGTAGTTTCGGGCACCCGCCAGGTTGAAGAGGAGGACCCCGAAAAGTAAAACCCGGGGAAACCAGCGCCGGACAATTCCCAGCCCGAGGGCATTAAGGGCGTATTCGACCCCCAGAAGGCCCCCCACCAGCAGGGGCGGGAGGGCCGGCTGAAGGTAGCGGCCGTGGTGGAAGGTGGCCGGAACCACCTGGGAGATCGCTACCAGTAAGATCGGGGGCCAGAGGAGGAGGGGCAAAGCTTGGGGCCGGCGGCCGAAGCGGACCGCGGCGCCCAGAAGGCCGGGCCCGACCAGCAGAAGGGGCCCCCTGGTGAGCTCCGTGAGGGCCGCCGGCAGGAAAAGGCCCAGGCGGACCAGCCCCCCGCCCCCGCCGTACCCGACGTATTTGGCCATAAAGGTGCTGGGGAACGGGCTGCCGGTCACCTGCCAGTTCCAGAGGCCCACCGGCCCTACCAGGAGGCCCCAGACCAGGCCGGCCGCCACCGGCCCGAGGCCCGCCCGGGCGCCGTCCACACCCGCCCGGACCAGGCCCACCAGGCCGGCCAGCACCCCCAGCTCGGGCCGGAGGAGGGTGCCCACCGCGGCCGCGGCCCCAAAAAAGACCCACCCCCACAGGCTTTGGGGTCCGGAGAGGCCCCAGGTAAGGAGCACCAGCACCACCCAGAGGGCGGCCGCCGTCTCCATCCCCGACAGCCCGGACCAGAGGATGTGGGCCTCCCCGGCCACCAGCAGACCCGCCCACCCGGCCCAGACTGAATCGGGGGCCAGCCGCCGGGCCAGAAGGGTCGCCTGCCGGCCCGCCAGACCCACGAAGGCCAACCCCCACCCCAGGCCCCAACCGACCGGGTCGGCCCCGAGCAGGTGGCCCACGGCCATCAGCCAGGTCCAGAGGGGGGCGGTGGAGGCGGCCACCGGCCGCCCCTCGGCGTAGTACATTCCCCCGAGGCCAAAAAAGTTCCGGGCGATGGTCTGGTGAATCCAGGGGTCGTCCAGGGGAAAGCCGTAGCCGGTGCCGGCGTAGATCCGGACGCTCAGAAGGTAAAGGAGCCCGAGGCCGGCGGCCAGGCCGAACGGCGCAAGCTCCGCCCGGAGCCGGGCGGTCATAAGGCCTTTTTCCCCAACGGCCAGGACTTCCGGTAAACCTCCGCCAGCACGGCCCCGGCAACCGCCGGCGGGTAAGCCGCCCACACCCACCGGCCGTCGGCCCCAAGGCCGAAGCCGAGGACCGCCGGAAACCAGGTAAGCCCGAGCCAGAGCAGGAAGCCGGGAAGGGAGCCGGCCCATCGGCCCAGAAGCCACCCGAGGGGAACCAGGAGAACGGCCAGGTCGAAAATTCCGACGTGGGGCGTGAGGAGGAGGTTAAGCACGGTCGCCCCGATGATGCCGGCCCAGGGGAAGTCCCCCGACCGGAAAGCCTCCCGGACCGACCGGACCAGAAGCCACCCGGCCCCCAGCAGGCCCAGCACGGCCGGCAGGCCGAGGGCATCGGCCGGCTTCCAGGTGACGAAAGCGGGCCCGACGGCCGCCTGATAGCCCGAAAGGGCCCCGACAAAATCGGCCACCCACCAGCCGGCCGGGAGGCTGGTGGCCAGAACCAGGCCGCCCAGACAGGCCGCAAAACCGGCCGGAACGCCCAACCGGCCCCGGAGGGCGGCCCAGCCGAGGACCCCCAGGATGGGTAAGAAAGAGACCGAGGGCTTGATGGCGGCCAGGGCCAGGACCGCCCCGGCCGGGACTTCCCGGCCGGCCCGGAGCAGGGCCCAGGCCAGGGCCCCGAGGCCGAGAACGGCCAGGGCGTACTGGCCGACGACGATGGTGAGAAAGGCCGGCCAGAAAAGGCACAGACTTAGGAAGGCAAGGCCGAAGATGAGGGGCGGGGGCCGGGGCGAAACCTGCCAGACGGTCATAACCCCCAGGGTCAGCAGGGCGGCGAGGTTCAGGGCCCCCCAGACCCGAACGGCCGCCCCCAGGGGAAGGGGCAGCAACGGCCCGACCAGGGCCACGATGTAGGCGGGGTAATAAAACCCGAACTGGGGCTCTTCCGGCCGGCGCGGCCTGCCGTAGACGGCCTGGTGGATTTCGGCCTCAACCTCGGGACCGTACGGATTCTCACCCCGCAGGAGGGCCCTTCCCCCCACCCACCTGGGGTAAAGGTCGACCCCGAAGGGCCAGAGGATAACCTCCCCGCCCCCGGCCTCAAAACGGTGGGCCCTGGCCGGCAGCCGCCCGGCCAGCTGCCAGGCGATGGGCAAGGCCGCCAGAAAGGCCCCGGCGAAAACCAGCAGGGGCACAACCCAGGCCCGGTCCCGACCCCAAACCAGCCCCCGAACCGTCCGCGGTTTCACGGCCGACCGGCTAGCCCTCCACCCGGAAAATCTTCACCTCGCCCACCTGCCCCACGGCCTTGAATCGGGGGCTGGCCTCCGGGTCCTTCCAGAGGGGAAGCCAGGGCTCGGGGAAGGCCGGCTCTAAAAGCAGATACTTTACCCCGTAGCGGCGGCAGACCTGCCAGGTGGTTTCCAGGTCGTTGTTGGCCACCACCACGGCCGGGGTGCCGCTGGAATAGTAATAACCAGGGGGGTCCACCACCATGACCGGGTCGGCGAGCCCCTGCTGGCGGAACCAGGCGGCCACGGCCTCATAGGCCCGGAAGCGAACGTCCCATTCGCCGGCCGCCCGGATGCCCAGGCCCACGCTGGCGGCCACGAAGCCCCCGATAACAATCAGGCCGATGTTCCGAACGGCCCGCTCCGGCTCCCAGCGGGGCCGGTACCGGGCCGCCCGGCGGATGGCCTCCTCGAGGCCCAGGGCGGCGGCCACCCCGAAGAAGGGCAGTCCCACCACCCCGCTGTGCAAGAGGGTCCCCCGGGGCGACGGGAAGGTAAATACCAGCGTAAGGACGGCGTAGAGGACGGCCAGGTAGGCCCAGGCCAGGGCGAAGGCCGGTAAGGGCCGGAGCCGGTAAGCCCCCAGGAGGCCGAAGGGAAGCAGAAGCACCAGCGAAAGGTTAAGGGGATATTTTAAGTTCTCGACCCCGGCCTGAAGCTTCGACCGCAGGATGGGCCCAAGTCCCCAGCCCAGATAATAGGCCGGGCCCAGCTCCAGGCCGTAGCTGAAAACCTCGTTATATTCCCGCAGCCAGGCAACCTTGAATCCCCCGCCGGGCAGGGGGGTCCCGAAGGCCAGCAGGTTTCGGGCCCACCAGGGGGCGGCGGCCAGGCCGAAGCCCAGAAGGGCCAGGCCCACCAGGCCGACCCGCCGCCCCAGGGCGGCTTTCGTCCCCGGCCGGCAGGCCCAGCCGGCGACCACCGCCAGCAGGAGGGGCCCATCGGGCCGGGCCAGGTAGGCAAGGCCGCTCATAACCCCCGCCCCAACGGCCCCCCAGCGCCCGGCCGTCGGCAGGTCTCGGGCCAGGTAGAGGGTCAGCGCCCCCGTCAGGCCGAAGACGGCGAAGTTATCCGTTCCGTGCCAGTAAATAAAATAACTTCCGCCGGCCCCGGTGATTACCGCCGCCCAGAGACGCGGCCAGGCCGCCGGGGCCGGCCAGACCCGGCCCGCCAGGTGGTAGGCGAAGACGGGCAGGGCCGCCGAGGCGACCAGGCTCGGCAGCTGGGCGGCCCGGAAGGACTCCCCCAGCAGGGCGAAGGCCCCGGCGATAAGGACCGAGGTGAGGGGCATCCAGTAGTCGTTGCTCGGGTGGGTTATCGCCGGGGGCGGATTGAGCCAGTTCCAGATTACGTCTTCAACGAAGCCCCGGCCCAGGTAAAGGTTGCGGCCGACGTGGTAGTAATAAAACCCGTCCATGTAGCCCGGCTGGGAGACCAGCTGGGCCCCGAGGAGGCGCAGGCCTAAGAAAACCCCGAAGATGAGCAGATAAGGCCGGCTCACCTTAACCGGTAAAGGCCGTATTCGGGCCGCCCCGGGCCGCCGCCCCATTCCCCCAGCACCGGCAGGGTCTCCAGCTCGGACCGGACCCGGGCGGCCTCCTCCGTCGAGAGGCTTCCCCACACCCCGACCGCGTACTCGAAACCCCGCCAGCTTACCAGGACCGTCCGGAAGCCCGAAGCGGCCCAGGTGCCCACCGGGTCCGGGCCCGAGATGCGCCAGAGGTCGACCAGGTCGTCGGGGCGGCACCCCGGCAGGCAGAAATAGCCCCGGGGCTCCCAGAGCAGAACCGCCGGGGCCGCCCCGGGGGCGGAGGCGGCCAGCACCGCCCGGTAGTAACTTCCGAGGACCCGGTCGTAAAACTCGGCCGTTGGGCTGAGCCCCAGACCGCCGGCCGGCAGGGGACCGCTCACAACCCCGGCCCACAGGCTTATCAGGTTTACGGCCGCCACAACCCCCACCGCCCCCCGGAGGAAAAACCGAAACTCCGAAAGGCCGATGGCCCGGGCCCACAGAACGGCGGCCACGGGCAACAGGGGCAGCAGAAACCGGCCCTGCATCAGGTTGGCCGAAAAAAGCCCCAGGCCGACCCAGTAGGCAAACCCGCCGGCAACAAAGCGGCCCAGGGTCCCCACCCCGGCGGGCGGGGACCCGCGCCGGGTAATGAGGGCCGGAAGGGTTGCCAGCCACACCGGTCCCAGGGTGAAATCATAGCTTGCGGTGCCCGCGGTGGCAAGGGTCGAAAGTTCCAGGGGGGCCGCGGCCAGGCGTAACAGCCGGGGAAGGTCCGGGCCAGTCCCCCACCAGGCCGCCCGCTCCGGAGTCCAGCCCGCGCCCCCGAAAAGGAACGGGTAGACCGGGTTACCCGTCCGCACCCAGGTATCCAGGTACCAGGGAAAGGCCACCAGACCGGCGATGGGCAGGGCCAGGGGGATGGCCGGAGGGTGAAGCAGGCCTAAAACTAAGACAAAGCCGGCGGCCGTAAGCTTGGTGGCCAGGGCCGCCCCTAGCCAGAGGCCGAAGCCGACCCGGTCCCCGGCCACCAGGGCCCCGGCGGCCAGCACCAGCCAGAGGCCTAGCCAGTAATCGGTATAGGCCCAGGGGGCAAGCTCCAGGGCCGAGGGCACCGCCGCCAGCAGGCCGAACGTCAGGGGCCCGGATGCGCCGAGCCTTGCGGCCAGCCGGGCCGTTCCCCACAGGACCAGGCCGGCCACGGCCAGGGCCAGCACCCGGGGCGCCCGCTCCCCGCCCAGGGCGAAGGCCCAGCCGTAGACGGTTTCGGCCGGCTTTGGAAAGTAAAAGTGGGGCGCCCCCGGCAGGTCGGGGTAACGGCCGGTTTCCAGCATAACCTTGGGGACGGCCAGGTGGTAAACGAGGGCGTCCCACTCGAAGGGTGGGGCTGCGGCGATGGCCCCCAGGGGTAGCCCGAAGGCCAGGCCGGCGGCCAACCCGATTCCGGGGCGGACCCGCGGCCGGCCGATTTTAAAGGGCCGTCTGCCCAGGAGGCCGGCCGCCCCGAGCGCCCCGAGGGCGGCGGCCCCGAGGCGCAGGTTTTCGGCCCGGGCCAGGCCGGCCGAGGCCAGCCCGAGGCCAAGGCCGCCCAGGAGGATAAACCCGAGGCCCGCCCACTCGGGAACCGACCAGTCGGGCCGCCGGAGCAGGCCTCCGGCCAGCCGTCCCAGCAAAACGGCCATGGCCAGGGTTAAACCTGCCCCGGCCCAGGCGGCGGCCGCCGGGGCCTCGGGCCAGGCCGAACGGGCGGCGGCCGAGAGGTTGGCGGCGGCCCGGGCGGGAAAGTCGGCGGGGAGGGGCTTGTGGACGGCAAAGTAGGCCGCGTAAAGGGCGGCGGCCCAAAGGGCCAGCAGGCCGAGCCGAACGGCCCGGCCGGGGATGGTGGGGGCGGGTTTAATCGCCTTCGCCGTAGTAAGCCTGGAGGGCGCGGTCGACTTTAACGCCCGTAAGCACCGTGCCGAGGATGCGGGCGTTTACTTTTTCGAGGGCGGCCTTGGCCCGGCGGGCAAACTCCCGCCGGGTTTTCCCCGCCTGGAGCACCAGCAGGACGCCGTCGACCCGGCTGGCCAGGATGAGGGCGTCGGTGACGGCCAGAATGGGGGGCGAATCGTAGAGCACGTAGTCGGCCGCCTCGGCCAGCCTGGCCATCACCTCCGCCATCCGGCGGGAGGCCAGAAGCTCGGCGGGGTTGGGGGGAAGGGGGCCGCTGGGCAGGAGCCAGAGGTTTTCCACGCCCGTCTCGAAAAGGGGCGGCTCCTGGTCGGGGTCGCCAACAACCAAACCGGTTAGACCTACCTGATTTTTAAGGCCGAAAAGCTTGTGGAGGCCCGGCCGGCGCAGGTCGGCATCCACCATAATGACCCGGCTGCCGGCCTGGGCGAAGACGACGGCCAGGTTGGCCAGGGTCGTGGTCTTGCCCTCCTCCGGCCCGGTGGACGTCAGGAGAAGGGTCCGGACCGGCCGGTCCGGACTGGCAAACTGGATGCTGGTCCGCAACTGCCGGAAGGCCTCGGCCACCGGCGAGCGGGGGTCAAGCTTTGTGATCAGGGCTTTTGCCATCTCCACGGAAGACCCTCCGGAAATGCGGCCGGCAGGCCCGGGAAGCCTGGGAACCACCCCAAGGACCGCCTGGCCCAGCAGCCTTTCGGATTCTTCGGCCGACTTGACGGTGTCGTCCAGAAACTCCAAAAGAAACGCCGCCAACACCCCGATCACCAGCCCCAGCACTCCCCCGGCCAGGACATTGGACCGGGTCCGGGGCCAGGCCAGCACCGGCGGCGAGGGGTCGTCGTAGCGCTCCACGTCCACCCGGTCCCGCTTGTCCACATCCTTCATCCGGAGCTGTTGCTGTTCCCGGAAAGCTTCGGCCAGGGCCAGGACAATCCGCCGGGCGGTCTCGGGATTCGGGTCGTCGGCCTCGATGAGAATCGCCTGGGCGTCGGCGGCCTCGCTCACCCGGACCCTCCGGCGAAACTCCTCCGGCGAAAGGTCGAGCTGGAGCTGGCCGTTTACCCGCTTGATGATGGCATCGGTGGTGAGGAGCTGGCTGTATTGGCGGATGGTCTCCCGGACCACCAGGGTGACGCCGTAGTCGGGCCGCCAGGGGATGACGAAAAGCCTGATGGAGGACCGGTAAAAGGGCTGCTGGAGCTTGCTGTAGACGTAGGCCGAGCCGGCGGCCAGCACCGCCAAAGCCGCGACCAACCACCACCTTCGGCCCAGGACCCGCCAGTAGTCTCTCAGCCCCATCAACGGCCATTTTATAACTCATTCACCCGGCCTTGTCAACGGCCGGCCGTGACGTTAGACTCTTTGGGGTATGGGCCTTAACAGATTCCCGGTCATCGGCGCGGCCAAGGCCCTGCGGAACACGGCCCGGCTCCTGCGGTTGGGCGGGGGCACGGCCCTGCCCGGCCTGGTCGTCGAGGCCGTCGCCCCCGATTACCTGGACGAGTGGACCCAGCAGCTCACCGGGGGCATCATCCTCGTGAGCGGCACCAACGGCAAGACCACCACCGTCCGGATGACGGCCGAGGTGCTGCTGCGGGCCGGCTACGAGCCGGTCTCCAACCGGGCCGGGTCAAACCTGCTCCGGGGAATCCTGAGCGCCCTGGTGGAGCGGTCGGACTGGCAGGGCCGGCTCGTGCTGGGGGGGCGGGGAGTGGGCCTTTTCGAGGTGGACGAGGGCACCCTGCCCCAGATGCTGGGCCGGCTCCGGCCCCACGTGGTGGTTCTGACCAACCTCTTCCGGGACCAGCTCGACCGCTACGGGGAGGTGGAGGCCCTGGCCCGGGCCTGGCGCCGGGTGCTTGCGGAGACCCCGCCGGAGGTCCTCATCGCCAACGCCGACGACCCGAACCTGGCCGCCCTGGCCGAGGAGTTCCCCAAGGACGTGGTCCTTTTCGGCCTGGAAAGTTCCCCCTTTGCCCGGGACCAGCTTCCCCACGCCGCCGACGCCCGCTTCTGCCCCCGGTGCAATGGCCCCCTCAAATACGAGGTGGTCTACTACAGCCACCTGGGCAAGTACCGGTGTCCCGACTGCGGCTGGGAAAGGCCGGTGCCCGACGTCGCCGGGGAAATCGTCCGGACCCAGGGGGTCGAGGGCCTCGGTTTGCTGGTCCAGTTTGGGGGCGGTGCCTTTGAGGTTGACCTGCCCGTCGGGGGCACGTATAACGCCTATAACGCCCTGGCCGCCACCGCCGTGGCCTACGCTTACGGGGTGCCCCCAAGGCTGGTGCGGCAGGGGCTGGGGGCCTTTCAGCCGGCCTTCGGCCGCCAGCAGGTGGTCGTTTTTAACCGCCGCCGGCTCATCACCATTCTGGTCAAAAACCCGGCCGGCTTTAACGAGGCGATAAGCCTGGTCCTTTCGGACGGCCGGGACGAGCCCAAAAACTTGTTAATCATCTTGAACGACCGGGTAAACGACGGCCGGGATATCTCCTGGGTCTGGGACGTGGATTTCGACCTGCTCCGGGGCCGGGTGGGCCTGGTGATAACCTCGGGCCTGCGGGCCGCCGAGATGGCCCTCCGACTGAAATACGCCGAGGTGGCGGGCACGGCCGACGCGCCGGAGCCCATCGTCGAGCCCGATATCCGCCGGGCCCTGGACCTTGCCGTCGAAAAGACCCGGCCGGGCTCAACCCTTTACGTCCTGCCGACCTATACGGCCCTGCTCGACCTGCAACGAATCCTGGCTCGGCGAGGGCTTGCCCGCCCGTATTGGGAGGCCTGATGGAACTGCGCATCGGCTATTTTTACCCCGACGAGCTCAACCTCTACGCCGACCGGGGCAACGTGATCTGCCTCGTCCAGCGCTGCCGGTGGCGGGGGATCGGGGCCCGGGTGGTGCCGGTGGAGCTTAAGGAACGGTTCGACCCCGACGATTTCGACATCCTCATCCTGGGGGGCGGCCAGGACCGGGACCAGCGGGTCGTGGCCGGTGACCTGGTGGAGGTGAAGGGCGAGGCCCTGCGGGCGGCGGTGGAGTCGGGGGTGGTGGTGCTGGCGGCCTGCGCCGCCTACCAGCTTCTGGGCCATTATTACCAGCCGGCGGAGGGGGAGCGAATCCGGGGCCTGGGCATCTTCGACGCCTACACCATCCACCCGGGCCCCGCCGAGCCCCGCTGCATCGGCAACATCGTCGTCGAGTGGCAGGGCCGGACCCTGGTCGGGTTTGAAAACCACGGCGGCCGGACCGTCCTCGGCCCGGGGGCCACGCCCCTGGGGCGGGTGGTCGTCGGCTTCGGCAATAACGGGCAGGACGGCACCGAAGGGGCGGTTTATAAGTCGGCCTTCGGCACCTATATGCACGGGTCCCTCCTGCCGAAAAACCCCCATTTTGCCGACCACCTGATCTGGCTCGCCTTAAAGCGCCGCTACGCCGACGCGACCCTGGCCCCCCTGGACGACCGGCTGGAGCTGGCGGCCCACCAGGCGGCAATCCAGCGGGCCAAGGCCGGAGACTAGGGCCGTGTCGGCCCTGGCCGCGGCCGTGGTCGCCCTGGGCGTCTTTTTCGGGGGCTTTGTCAAGGCCACCCTCGGCCTCGGGTTTGGGGTCGCCTCCACCCCGGTCTTGAGCCTGGTCATGAATCCCCGGCTGGCCATCACCATCCTGAGCATCCCCAGCTTCGTCTCCAGCCTCTGGGTGGCGGCCCAGGCGGCCCGAAACTGGCGGGCCCTGCGGCCCCTGGGACCCCTGGTGGCAGGCCTTCTGCCCGGCGTAATTTTGGGCGCCTGGGCCCTTAAAATGTTGCCCATCCGGTGGGTCCAGGTAGTGGTCGGGGTCCTGGTGGTGTCCTACGTGCTGGCCACCGTCTTTAACCCCGAGCTCCGGCTTCCGGCGGGCCTGGTGAAGCCGGTAGGATTTGTCGTGGGGGTCGTCACCGGAGTTTTAGTGTCTTTAGGCAACATCGCCGGGCCGATTCTCGCCGTTTACCTTCGAAGTATTGGGTACGTAAAGTCGGATTTCGTCTTCGGGGTGGGGGCCATCTTGACCATTTCCACCGGGGGTCAGGTGGCAAGCTACGTTATCGCCGGCCTCCTCGGCCCGACCGAAATCCTCTATGGACTGCTTGCCTGCATTCCCCTGGCGGCCGGGATGGTGCTGGGCTTCGCCTTTCAGGCCCGGCTCTCGGCCCGGGCTTATAATAACGTCCTGCTGGGGGCCCTCTTCCTGCTCGGCCTTAACCTGGTGGTTTTCGGCCTCCTAAGCTGAGGGGGCAGGCTCGAAGCCTGCCCCCCGGTGTTTTCCCCTAAGGGGAACCCCATCAGGCCCGCTTCTTGGGCCGGCGCCGGAGCCAGGCCTGGGGCCGGACCAAGAAGCGGCGGCCGTCGGTGCGGCGCAGGACGGCGGGCTGCCGCTCCCGCTTCAGCCACCGGAAGACCACGGACATCTGGCCGGGGGCCACGATAACGGTGAGCTCCCCCTTCCGGGCGATAAGGCCGTTTCGGCGCAGCCGGCCGGGGCGGCCCGACCGCCCCAGCCGGCTCCGGCCGCCCTCCGGCCTTAACATTCGCTGTAGCCGCACGAAAGGCATTTGGCACACCCCTCTTCGTACACTAGGGTTGCCTGGCCGCATTCAGGACAGAGGTCGGCGGGCGCCCGGCCGCCGAAACCGGCCTCACCGGCCGCCTCCACCCGGGATGGGGCCTCGCCGATCTCTTCGGCCAGGACGTGGGCGATGGCGTCGGGCAGGGACCTTACCCGGGTCGGGCCGAAGCCCAGGGGCCTGGCGCCCCCAATATCCTTGAGCTGTTCAACGACCTGCCGGACCCGCTCCGTGGGGGTCATGGGGGAGGGAAGCCTCAAGATTAAGGATATCAGCCGGCCGATGGCTTCGGCTACCGCCTGGACGTCGGAGCCGGCCTTGCCCACGTTGATGAACACCTCGAAGGGTTCGCCCGTCCCGTTGCGGTTGACCGTTATAAAGGCCGTGCCCAGGGGGGTCTCCTGCCGGTAGGTGCGGCCCTGGACCACGTGGGGCCGGGGCTTCACGGCCGGCCCCGCCGCCGGGGGTGCCGGCGCGGGCGGCGCGGCCGGGCCCCCGGCGGGCCGAACCTGAAGGGTCAGCTTCGGCTTCGCCCCCAGGTGGAGGACCTGCTGGCCCTTGGAGCCGTGCCGGAACACGGTGATCCCCAGGCACCCCAGCTCCCAGGCCAGCATGTACGCCCGGGAAACATCCTCCCGGGTGGCCTCGTGGCGCAGGTTTATCGTCTTGGAGACCCCGTTGTCGGTGTGCTTCTGGAAGGCCGCCTGCATCCGGACGTGCCATTCGGGGTCGATCTCGTGGGCGGTAACGAAAACCCGCCGGATATCGGCCGGTATGGCCTCGATGCCCTCCAGGGTCCCCTGCTCGATGACCCGGTCCATTATCTCCGGCCGGTAGACGCCCCGCCGCCGGGCCACCTCTTCAAAGATGGGGTTTACGAAGGTAAGGTGCCGCTCGCCCACGATGTGGGAGTAGGCGATGGCGAAGAGGGGCTCGATGCCCGAGGAACAGCCGGCGATGATGGAGATGGTGCCGGTGGGGGCGATGGTGGTGACGGTGGCGTTTCTTAAGGGCCGCCCATCCCGGTAGATGCTGTGGGGCCAGTTGGGGAAGGGCCCCCGCTCGACGGCCAGCCGGGCCGACTCGTCGTGGCCGGTCTCCCGGATAAACCCCATCACCCGCTCCGCCAGCCTTACGGCCGCCTCGGAGTCGTAGGGGATCCCCAGGAGGAGGAGCATATCGGCCCAGCCCATCACCCCGAGGCCGATGCGGCGGTTCGCCTTGACTTCGGTGTCGATCTCCTTTAGGGGGTAGGGGTTGACCTCGATAACATCGTCCAGAAAGCGCACCGCAAGCCTTGTCGTCCGCTCCAGACCCTCCCAGTCGATTCTGGCCTCGGCTTCCTTAAGGTCTTTTACCCAGTCGTCGGGCTTTACGAACTTGGCCAGGTTTATCGACCCGAGGTTGCAGGCGTCGTTGGGGGCCAGCGGCTGTTCGCCGCAGTTGTGGACCACGAACCCGTTGGCGTCAAATGCGTTAACCCCCGGAACCTGCACGTCGTAGACCGGCTCCTCTCCGTCTGGAACGATGCGGGCGACGGTAGCAATGAATGGCTGACGATACGGCCGGCGCCGGTAGCTTACGAGGGCGGTCTGCAGCCCCTGTTGCTTTGCCGTATTTGCAAACCCAATAAGTCCCGCAAACCGTCCCAGGTCTTCCCCGGTAATGACCAGCTCGTACTGGGGTCGCGTGGCGTAGGCCCGCCGGCCGCCCCGTCCGTCCGGCAACAACTTGGTTCCGGCCCGACGGCGCAGGTAAATTTTGCTGACAATGCCCAGGCGCAGGAGCATCCGCTGGACGGCCCGCAGAAATTCCAGGTCGCTCTGAGCCAGCCGAACACTTACACCCTTGCGCTGACTTCCCTGGACCGAGCCGTCGCAGTCAAAGACTCCCCGCAGGAAGCCGCGGTAAAAGTCCGACGAGGTCTTCTCGAGGGCGGCCGTATATTTCACTCCGGGCCTGATGCCCAGCGAGGCCGCAACCTGCCGGATGGCTGCCAGTGAAAGCCGCCACTCAGTGCCGCGGGCCCGTGTCCAGCCCCGGAAGTCGGCCCGGTGGGGCAGATTGCGAGTGGCGGCGACGGCTGCACCCATTATCGCCTCGGCCCCCGCCGCCTCCGCCCAGATGGACAACACCCCCTCGTCCTCCTTTACGGTCCCGTCGCCGACCAGCAGGCCCACCAGGTAACCTTCGTGCTCACCGTAGAGTCCGGGCCACCCGGTCAGCGGCCGGTGGTCATTGAGAACGACCAGGTCACCCGGCTTGAGCTCGCCGGCCGGTACCCACTCTTCGGCCCGCGTGTAGCGGGTGAGCCGCCGGACCAGATGGTCTGCAGTCAGCCGGAGGCAGTAGCCTTCCCGGGTCTCTAGCCGCACCAGCGGACGGATACCGGTGAAGAAAAAGCCCGAGGGAGCTTCGAAAATGCGGCCGTTTACCACCAGCCGAACCGGCTGGCCGATAATTTCCCCCACCTGGCGGGGCCCCTGGTCGGTCATCACCCAGGTGTCGGGTGGAACGCAGGGGTTGGTGGCCTCGATGGTTTCCAGGTCGGGGACGGGGTTGGCCCGGGAGCGGTTGATCCGGTCGATAAAGACCAGCCCGGGGTCGCCCGTTCGCCAGGCGGCATCGACGATCCTGTCCCAGACCTCCCGGGCCCGAAGCTTTCCCGTAACTTCCCCGGTGTGGGGGGCGATGAGCTCGTACTCTTCGTCCTTTTCCAGGGCCTCCATAAAGCGGTCGGTGATGGCCACCGAGATATTGAAGTTGGTTATGCCCCCGTCCAGCTTGCAGGTTATGAACTCCAGGATGTCGGGGTGGTCCACCCGGAGGATGCCCATATTGGCCCCCCGGCGGGTCCCCCCCTGCTTTACGGCCTCGGTGGCGGCGTCAAAGACCCTTAAGAAACTTACCGGCCCGGAGGCTTTGCCCCCCGTGGACCGGACGATGCTGTCCTTGGGCCGGAGCCTGGAGAAGGCGAAGCCGGTGCCCCCGCCCGACTTGTGGACGATGGCCGCCCGCTTTATCGCCTCGAAGATTCCCTCCAGGGAGTCCTCGACGGGGAGGACGTAGCAGGCCGAGTACTGCAGGCCGTTTTCCTTCCCGGCATTCATCAAGGTTGGGGAGTTGGGCAGGAAGTAGTGGTCGACCATCAGGTCGTAAAAGCTCTGGGCAATGGCCCGGACCTCCGCCTCGGACTTGCCCCACCGCCGCTCGGCCTGGGCAATCGCCCAGGCAACCCGCCAGCACATCCCCTCCGGGGTCTCCCCCGGGGCCAGGTAGCGCTCCTTTAAGACCCTTAAGGCCGCATCCGTCCAGACACCCTGCCTGAGACCAGGAGCAGCTTCAACCATTTCGGCACCTCCCACCTTTAATTGGGCTGACCACAATATCTTGTGGTTGCATTAGGAAGCTAGCACAATATACAGGAGGCGTCAAGGGTTTCTGCCCGGTGCTTCTCCACATCCCTTAAATTCTTGTTGAAGAGTCCTGGAAAACTTTTAGGTCGCCGACCTGGGGCCCCGGCCGGCCGGTTCCGAAGCTTCCAGGGGCAGGGTGCGCAAAAACTCCCGGAGCTCCGGGCCGATTTCGGGGTCCTTAAGGCCGAGGCTTACGGTGGCCTTGATGAGGCCGAGGGGGGTGCCCGTGTCATGGCGAATGCCTTCGAACTCGTAGGCATAGATGGCCTGCCGCTCCAGGAGTAGCTTAAGGCCGTCGGTAAGCTGAATCTCACCCCCCCGGCCGGGCGGGGTGCGCTCTAAATATTCAAAGATTTCTGGGGTCAGGACGTAGCGGCCGACGATGGCCAGGTTGGAGGGGGCCTCGGCGGGGTCGGGCTTTTCCACCAGGTCCTGCACCTGGTAGACCCGGTGGGCGATGGGCCTGGGGGCGATGATGCCGTAGCGGGAGGTGGCCTCCGGGTCGACCCGCTCGACGGCGACGATACTGCACTTATACCGTTCGAACACCTCCAGCATCTGCTTCATCGCCGGCACCGGGGCGTCGATGATGTCGTCGGGCAAAAAGACGGCAAAGGGCTCGTCACCGACCAGGTCCCGGGCGATGAGGACGGCGTGGCCGAGCCCCAGCTGCTCCTTCTGCCGGAGGTAGGCGATGGAGGCCAGGTCCGGAATCCGGCGGATCTCCTCAAGGATTTTCGTATCGCCCTTGCGGGCCAGCACGTACTCCAGCTCGAAGGAGCGGTCGAAGTGGTCCTCCATCGGCCGCTTCAAGCTGTTGGTGATGATGATGAGCTGGTGGATGCCCGAGGCCACCGCCTCCTCCACCACCCACTGGATGATGGGCTTGTTGACCAGGGGCAGGGACTCTTTCGGGAGGGCCTTAGTTGCCGGTAGCAGCCGGGTTCCCCATCCCCCGGCCGGCACCACCGCCTTGCGAATCCTCATCTTCCGTCTCCTCGCCCGGTATGGTTATCTTGGAGCGGTCCTCTTCGGGTAAAGTCCGTTTGTAAAGATAAAGTCCCATCGAGTAAAGAATTCCGGCCACGGGGACCCCGAAAAGGGCCCCCCAGATCCCGGCCACCTTGATGCCGGCCAGCAGGGCAAAGAAGACCAGCAGCGGGTGAAGGCCGACGGACGAGCCCATGATGCGGGGCCCCACCACATTAAATATAACGAACTGGAGGGCCAGGAGCACGGCGGCCACCGCCGCGGCCTTAAGCCACGGCCCCGTTATGCCGGCCAGGGCCACCACCGGAATCATGGCTATAAGGGGCCCGATGAGGGGCACCAGCACCGAGAGGCCGTTGATTATCCCCAGGGGCAGGGCGTAGCCGGTGCCGCTGGCCCAGGCCACCAGGCCGGTGCCCACCCCGAGGAGCACCATCTGGACGGCCGTCACCCGCAGGAATCCGCCGACGGTCCGGTCAACGGTGGTAAAGAAAAAGCTCACCTCCTTGCGGACCCCGACGGGCACCACCAGGGTGATGGCCGTGTTCAGCCGGTCCCAATCGGCGCTTATAAAATACGACAGCACAATGACCAGCAAGAGGGACGTAAGCCCGGTGGCCACCCCCTGAAACACCGCCAGGATGCTGGCGGTGATAAGCTCGCCCGATGCCCCCAGGCGCTGGCCGATGACGGCCGGGTCGACCAGGGCGGTGGCCTCCGCCGGCAGGCCCAGGTCCCGCACCAGCCGCTCCCAGCCCTGAAGCAGGCCCGGGATGGGCCTTACCAGCTCGGGAAGGGCCAGGGCCAGCTGCTCCACCTGGGCAGCGGCCGCCGGGATGATGACAAACCCGAGCACCACCAAAATCCCCAGGAGGCCGAAGTAGACCATGAAGACCCCGAGGGAACGGCTCACCCTGAGGTCGGCGATGAGCCCCCGGACCAGGGGATTGAGGATGTAAGCAAGGAGCCAGGCAATCAAAAATAAGAGGAGCACGTCAAAAAGGAGGAAGATAATTCGGATAAAGACGTCGGCCAGGTGGATGCTCAGGGCGACCGTGCCGAGGATTAAAAAGATACGGAGGATGCGGAGGGTAAGGGGGTCGAGCATAACCGCTCCCCAATTATAGCACCCGGCGGCCCGGGTCGGCCGTGGTATAATCTGGGGATTCAGACCGACCCGGCAGGAGACACCGATGACGAGGCTGCTGGTGGCGTCGCCCGCGCCCCTCTCCGGCAAGACCGCCTTCATCGCCGGCCTGGGCCTTCACCTCCGGAAGGCCGGCCTTCGGGTGGGCTATTTTAAGCCCGTCGCCGTCCCCAAAAAGCGGGCCGACGGCCAGACCCTGGACACCGACCCCATCCTTATCCGGGCCGCCCTGGGCCTTGCCGAAGCCGAGGCCCAGCTGGCGCCGGTAAGCTACCAGGCCCCCGATTGGGAAGACTACCTGGCCGACCCCGCCCAGGCGGTGGGCCGGGTGAGGGAGGCGCTGGGTCGGGTGGGGGCCGATAAGGAGGCGGTCCTCATCGAGGCCCCCGAGGACCTGGCCACCGGCGGAAGCCTGGGCCTTTCGGCCGCCGAGCTTGCGGCCGAGGCCGATGCCGGTGTCATTCTCATCCTCCGCTACCAGGGGGTTCCGTCGGCCGACCAGGCCGTCGTTTTCGGCCGCCATTTCGGCGACCGGCTTAAGGGGGTGATTTTTAACGCCGTGCCCCCGGAGCGGGCCGAGTTTGTCGACGAAAGGCTGGCCCCGGCCCTCCGGGCCCGGGGCCTGCCCTGGCTCGGCTGGGTCCCCCAGGCCCGGTTCATGCTGGCCCTCACCGTGAACGAGATCGCCCGGGTTCTGGGCGGCCGGATAATAACGGCCCCGGAGAAGGGGGAGGAACTGGTGGAGAACCTGATGATGGCCACCGTAACCCCCGATGCCAGCCAGAACTACTTCGGCCGCAAGCCCAACAAGGCCGTTATTGCGGCGGCCGACCGGCCGGATATTCACCTGGCCGCCCTGGAGACCCCGACCAAGGCGTTGATTCTGACGGGCAACTGGGTGCCCGACCCCATCGTGGTGGCCCGGGCCGAGGAGGACGGGGTCCCCATCGTGCTGGTCCCTTCGGGGACCCTGGCCACGGTGGAGGCCCTTGAGGCGGCCTACGGCCTGGGCAAATTTGCCCAGCCGGCCAAGGTGAACCCCTTCGCCCGCCTTATGGCCGAGCACCTGGACATCGGCCGGCTGGTGGGGCTGGCCAGGGGGGGCTGAGCGGGCCGGCGCGGTCCGCCCGGACTTTTGGGACTGCGGCAGGTCCTGCTTTACCCCTTTCGGGGGGTCGGCCGGGAGGTCCTGCTCCTGGTGGCCGCCGGCTTTCTGGCCGGCCTCCCCTACGGCTTTTCGGGGCTGGTTTTACCCATTTATCTGAGCCGCCTCGGGATAGACACCGGCACCATCGGCCTGCTCTTTACCCTGAGCTCCCTGGTTTACACCGCCCTGCTCATCCCTTCGGGCCTCCTTTCGGACCGCCACGGCCGGCGCCGGTTTGTGCTCCTCGGCACCGGCCTTTACGCCCTTTCCTTCGTCCTCCTGGCCGCCGGCCGGGAGCTGCCGCTGGTCGGGGTGGCCGTCCTCCTTGGGGGCGTCTATTTCGGGACGACCTCGGCCGCCTGGACGGCCCTCATCGCCGGCCGGGTCCCCCCGACCGGCCACAGCCGGGCCTTCACCCTTAACTCGGTGGCCTGGACGACCGCCTCGGCCCTGGGCACCTTGCTGGGGGGCTTGCCCGAGGGGCTCTCCCGCCTCCTCGGCCTGGGAATCGTGGAGACCTACCGGCTTCTTTTTGTCGGGGCGGCGGGCCTGGTGGGGGTTGCCTGGGTCCTGGTCTGGCCGGTAGGGGAGGACCGACCGGTCACCGCCCGACTCTCCCTCGCCCACCTGATTCCCCGCCGCTCCCGCCGGTTTTTGGTCAAATACTCCCTGGTGGTCATCTGGACGGGGGCGGCTTACGGCCTGGCCATTCAGCTGATGCCCCTCTGGTTTTACTTTAAGTTCGGGGTGGATGAGGCCCTCCTGAGCGGCTGGTTCGCCCTGAGCAGTCTGATGGCCCTGCCCTCGGTCTACCTGGTCCCCTGGCTCACCGGCCGGGTGCCCCTTCAGCGGGTCCCGGTCGCCGTCTGGGTCTTCGGGGCCCTCGCCCTGGCGGGGATGTCTCTTATGCCCGACTACCGGCTGGCGGCCCTGGTTTACCTCCTTCGAAGCCTGGCGATTTTTCTAAACATGCCGGTGATGCAGACCTTCCTGATGGGGCGGGTGCCGCCCGAAGAGCGGGGGGCGGCCGCCGCCTTAAGCGAGGCGGTCTGGGCCCTGGGAGCCACCTTCACCCCGGCTTTGGCCGGCCGTTGGCTTGAGGCCGGCCTCTACCAGGCCCCCCTTTGGGCGGCCGCCCTCTGCACCCTGACGGCCGCCGTCCTGTTTCAGCTGTTGCTTAGCCCCGAGCCGCCCCTGGCCGCCCCCGCCGTGGGCATTACTGTTCGGCCGCGCAGTACGGGCAGACCCTCCACTTAAGGTTCAGGGCCCGGCCGCAGTGCAGGCAGAGCTTGCGGATCTGCGTCTGGCAGTCGGGACAGAGCAAGAAGTCCTTTTCGAGGCGGCGTTTGCAGGTGGGGCAGGCCTCCTGGTCCTCCACCTCCCGGAGCAGGGCCTCCTCGGCCAGGGACCGCTGGAAGGCCTCGGCCAGGGTCTCCGGGGGCCGGAGGAGAAAGTAGACCAGTAGCCCGGCCGGACCGAAAACCAGCGCAAGGAGGGCCGAAAAGAGCTGCACGAAAGGGTCCCGGCTCCGGAGCCGGATATCCCGGTAGGTCCAGATGACCAGGGCCAGCCAGAGGGCCGCAACGTAGGCGCCTAAGAGGGCCAGGGCGAGTTGAACCAGAAAATCCAGACTCATCTTCAGGTTTTGCCGACGGTTTGTTTTTGGGGCGGCCGCCGCCAGGTCTCGGCGGCGAGAAGGGCGAAGGCGGCCGCCCCCGCCCCCCGGAAGGCCGTGGCCGCCGCCAGGGCGGCATCCACCCCGAGGAGGTCGCTCAGACCCCCGAGGAGGGGCGGCCCGACCACCAGCCCCACGTCCGCCAGGGTTCGGTAAAGGGCCAGGGCCAGGCTGAGCAGGCCGGGGGCGGCGACATCCGAAACGTAGGCCGCCGAAGCCGGGCCGCTAAGGCCTGAACCCAGGCCGAGCAGGAGGCTGCCGGCCCAGAATTGGGCCGGCGGGCCCTCGATTGATAGCAGAAGGAGGCCGGCGGTGTCCAGCAGGCTTCCGGGGACCACCGAGGCCTTCCGGCCGAGGCGGTCCGAAAGAAACCCGCCCACCGGGATGGTCAGCAAGTTCATGGCGGCGACGGTGCCGAAAAGCACCCCCAGCTGGGTCGGACTCAGGCCGAACCGGTCCCGACCGAGGACCGGCAAAAGGGTCTGCTGGACACCGCCCCGGGTGAAGAAAACCCCGAAGGCGATGAGGCTTATCAGGATGAAATTGCGGTCCCTGAGGAGCAACGTCAGGCCAGCCTGATGGTGGGTGCCGGCCGGCCGGGCGTCGGGGGACGCGGCCGGCCGGGACTCCGGAACGTTAAGAAAGACCCAGAGGGCGGCCGCGGCGCTGGCCGCCCCGATGGCGAAGAAGGGCGCCCGCAAACCCAGCAGGTCGGCCAGCAAGCCGCCCGGAACCGGCCCCAGGGTGATGCCCAGAAGAAAGCAACTTTGATAGACGCTCATATAGCGGCCCCGGGTGGCCGGGGTGCTCACGTCGGCCACGTAGGTGAGGGCCGAGGTGATGAAGAGGGCCGACCCAACCCCGCTCAGCATCCGGGCGGCCACCAGCTGTTCAAAGGTTGCCGCCAGGCCCGAAAGGAGGCCCCCGAAGGTCGAAATCACCGCGCCGAGAAAAAGCACCCGCCGTCGGCCGAGCCGGCCGGCGAGGATCCCGGCCGGCAGGTTGGCCAGCAGCCGGGCGATGCCGAACCCGGCCACCAGCAGGCCGACGAGGGATAGGGATACCCCGAAGCTCTGAGCGTAGAGGGGCAGGACCGGGCTTACGATGCCGTGGGCAAGGGTCATCAGGGCGGTGGCCACCCCAAGCCCCAGCACCCGCAAAAAGGTGGGGTCTAAGCTCCCAGGCGAAAGTTTCAATTTGCCAGCATGCCCTGGGCAACCAGGATTTGCCGCACAATCTCCAGGTGAAACCCGACCCGCCGCCCCAGGGGGAGCTGGGTTGACGTCTCGACCAGCACGGTGATGAGGGAAGGGTGGGTTCGGGCCAGCATGTTGGTGCTGGTTCCCCCGTAGCCGCCCCCGCGCTCGCTGGGCAAGGGGGTCGGGGGGCAGTTGGGGGGCGGCGGGGCGCCGGGACGGCCGAAGACCAGGAGGGTGAACCGCTCTTTACCGGCCAGTCGCTCGTTCAGCCGCTCCAGAATGGGCCCCAGCAGGTCGACGGCCTGGGGCTTGTTGGCGACGGCCACCGTCTGCCCCAGGAAGGCCGTGCTGGGACAGACCCGGTCCTGGTAAAATCCCCAGGATTCGTGCAGGTCAACGAAGACCTGCACCTGGTACTCGCCCACCAGGCGGGTGAGCTCCCAGGCGAGCCGCTCCATGGGCAGCCCATCCGGCCGCCCGGGGTAGAGCCGGTTCAGGTCGCCCAGCTCCGGCAGGGTCCGGACGAAGCGGTCGATGGCCACCACGTTGGCCCGGGGGACCACCAGCAGCCGCCCCCGGTCCGGGACAAGGTCGGCCAGCCGCTCGGCGGCCAGCCAGCCGGCGGGCTCGTTGCCGTGGGCGCCCCCGACCACCATAACGGCCGGGCCGGGCTCGGGCCCGGCGTTAATATAGAGCAGGGTCTCGTAGGGCTCCCCGGCCAGCAGCGGCCGGACCTCTACCCCCGGCTCCCACCGAGGGGCGGGGGGCTGGGGGGTGGGCTCCGGGGTCGGTTCGACGACGGGCTCGGCCGGTTCGGGGGTTCCGGAGTCGGCGGGCAAGGGCCCATCGGCAACGGCCGGGAGGGCCAGTAAAACCAGGGCCGCCGCCAGCAGGGCGGTAAAAAGGCGAGGCGCCATCAGCAAAATCATATAGCCTTCGGAGGGGGTTAGACAACGACCATGTCGGCGACGGGTCCGCAAACCGGAGTTGTGCGGGTGCCGGCCGGGCGGCTGCGGGCCTTCTGCGAGGCCGCCCTTAAGAAGGCCGGCCTTACGGAAGAGGATGCCCGGCTGGTGGCCGACACGCTGGTTGAGGCCGACCTGCGGGGTGTGCGCTCCCACGGGCTCCTTTTGCTGGTCCGCTACTGTCGGGGCCTTTTAAAGGGCTACGTAAACCCCAGGCCCAGGGTCCGGGTTGAGCGCCGGGTTGGGGCCACCGCCCTGATGGACGGGGACAACGGCCTGGGCCAGATCCCCTCGGTCAGGGCCATGGAACTGGCCATGGAGCTTGCCGAAACCTACGGGACCGGGACCGTCTCGGTCTACAACAGCAACCATTTCGGGGCGGCGGCCTACTACGCCCTTAAGGCCGTCCCCCGCCGGATGATAGGCTTTGCGGCCACCAACGCCCCGCCGGTGATGCCCCTTTTCGGGGGCCGGGATGCCGTCGTCGGCAACAACCCCCTGTGCTGGGCCATTCCGGCCGGGGAGGAGCCGCCCCTGGTGCTGGACATGGCCTGCTCGGCCTCATCCCGGGGCAAGATTCGGGTTAAGGCCCAGCGGGGGGAGCCGATACCCCTGGGCTGGGCCTTAGATGCCGAGGGCCGGCCCACCACCGACCCGCTGGCCGCCCTGGCCGGGGTGATGCTGCCGGTGGGGGGCTATAAAGGGGCCGGGCTTGCGGTGGTCATCGAGGCCCTGGCCGGGGGCTTGAGCGGGGCCAAGTTCGGGTTTGAGATTGAGACCCGCACCGTCCGGGCCGGGGACCCCCAGGAATCGTGGCAGGTTGGGCACCTTTTTCAGGCCGTAAAGGTTGAAGCCTTTATGCCCTTTGAGGAGTTTGGGTCCCGGGTGGACCGGCTCATCCGGTTTTTAAGGTCGGGCCGGCCGGCGCCCGGAAGCGAGCGGGTTTACCTGCCTGGGGAGCCGGAGCACATCGCCCGGGCCGATGCCCTGGCCAACGGGATTCCCTTCGAAGCGGCCGACCTTTACTGGGCCCAGGTTGTGGCCGAAGACCTAGGCATCGAGCCCCTCAAGGTTGACTGAACGGCCGGCCCGCCGAACCCGGGCCATCAGGTAGGCGTCCACGAACTCGCCGTCCCGGTAGCCGAAGGCGGCCGCCGTGCCCTCAACGACAAACCCGAACTTCTTGTAGAGGCGGATGGCCGGTTCATTGTCGACCCAGACCTCAAGCTCGATCCGGATCAGGTTAAGCCAGTTGTCGGCCAGGTCCAGGGCCGCCCGCATCAGGGCCGTCCCCACCCCCCGGCCCTGCCACTCGTCCCGTACGGCCATGGCCACCCGGCCCGCGTGCCGGCGCCGGGGAAAGTTGGGGAACGTGAAAAGGGTTAAAACCCCGACCACCTCCTCCCCGACGCAGGCCACCAGGGTGTAGGCGCCCTCGGGGGCTTCGGCCACCCGCTTGCGCCACCGCTCGGCCGACGGGAAGGGCAGCTGCAGGGTTCCCCAGACGGCCCGGGGGCCTTCAAAGACTCTTTTTATCCCCTCGTAGTCGGCCGGTTCGGCGTGGCGGACGAGAATAGACGGGTTCCATTCCGGGTAAATTATATCCCCGGCCGCCGGGCCTCTAAGGGGCCTGGGCCCCGGCCTGGCGGCTTCGCCGCCGCCAGACAAAGCCTGCCCCCAAACCGGCCGGGACCCAAACCCACCAGAGAAAGACCGCCCCCTGAACGAGGATGTCGGCAACCCGGGTAAGAAAAACCAGGGACCTGTTCCAGGCCTGGACGGCCGCCTGGACCGGGTCCCAGGTCGGCCCCCCCTGGGCCGCAGGGGGTGCTTCGGTGAGCACGACGGTAATGGCGGCCAGCTCGCTGAGCCGGCGCAGGTATTCCATGCGGCCCTGGAGCCGCTCGACCTGGGCCCGGACTTCGTCCAGCCGCTGGCGGACCTTAAGGATCTCGTCGACGGTGCGGGCCTGCTGGAGGAGGGCCAGGTACTGGGCCTCGACGGCCTGGAGGTTTCGGAGTTGGGCCGAGAGGTCGGAATATTCCTCGGTGACATCCCGGGAGGAGAGCTGTTCGCCCTTGACTTTAGTCCCCACGGCCCGAAGCTGTTCCAGGGTGTGGTTAAGCTCGGCCGCCGGCACCCGGATGGTCACCGTGGCCTGATTTTCGGCCACGTTAGAGCCGACCACAAAGCCCCCGGCCGCCCGGGCGACCCCCTCGATGCGGCTTAAGGCCGGCCGGAGGCTACCCACTTCCAACTGAAGGGTTACGTTGTAGACAATCATCCGGTCGAGAGGCTGGTCGGCCGTTCGAGCCTGGTCGGCGGGGCCCAGGCTTCGGGCCGGTGCCGGGAGGGCCTCCGTAAGCCCGGGCTGCGGCCGGACGGAAACGGCGTCCCCGCCGGCGGTGAGACCGGCTTTGCCGGCCGGGCCCGGCCGGAGCAGGACCGTCCCAACCCCCAGCCCGACGGCGGCAAGGGCTGCGGCCAGAAGGACCCACTTCGTGCGCATTTCCGGCCTCCGAAGTTTTCTTCAACCATAAGACGTTTCAGGGGGCCGAAAAGTTCCCATCCGGCACCGGGCCGGGCATAAAAAACTGCGGCCGGAGGCTGGCCGCAGTGTGTTGGGGCGTTCTCTGTGCCGGAGGGGGGACTCGAACCCCCACCCCCTCAGCGGGGAGCGGTTTTTGAGACCGCCGCGTCTGCCAGTTCCGCCACTCCGGCTTCACGAAGGGGGGCTTAAAACACCCCGCCCCGATCTGATGGCTATCACGGCCCGGGGGCCCCTGTCAAGACGGCCGCCCCGGGGGCGACGGGGCCGCCTAGCGGCCACCCCCCGGACCCGGGTAGGCCGGCAGGGGCGAAGGGGCCGGCACCGCCGCCGGCCCCGGATAGGCCGGCATCGCCCCGACCGGACCCGCCGACGGCCGGCCGCCGAAGGAATAGTTGGCCACCAGACCGATGGACCCGGGCGGCCAGTAGGAAAACCATGCCTTGCCGATGATGTTGCTTTCGGGGACGACCCCCCAGATGTGGGAGTCGCTGCTGTTGTTGCGGTTGTCCCCCAGCACGAAGTAGTGGCCCGGCGGCACCGTCACCGGCTGGAAGGTGTAGCTCGGCCGCTCCCGCAAATACGGCTCATCCAGCGGCTGCCCGTTAATGTAAACCTGCCCGTTTCGGACCTCCACCGTTTCCCCGGGAAGGCCGATAACCCGTTTTATAAAGTCCCGGCTCGGGTCGTTGGGGAACCTGAAGACCACGATGTCCCCCCGCTGGGGCCGCTGGAACAGGTAGACCCGGCCGTCGGGGACGGGGAGAAGTCCGGCCACGGGCCCCAAAAACTCCCGAACGGGCCCCAAGTCCACCGAAAAGTAGGCAAACCTGGCCACCAGCAGGTACTGGTTGTGGTGCAGGCTCGGCTCCATGCTGGAGCCTTCGACCTTGAAATTCTGAACCAGGCTCCGGACCACCAGGAAGATGAGCACGGTGAGGGCGACCGTCTCGACGACCTCCCGGAGGGTGTGCCCCAGCCGCCCTGAACCGACCCGGGCCTGGGATTCGTGGTCCATATCCGTTGCCGGCCCAGCCATGACTGCAATCTCAGTATACCCCGCCCCACCCGGCCGCCCGCAAGTGACCGGCGGCAGGCATAACTGGAAAGGCCCGGGCCGCCGGCGGGAGTATTGACAAAATCGGCACCCGCGTGTAAAATTAGGCAGGCCGGGTCTGGAGAAAGCGAAAGGAGGGCAACTGTATGGTCCCGCGGGGCTTAGAAAACGTTTCCCGACGGGAGTTCCTGGGCCTGGCAGGGGCGACCCTGGCCGGGGCCGCCCTGGCCGCCTGCGCCCCCGGGCCGAGTGCCCCCCAGCCGGGCGCCCAGCAGCCCACCCAGGCTACCCCCCGGCGTGGCGGTGTCCTGAAGGTAGCCATTATCGGCGAGCCCCCGGCCCTTGACCCCGGGTTCACCACCGCCACCATCACCCAGAACACTATGTGGCACGTCTTTGAGCCGCTTTTGACCCGGGACAGCAAGTTTAACCCCATTCCCCACCTGGCCGACAAATACGAAGTAAATGCCGACGGGACCAAATTCACCTTTTATCTGCGAAAAGGGGTCCTTTTCCACAACGAGAAGGAGTTTACGGCCGAGGATGCGGTGGCTTCCCTCAAGCGCTGGGCCCAGGTGGCCGGTCGGGGCCGGCAAATCTTCGCCCGGGTGGACACCATCCAGGAAAACGACCGCTACACCTTCACCATCAGCTTCAAGCAGCCGACGGGCCTGCTGCCGCAGTTCCTGGCCGAGGTCGAGGCGATGATGCTCCCCAAGGAGGTGGCCGAGAAGGTGGGCAAGGACCGGCTGCCCGACGAGCTTATCATCGGCACCGGCCCCTACAAGCTGGTGGAGCACGTCGTCGACCGCTACATCCGGCTGCAGCGGTTCGAAAAATACGCCGCCCGGGAGGAGGCCCCCAACGGCTACGGGGGCAAGCGGGTCGCCTACTTCGACGAGATCCGCTTCATCCCGGTGCCCGAGGACTCCGTCCGGGCCGATGGGGTGGGCACCGGCGAATACCATTTTGCCGAGTCCCTTCAGCCCGACCAGTACCCGAACCTGCAGGCCAGCCCGAACGTGGTGCCCCTCATCGTTAAGCCCTACTACCAGTACGGGCCCCACTTTAACAAGAAGCAGGGGCTCTTTACGGATGTGCGGATGCGGCGGGCGGTGCTCTTTTCGGTGAACCTGGAGCAGATTATGATTGCGGGCTTTGGCCGCAAGGAGTTCTTCCGGCTTGGGCCGGAGGTCGCCGCCCCCG
>DAOTYJ010000039.1:0-5013 GCA_034434875.1 Dehalococcoidia bacterium | reverse complement strand
TCGGGGGCCAGGTCGAGGCCGACAACCCGGCCCAGGCCTTTAAAGCGGGCGGAAGTTCCGCCCGGTCCGCAGCCGGCATCCAGGATAAGGGCCGGCCGGGACAATTTTACCCCCTCAAGCAGCCCGAGGGCAACATCCCCCATCCCCCGGTACCACCAGTGCCCCCCCTCCAGCCTGGCAATTCGGCCGTATTCTTCCGGGTTCATAAGGTTCCTCAGGGCCTGGCGCAAACGAAAACGAAACAATTCACCGCGTCCAGGGGTATCAGGCCCCCTAAGAGCCAGCGAATAAGACGCCCTGGCCGGCGCAGGTAACCCAAAAGGTCCCGGAACCGCCGGGGCCTTTCCCGTTCGTAGCGTCTGATCGAGCGGATAACCAAGCCCCCGTCTTCGATCAGCCGCCGCCACTGTTTTCGGGTAGCGTAACGCTGAAGGGGCTGTCCGTCGTCGAAGACTTCTCCCGTGCGCCAGACGTAAAGCACATGGGTGAGGCTAAAAGTATTAGGCACCAGGATTACGGCCCTTCCGCCCGGCTTAAGCACCCGCCGGAGTTCCCGGACACCTGAAGCCGGGTCGGAGAAGTGCTCCAGGCTGCCGATAACGGCAACGGCGTTAAAACTTTCGTCCTTAAACGGCAGGGCTTCCCCGGCCCCGACGACCAAACGCTTAAGGCCAAAGGACCGGCGTCCAAGGCCCAGCGCAGTCCTCGAAATGTCAAGGCCCACGGCCGCCACCCCCCGCCTTTCGGCCACGGCCAGCAACCGTCCGGAGCCGCAGGCGACATCCAGAAACCGTTCCCCCGGTCGAACCTCAAGATGGTCAAACATCTCCAAATAAAAAGATATGGTCTGCTCCAGGGGAGCCCGGGCGAAGATGGCATCGTAACCCCGGACAATACCGGCACGGTCAGGGTCAGACGGCCTTACTTCGAGCATTCTAAGCCTTCCGGGCGAAGACCGTCATAACCGGTCCGATATTAAGCCGCGTGAGAAGTTTAACCGTCGGGAAAGCCAGCAACCGGAGCGGGGGCGAGTAAACAACCCTGTAAACCAGGTCGCCGAAATCGGGGCTAAGGACGGCCGCGGCAAGATGCCGGATGCTTCCAGCCAGGACCTGGTAGTGGGCGGTAAAGTGAGCCACCTTTATAACCTCAAACCCAATTTGGTCCAGCAAAATTGTTAGGGTTTTGCGGTTAAAAATATACAGGTGACGGGGCAGGTCGTACCCAAACCAGTATTTACGAAATATTTTCCGGTCGGGTGAGTCCAAATCGGGCGTGCTGGCCACGAGGAGACCGCCGGCTCTAAGGGCGCCCCAGGCCTTTTTGAGGCCCGCCCTAGGGTCGTGCAGGTGCTCCACCACATCCCACAGGGTAACCAGGTCGAAGAACTCGTTGGGAAGGTCGGCGTCCTCAAGCCGGGCCGTAATAATGGGCGCGCCGCTGGCCTCGGCTGCCGCCTTAGCCGCCCGGGGCGAGGGCTCCAGGCCGTAAACCTCCCAACCGGCCGCGGCCATTGCCTGAAGAAAGCCCCCGGCACCGCAGCCGACGTCCAGCAATCGCCCCCCGCCCCTAAATCTTCCGATGGCATAAACCCGCTTGGCATACGCCAAACTGAGGTCAAGGCGGTCCCATAGGGTGGGCCTCCGGCCGGTGCGGTGAGGGGGGTAGTCGTCGGGGTAATAATCGGCCAGGGTCGCCGGGGTAAGCCGTGGGTTCTGGTAAACCAGGCCGCACTGCCGGCAGCGAACGAATTTAAAAGTTCCGGGCAGGCGGTGCAGCCGGTCGGGACCTTCCACCAGCGGGGTGGAATCATCCCGGCCGCAGAGCAGGCAGCTCACCGTTTCCCAGGTCCCGGCCATTTCCCGTAATCCGGCCGCAAATCTCCCCGCAACCCCGCCCAAACCCCCAGCAGGGTGGCAGAGGCTCCGCCAAAGTCCGCCCGGGTCAAGCATTTCACCGCCCAGCTCAGGGTGGAAGCGATAACGACCGGCAACACGAGCAGGCGGGGCCGACCGTAGCGCCTGTAAAAACGGATTCGGCTCCGGGCCCGGTGAAAGGCCACCTGGGCAGGAATAAGGCGGCCCGTGGCCCCTACCTCATGCCAGACCGTGGCTGACGGGACAACAAAAATGCCGAATCCGGCCGCGCGCGCCCGGCGGCAAAAATCCAGCTCCTCGTAATAGGCAAAGAAGCCTTCGTCGAACGGACCAATGGCTTCGAAGACTTCCCCCCGGACCAGCATCGCGCAGCCGCTCACGTAATCAACCGGGACGGCCTCCCCTGAGACCGTTCCCAATGCCTTCGGCAGGAGCCCAAAGGGGCCGGGCTCCCGCGCCCCCTGATGCCACACCCCACCGTCGGAGAGCCGGCGAATTACCGGCGAAAGGATCCCCGCCCGGGGAAGGTCATCCCCGACCCGAAGGAGCGCTTCGAGCGAACCTTTATCCGGGACGGCGTCATTGTTGACCAGCCAGACCCAACGCACCCCTTTTTCCAGGACCCGCCTGATGCCCCGGTTGCAGGCCGCCGCAAATCCCAGGTTCTGGCCGAGGGCCAGAACCTCGACCCCAGGCTCAAGCCTGGCGATGGCATTTACGCCGTCGGGGGACGACCCGTTGTCGACCACCGCAATCGAGACGGGCCGGACCGTGCCCCCGAGCACCGCCTCAACGCACCGGATGGTCTCAGCCGGCAGGTTGTGGTTGACGACCACCACCCCCACCAGAACCTCGGCCGGGTCGCTGCTATGATCTGAGGGGCCGATGTCAACCAAGGACCTGCTCTTCACCGCAACCCGGGAGCCTTCTTACGTCCGAAACCTCCTGGTCCGCCGGGCCCTGGCAGGTCTGGGCCGGCTCACCGAGGCCACGTCGGCGCTACCGTCATATCCGCTGCGCCTAACCGCCGTCAGCGCCCGGCTCATTCTCCGGCGGCCTAAGGCCGACCTCATCTGGGTGGGCTTTTTCGGCCAGCCACTGGTTCCGCTTGTTAAACGATTATACCCCGGCCGCCCCGTCATCCTAGATGCCTTCGTCTCGGCCTTCGATACCCTCTGCCTGGACCGACAAACTCTCGGCAAAAACTCGCCCGGCGGGGTGCTGGCGCGCCTCCTTGACCACGCGGCCTTCCGCCAGGCCGACGTGGTGGTCGTCGACACCCTGGCCCAGCGGCGCTTTTTGACGGAGGAGTTCCCCATCGGGCCGGACAAGGTGGTCGTCCACCGGCTCGGTTACGACGAAAAAGTATTCGGGCCTTTACCCCCGGCTCCGAGCAGTGGGATCTGCGTGTTCTTTTACGGGTCGTTTCTTCCGCTCCACGGGGTCGAAACCATCCTGGCCGCCGCCAAGCTGTTGACTGCCGACCCCCGGGTCCACTTTCTCATCGGCGGGGGTCCGGCCGGCCGACACCATCTAAGGGCTTTGGGAAAGTTGCCCAATGTTCGCTTCGTCGGCTACATTCCTTACGGCCGGCTACCCGACTTTATTTCTAAAGCCCACATCTGCCTGGCCGGCCCCTTCGGCACAACCCCGAAGGCCGGCCGGGTGATTACCGGGAAGACCTATCAGTTCCTGGCCTGCCACCGGGCCACCATTGTCGGCGACAACGAGGCCAACCGGGAGCTGTTTACGCCCGGCCGGGACGTCTGGTTTGTGCCCAGGGGCGAGCCGGAGGCCCTGGCCGAAGCCATCAGGTTTTTGGCCGACCATCCGCCCCTTCGGGACGACCTGGCCGAGGCCGGATGGCGGCGGGTCCGGGGGTTCGATACGGCCGGCCAAGTGAGACAGTTAAGCTGGATTCAGAACCTGCTTGGCTGAGGTCAGGCCGCCGACAACTCCGAGGAATCGGTCCACCACCGGCTCCGGGCCGAACCGGGCCGCGGTCTCGGGTCCGGCCCGGCTCAGCTTGGCCGCAAGCTCCCGGTCGCCGGCCAGGCGGGCAATCGCTTCCGTCAGAGCCGGGATACTCCCCGGCGGCACGACCAGGGCATTAACCCCGTCGACGGCGTATTCCCGAATGCCCCGGGAATCGGCGACGACCACCGGCGTTCCGCACGCCATGGCCTCCAGGGGTGGGAGGCCGAACCCTTCGGCCCGAGAAGGAAAGACAAATAGGTCGCAACCCCGGCAGAGATCCCCGAGCCGGGCATCGTCGGGGCCGAAAATTAACTGGGTGGGAACGGGGGTGGAAAAGCCCACCGCCCGGGGCCGGGACGTAACCGTCCAGAGGACGGGCCTCACCAGGGCCCGGCCGCGCAGCCGGCTGAGGGCCTCCAGGAGGTCGCCAAACCCCTTGCGGGGCCGTTCGTCGGCAAAGGCCAGCACCCGAAAGTGCCCCGAATCCGGGCGGGGCCGGGCAACCGGCCACAGGTGCCCCGTGTCGTAAAGGGCCTCCCCGACGAAAAAGGTTTTCCCCGGAAACTTTTTAAAGAGCCATTCGGCCCCGGCCCGCGAGCCGGTCGCTATCCGGTCGGCCAGATGCGGACCTAAACGGTGGGTCAGGGCCAGGAGGGGCCGGCCCCAGAACATCTCCGGGTAATCCTGATAGAACCAGACCAGCGGCCGGCCAAGTTTCCGGGCTCCAAAGTAGGCGCTCCAGAGGGTGGATGTGTGGGTGGCGACAATAACGTCGGCGGGCGGAATCGACAGGCCCAGGGCCAATCCGGCCCGAATTAAACTGACCGGGTCCCGAAAAGGACCGGGCGGGCCGACGAGCTTAACCTCCGTCGCCGGGTCGATTCTCAGGACCGGGTGGGGCTTGAGCCGGGGGGCTACGAGGGTAACTTTAAGGCCCCGCCTCTGGAGCCGTGCGGCCAGGGCACAGATAACTTTGTTGCCCCCCGCCAGCGTCAGCGGGGGGCAGACAAAGACCAGGCGCACGGCCCCAAAGGGCTACTGGGTAAAGGCGTTGTAGACGGCGGAGGTGTCCCCGGGCTGCTGGGGCTGGGTAATCTGGTTGGCTATGGCCACCAGCTGCGAACCCGACGGCCCCGTTATCGTCATGGACCCCACAAAC
>DAOTYJ010000038.1:0-10202 GCA_034434875.1 Dehalococcoidia bacterium | reverse complement strand
TAGCCCTCTTCAAGGACCTTTACCCGGAAAGCCCGTGTCCAGCGTTACATGAGCCGCAACTTAAAACCCGAAGACCTCGAAGGGCTCTTAGCAGAACTTAAAAACCGCTTAGAGCGGCTGCTTCCGGGTGATGCCGTCCCATTGTTGACATAAGTGCTCAAGCACTTATGTCAACAATGGACACCACGGGGGTGGCCCACCGGGGCCTGACTCAGAAGCTCAACTACAAGCGGGGAGCTGAGGTCCGGCGGGTTCGGGGTCACAACCGGCTTGGACTCCTGGTCCGATACTACACCGGGCTAAAGCTTTTAGTCATTGACGGGGTTGCGGCCGGGCCGGCGCGGTGGGGCGATGCCCCACCGCCGATATGGTTTTAGGCAGGCGAGCGTTAAGACAGGGGACGAAGCTGGGGCCTTTGCTGGCGGATGCCGGATTTGACTCGGTCGAAATCTGGAAGGAGGCCTTTGAGCGGGGCTACCATCCCCAGATTCGGTTAAAAGGTGGCGGCGAGGTCAAATCTGAACTAAGAAAGCTTGGTCAGAAGCTCTTTGAGCGTTGTTGACATAAGCATGCTTATGTCAACAACCCGGTTTCGGGGCGTAGGTGAGGGCGTATTTGGCGGGATAAAGACTCGACTCAACGGTCCGGTCCGGGAACTTAAGCCCAACCTTGCCCTCAAGCGGGTGCTGCTTGAGGCGGTGCATCCTGCTGACCCTGCTGCCAGCCCGACCGATTCGAGCCGAACCTGGCCCCTCTAATCCAATTTTGTTTGTAAGACAAGCCCACACGACCTTGACCCGTTTAGCCGGCTGCCGTATACTTGCGGTAATTGCGGCCGGGATGGGGATTTCACGTTCCGGAACCCGGTAAGGCAGGCGTCGGCGGCTCCGGGGCCTGGGCCGGCCGTTTGTCGGGGCGGTGACCTTCCCGGTCGCCTACCGGAGGAGGTGCGTAGATGGATGCCGACTTAATCGAATTGCTTTCCGGGCTGATCCCCGATGCCTTCCGGGACGACCCGATCCCGGTTCCGCCGCCGGTTCACCCCGAACTCAGGCAGCTGGCCGACGAGCGCCGCCGCGATGAACTCATCGCCGGCGTCGGGACGGCCGACTCTGGGCTCAGCATCCCTGAGCCACCCTTTGAGCCCACGGCCAACTTCAGGCTTCCAGATGATCCCGACCCGGGACTTGCGGATCGGATTGCCCAGGGGGGATTCGAAGCCATCGCCTGGTACGTGTCATTCCACCAGAACCGGCAGTATTGGGGCATCTACTTCGACCTCCAGGCGCTGGCATCCTTTGCCGTCCGGGTTTTCGGAAGCCTGCGGGGCAGCCTCTCGGACGCGGACCTCCTGCGCCTGACCTTCTGGACGGTGCTTAACCATGAGCTCTTCCACTACCGGGTGGATGCGGCCGCGACCCTGTTAGAGCTGGGCGCCCTGCGCCCCTTCTACCTGCCGTACCGACAGGCACACCCGGACCTGGGCTCGGAGGGCTGCCGGCTTGAGGAAGCCCTAGCCAACGCCTATGCCTGGCGCCGCGCCCGGTCGGCCCTCGGCCGGCCGGTGTCCGGTTCCCGGGCGACGGGGCTTCTGTTTCGAGCTTCCACGCCGGCATCCCGGCTGAGCTGGTCGTGGGTTCACGTGCTTTCACTGATAGAGCTGTGGCTTCCCCAGCTCGAGGCGGAGATGAGCGGCGGGCCGCCGGGGTACCGGGACTAGGCCCGTTACATGGCCGACCGGGATTTCCGGGCAGGAAAGGCCAGGCTGGGCGCAATCATTCACGGGGGCGGCGTTGGCCGGGAGCCTGTCGATGGGCCTTTCGACCGATTCTTCGGGCGCGGCGGTATCGTGCCGCTTTACCTCGTCGCCCGGCGGCCCCCGGTGTGGTTGGGCTTGAGGTTCTTTGTCCCTCACCGGCGGGCGACCATTATCGAAACGCCCAGGTTCCGGAAGGAGCTGGCGAGGCCTCCTGCCCAGGTAAGGGAGAGCTGGGCGCAGGCCAAGGCCCGGCTGGAGGGGGGCGATTGGAGCCCCGGGAACCTGAAGCGAATGGTCGCGAAAGGCCATTATCGGTATCGCCTGGCCGGGAACTACAGGGTGGTCTTGCGGCATGTTGGTGACAACCGCTATGAGGCGATAGCGATTGCCCACCGCAAAGACGTGTACCGGTCGGCCGGGCTGTGACCGGGCGCGCTCGGCCTACGGGAACGGTTGGTGTGAACACTCACGCCGACGGGAATCGGTCGGTAGGCCGGTCAGGCCTCGCCCGCCTGTCCCTGGCCGCCCCCGTGTGCAGCTTGCCGGCAGGGGCCGCCTCCCCGCGGGCTCGGGCCGGCGGCGAAGCGGGGTTGCGACGGCACCGGGGCGAATGCCGGCCTTACCGACCGAAAGGTTTGACAGGCGGCGGGCGGAGGTCGCCGGCTGGACCGCGGCGGCGCCGACGAGGCGGAGCTGCGGACCCTTCTCGGGCCCTGACGCAGTGGCCGGACCAGCCGGGCTGCTGCCGTCCGGCCCCCGACGCCCGTAGACGTGCGTACGCACGCCCACGCCGGCGGGTTGGGACTGCTGTCCCCTTACCGCCGGCCCTCGACGATGAAGATTTCGGCCCCGGCCCCCGGCTCCGCCAGCCGCTCCCTTCCCACGCCCCGCAACCGGAACCCCAGAAGGCGCACCCTTTCCCCCGGCGGAAGACCCCGGCCGACGGCCGGCGGAAGCCTGATGACGGCCCCGTTTGCAAGCTGTACGGCTGCCTCCGACAGGACCGTTCCCTCAGCTCCCAACTCGAACTCCGGCCCGGCGGGCGGCGACTTTCTCCTTAAGGCCCAGAACGGCTCGCACCAGGGCCGGTACTCGCACACCTTACACACTTCCCCAGGCCGGGCCAGCTCCTCGGCAGGGTAGCGGCCCGCCCTGTCCACCAGCCCCCGATACTCCCGCATAAGGGCCTCGCATTCCGCCGGTCCCAGCGCCACCTCATAGGTTTTGCCCGTAAGCGGGTAGACGATTACCCCCTTAGCGGGCCATTCGTTGCAAGCCTCGTGCCAGAGCCAGGCGTAGAACCGGAGCTGGTTCTCGTAGCGCTCGGGCAGCTCCTCCCGCAGGGCCGCCTTGTAATCGATGAGAACAACCCCGCCCGTTTCGCTCCGTTCCGCCAGGTCAACCCGGCCCCGAAAGCGGCCGTCCCGGGACGTAAGCTCAACCTCGACCCGGGCCCGGCCGCCCGGCCGGGTCTTCCCCCACACCCAGTGGGCCCACTGCATGAGGGCCCGACGGGCCTTTCCTGCACGCTCACGCTCGTCGTCCTGGGGCGTCGGCTCCGGGTCCCTCGGTCCCCGGGCGGCTTTAAGGTTTTCTAAAGTCCGGTCAAAAGCGGCGCCCAGGGCCCGGGCGAACTCCTCGGCGGACCCCTTCCCGGCCATGAGCTGGCCGGCCGTTTCGAGCGTCTGGTGGAAGGCCAGGCCGACCAGTCCGGCGAAGCCCCGCCGCCCGGGGTAATTGGAGGCCGCAAAGCAGGCCCTGAGGGTGCAGCCCCGCATTATCTCCAGCTCAATGGCCCCGTAAGGGGGCTGCGGCCGCTTCGGCGGGGGGTAATCCCCCGGCTTTACTACGCCCCGGAATACCACCGCCTCAGCTTCTCCTCCACGGCCCGGAAAACCCTGAAGGGGTCGACCTCCAGGTCGAAGGTGGTGGCAGTCACAAGGGAGGCTCCCAGGCGGGCGGCCGCCTCATCTTCAACCTTGTCCGAAGGTCGGGCTTCCAGGGGGTGAAGCACCACCAGGGCCGCCGGCGCATCGTCCCCTCCCACCCGTACGGCCTTAAAGCCGCACAGGTCCGCCTCTTCCCCCAGCTTTAATCCCGCCGCCGCCAGGTAGGGCTCAAGACGCCTCAGGGCCTCCCAGCGATTCGCCAGGGTGAGGGTCGGAAAAGGCGCCCTTCCAGCAGCCACCGCAGCAGGTCCGCTCCCAGCCGCCGGTCCAGCAGCCGGTGCAGCCGCTGGTTGGTGTAATCCAGCAGGCAGTGGTAGCAGGCCCGCTGACAGTCGGGGTTCTGGCAGGTCCGCCCCAGGTCCCGGGGGTCCTCAAGAATCCTTGAGATCTCGGCCCGGATGGCCCGGGCGTATCCGGCCCCGCCGGGCAGGTCGTCGTAAAGATAGACCTCTCCCAGGAGCCGGCCGGGCAGCGGCCGGCGCACCGCCCTCACCCCGAACTTGAGTTCGCCGGGGTCGACCTGGAGCCGCCGGGAGGCGGCAGCCCAGATGAGGGCTGCAACCGAGTGCCAGACGGCCCGGCCGGCGTCCTCCAGAAACGGCGCATCCAGCGCCGGGGGAAGCTCGAACCCTAAAAGCACGACCTCCGAGTGGAAGCCGTAGCCCAGGACCACCCGGTTCTCCGGCCCACCAGGACACACCCGCCTCTTTACGGGGTGGGTGTGGTCGCCTTTTCCGGCCCGGGCCCGGCCGCAGCGGGGGCAGATGTCGAAGCCCTCCCCCGATGGACCGGGATTGTACGTGAAAAGGCGGCCCACCTGGTTTCTTAACCCATAGGGTTCTCCCGCCAAAATCGAGGCACTCTCCCGCCAAGAAGGCGGTCTCCCCGAGGACCAGCCGGGCCGGCGGGGCCGACCCGGCCCGCTCTAATTCCTCCCCCGCGTCCTCGCGAATCTGGTCCAGGGGAACGGCGCAGTCCACCGTGAACCCCGGCGGCCGGATGTAGTCACGGCTTACCAGTTCGGCGCCGCCGCAGCCCGGACACTCCGCCGGCAGGGGCTCATCGACGCCGAAAAGCTCCACCCGCCGGCAGTTCGGGCATTCCACCAGGCGGCCCTCGGGTGAGAAGCTGGGCTCGGGGCTGTACGGGTCGTAAAGGCCCACACTCTCAAAGACGCATGTTCTGGGCCGGTCCCCCTCCCGCCAGATATTCCGGACCACTTCGGCCCCGGGGGCATACTCCGAGAGGGCCACCTTAAGGTCCCGCTGCATCGCATCCTCAAAGGCGACCTCCCCATTTTCCCCGCCGTCCTGGACGCCCAGGTTGAGGCGCACCACGTCGGTGGGCAGGCCGTAGGCCGGCAGAAGACCGGCTTCCGCCAGTTCCCCCAGCAGGTCCGCTCCCTTCGGCCGGGAGGCGGCCACCTTCTCCACCTCCCCGGCCAGGTTATCAAGCCAGCTGCCCACCTGACTTTCCAGCTCCGGGCCCACCAGCCTTCCGGCCCGCCGCAGAAGGTCGGACCGGCGCTCCGCTAAAAACCCGCGGAGCCGGTCCGGCCCTTCGAGGGCCAGAAACCATCCCACCGTGCCCCAGTTGCTACCCTCGGGCTTGAGCTTCTGCTCAAAGAAGGCTTCCAGGGCGAGGGCATTGACGTGCCGCCGGGCAATCACCGGGTTCCCCAGGTAGAGGGTTGGGGGTCGGGGCCGGCCGCTGATTATCTCCTGGGGCCGGTCGAAGAAGTACTGGTCGTGGGAGCGGGGCCTGGCGAAGGTGAAGACGGTGGCCAGGGCGCTTCCCCGACGGCCGGCCCGGCCGGCCCGCTGCTGGTAGCCGGCGACGGTGGGGGCCACGTTGCGCAGCCCCACGCAGAGCAGGCTGCCGATATCGATGCCCAGCTCCATGGTGGTGGTCACCGAGAGGACATCCACCCGGTGCTCGGCCGGACGCTCCTCGGGGTGGAAGAGGTCCTGGAAGCGGCGCTCCACCCGGCGCGCCTCTTCCCGGGCGAGCTGGGCGCTGTGCTCGAAGGCCCGGAGGGGGTACGGGTCGTCCCAGCCCGAGCCCGGCCGGGCGTATTCTAGGAGCCGCCGGTAAAAGTCAGGGTCCAGGGCCGCCCGGGGGACCACCTCGGCCTTACGGCCGCACCGGACGCAGACATCCAGCACCGTCTCCGCCATCACCCGCCGGCAGTGGGGGCAGCGGTAGAGCTCATCGCCGGCCGGGACAAGCTTAAAGAGGCTCACCCGCATCCCATACAGGCCCGGCAGCGCCTCCTCCAGCACCTTGCTCCGGCGCAGAAACTCCCACAGTTTTGCGTCGGCCTCATCTACCCAGCCCGCCTCCTTTCCGGGCTCCAGCCGCCCGGCCTCCACCAGGGCCCGGGCCACCCTCCGGACGAAACGCCCGGCCCGGCGCCGGTCCGCCGCAAAGTTGAGGGGGATGTTCTCGGAGCCGCCTCTTACCGTTCCCCGCCGGAAGAGGCGGCGGCGGTAATGGGGCAGCGGGTCTGAGGCTTCCCAGCCGCCTTCGGCCGGCAGAAGGCCGCCGTCGAGGGCCAGTAGCCGGATCACCACCCCGGTGAAAACCCGGGTCTCCTCCGGGGATAGGGGACAAAACGGCTCCAGCTTTTCGGGCAGGGCGGGCCTGAAAAGCCCCAGACCCATCCCTTCCAGCCCAAAGGCCTCGCTGCCCAGCTCCTGGTCCAGGTGGGCGTTGAGATACCGGCTAACCTCGTCCTGGGCCTGGGGATCCCCATCCTCCAGCCTCGAAAGGAGGCCCGCTGCGCGCCCGAAGGAGAGGTCGATCTGACGCTTCAGCGCAAGCCTTATCACCCGCGCCTTGAGTTCGCTGTAGCCGAGCTCCCCGGGGGACTGGTTGAGGCCGCGGCCGCCGCAGCTTCCGCACCCCGGGTCCTCGCCCAGGCAGTCGGGGCAAGCGATAAGGACCCGGTAGAGGAGCTGGCGAAAGGTGTCGGCCGCGTGGCCCCGGTTGATGTCCCCGGCCAGGCGGGCGGCGTCGTTGCGGGAGTCGGAGAAGGCCAGGGCCGTCCGGCCATAATTGGGTGGCTTTTCTGCGTCGAGTTTGGGCTGGACCCTGAAGGCAGACTCCAGCAGCGTCAGGAAAGCCCGGGGGCCCCGGGTCCTTAAGGGCTCGATGACCTCCCGGGTGTTGGGGCCGAAAGGCCCGGGCTGCCGGAAATTCAGGCAGCGGGGACACCGGTCGGGGAACGGCCCCTGCTCCCCCTCCACCTCCCAGACGGTCCGGACGCCGGGCTCCCCGCCTTCAGCCAGGCGGGTGGTCCAGACCGAGCGCAGGGCCCGCCGGGTCTTTTCGGCCTCGTCCGGCGCCGGGTCCTCAACACAGAAAACCCGGCATCCCGAAAGGTCGTAGGGGTCCCGTTCCCCCTCATCCGGGGGCCACGGCCAGAGGACGCCCTGCTGGTCCTCGTAGCCGCCCAGGAAGAGCAGGCCGCAGTGCCGGCAGGAGAAAAGCTCCAGTACCCGCGCCCCGCACTCGCAGAAGAGCCTGGGGTCGGCGTAAAGCCGGCCTACCGGCCGGCTTCCCCGGAACCTCTCGGGAACGGCCGAACAGTCGGGGTTCAGGCAGGCCCAGACCCCCGGAACCCCCCGGAAGAAGCCGTGGAGCCGGACCGAAAACAGGGGCGGCACATCGGGCAGGGGCGTCGGCCGGGCGAAGGCCCCGGCCGCCAGCACCCCGGCGGTGGCCTCCCGGCGGGCCTCCTCCGTTCCCACCCCGGCCCACAGCTCCTCCGAAAGGGCCCCCAGCTCCGTTGCCCGCCGGGCCGTCCGGTCCCGAACCCAGGCCACGGTCGGGTCGTCTTTGAGAAGCTGGTAGAGGGCCACGTGGGGGTCCGGGGCGTCGGCCGCGTCCGGACGGCCCAGCGCCCCAGTCAGCCCCCGGATGGCCGGGACGGGGTCGGCGGGCTCGAAGTTTTTGTGAAAGCTTCTGAAGGCCTCCAGGCGGGCCGGCTCAGGCGGCGGGGGCGGCCCCGCCGCGGGCTGGGGGACCTCGATGAGGGTGAAGCGGTCGGGGGCTCGTCGAAGAGGCCGGCGGCAAACTCCTGAAGTCTTTCCCGGTCCGCCGGGTCGACCGAGGCCGAGGAGGCCACGGCCCGGAAGCGGGGGTCGCCCCGCTCCAGCCCGAGGCGCTCCTTGAGCCGGCGGATGAGGTAGGCCGTCTCGGTGCCCCGGGCCCCGGTGTAGGTGTGGACCTCGTCCACCACCAGGGTGAACCGGGCGCCGTCCGTCTCCGCAAGCCAGCGGCGGGTGGCCTCGAAGATGGGGGCCTCCAGGGGCCGCAAAAGCATGTGCTCCAGCATCGAGTAGTTGGTGATGAGGATGTCGGGCGGGGCGTCCTGAATATCCCAGCGGCAGAGGAGCTCCGGCCCCTCGGGCGCCGGCCACATCCCGCTGGCCCTCAGATGCTCCGGAAGGGCCTCCCACTCATCACGGACCCGGTCCAGGTAGACGTTGAATTTTTGCCAGCGGTTCAGGTCGGGCCGGCCGGTGGGCTTGAGTAGGCTGGTGTACATGGCAAAGTAGATGAGGTTTCCCCGAAAGCGGGCCCGCTGCCAGTCGGGGGAGCCGTTGCGGACAAGGATCCGCCGGAGCCGGGCCAGCTGGTCATTGACCAGGGCATTCATGGGGTAGAGAATGAGCGCCCTTACCGCGGCGGGCCTGCGCTCGTGGCGGCGCCGGGGGCGGTAGCCCACCCCGGGGTCGAATCCGGCCGGCTCTTCGGGATCGGCGGGCGCCGGCCAGGAGGGGGCCTCCCGGAGGATGTCCGCCAGGATCGGCAGCAGGAAGGCCTCGGTCTTGCCGGAACCGGTGCCGGTGGCGATGAGCAGGTTCGGCCGCCCCCCCACCGCCGCCTTAAGCGCCTGCTCCTGGTGAAGGTAGAGGGGGAACCGGTCCAGGGGAATGCCGTGGCTTACCAGCTCGGTGATGCCGGGGGGCGCGGCGGCGGGACACTCCTTTTCCAGGTCGGCCAGCATGGCCCCGGTGGGGAAGGCCGGGGTGGCCTCAACGAAGGGGCTCCCGGCGACCACCCCGGGCCGGCGCAGGAGCTCGGCCCGCTCCCCAAAAACCAGCGGGTGGACCACCCGGTAGCGGCCTTCCAGGTAGCCGACCACCGCCTCCTTAACTTCCTCATATGCCTGCCAGGGTGTAAGCCTCACCATCCACCTCCAGCATCCGGGTAATCCTGAAGTCTTCGGGCCGCAGCTCTTTAAAGCTCTGGTCGCGGGCGGCCCTGGGCAGAAGCCAGCGCTCCCGAAAGTATCTAAAGAGTTCCCCGGCCCCGAGGCCGAAGTACTGCGGCTTCGGCGCCTCCCCCCGCAGGAACTCCCGGGCATTTTCAGCCAGGGGCGCCGCAAAGAGCTGGCGCCGGATGCCGTGGCGCAGCAGCTCGTCGGGAAGGCCCAGCCGCTCCAGGCAGCGGCGGACCACCCGCAGCTTGTAGCTGGGCCCCCGACCGAACCGGTAGGTGGAAAGCACCGGGTCTTCCTCGGCCGCAAGGAAGGCCTTCATCCGGGCGTAGAGTTCCCCGTCCAGGTGGAAGTGGCCCCAGCCGTCGGTGTAGCCGATTTCCAGGTAGGCGGGCCGGCCGCGGATTTTGAGGCGGTTGTAGAGGGAGGAGCGGCCCAGGGCCGAGGCCGCCGTAATGAGCACCAGGTGCGGCTCCCGCACGGCCCCCGAGATGACGGCCGGCCGCGGTAGCGGCCGGCAAACTCCGACCGCACCTCATCGGAGAGGGCCAGCAGGGCCACAAGTTTTCCGCCAAGAAGCCGGTTGTACGGCGGGACGGCCCCGAGGATATATGCTTCCATGACGTGGTAAAGCCTTGAGTTCTTGGCCGAAAGGTCCCAGCCGACCCAGAGGTCCCGGGGGCGCAGGTTGTAGACCGGGTCCTTAAGGCCGATAAGGCCCATCAGCTTGCCGTTCTGTCGGTCGAAGACCAAAAACCTCAGCCTGCGGCCGTAGCCCGGGGAAACGGGGACGCTCCAGAAAAAAACGGCGTAGCGGAAAAGGTCCTCGTAAAGGGAGCCCTCTACGGGGACTAAACGGGGGCTTATGCGGTCGGGATCCACCTCCTCCCCGGCGGCAAAAAACTTAAGAGCCGGCCCTCCACCCGGCGCAGCCAGGGGGCGGCCGCCCTGAGCTTTGAAAGCCTCAGGGGAAGATAGAGGCGGCGGAGGTCATCCTTGGACTCGGCCGGGAAGCGAAGCCCCTGGGGGCCGACCTCAAAGCCGAGGGCCTCCAGGCGGCTGAGGACCGCCCGGGCCAACTCTTCCCCCTCGCCAGACATTTTTTCTAAAAAGGATTATACCGCCAGCCATCCTGCCGTTTAAAGCCTTTCCAAGGCCGCCTCCAAATCCTCGGCCGAGGGCTTCGTGTACCGGGCCGTGGTGGAAAGGCTCTCGTGGCCCAAAAGGGCGGCCACGGCCACCAGGTCCGCCCCGGCCTCCCTTAAAA
>DAOTYJ010000037.1:0-3535 GCA_034434875.1 Dehalococcoidia bacterium | reverse complement strand
CCCGTCATCCTGCTCACCCGGGTGGGGAGCCCCGCCGAGCGGGCCATAAGTCTGGAAGAGGGAGCCGACGACTACGTCAACAAGCCCTTTGACCCGGCCGAGTTACTCGCCCGCATCCGGGCCGTCCTGCGCCGGGCGAGCTGCGGGCCGGGCCTTTTGGCCGCCCCGTAGCTCGCCTGCGGGGCGCTTATCCTTGACCGCCAGGGCCGGCGGGCTTTTTATCAGGGCCGGGAGCTGGTTTTAAGCCCCCGGGCGCTGGGGGTGCTCGAGTACCTGATGCTTCACCCCGGTGAAATCATCAGCCGGGACCGGCTCCTGGATGAGGTCTGGGGCTGGGCCGGGGCCGCCGGGACCCGGGCGGTGGATACCCGGGTTGCCGAGCTGAGGGCCGCCCTTAAGGATGACCCGGCCGAGCCCCGGTTCATCGAGACGGTGGTCGGCCGGGGCTATCGGTTCCTGGGCCGGGTTGAAGGTTACCCGTGAGACCCTGGGGCGCGGTTGCGGCCTCCTTGCCGGCGGTCGCCGGCGTGGGCCTGGGGCTTTTGTTCGAGGGGGGATCATGCCCGACCCCTGGCTATTTGTCGAGGTCCGGGCCGACCTCGCCGGGCTGGTCTTCCGGGCAGGCGTTGCCTTAAGTTTTGTGGCCTGGGGCCTGCTGGGCCTTTACCGCTGGCACCCGGGCCGGCTGAAGGCCGCCCAGCGGGAAGCCCGGGCCGGGGAAGAGCTGCGCCGGCGTCGTTTTCTGCGGGCGCTGGAGCACGAACTGAAAAACCCCCTTGGGGTCATCCTGGCGGCGGTGGCTAACCTCGGGGCCGGAGTTTCCCCTCAGGCCGCCGGGTTAGGGGTCATTGCCGAGCAGGCCAGCCGGCTCGGCCGGCTGGCCTCGGAGCTTCGGCGGCTCGCTGAGCTTGAGGGGGAACAGGTGGATGTGGCCGGACTGCTTGGGGAGGTAGTGGCCGAGGCGGGACAGGTGTGGGGCCGTGTGCCGACCCTTTCGGTCTCGGCCCTGCCGTGGGCCCCCGGGCCGGTCGTTGGGGACCGGGACCTTTTGTTTCTGGCGTTTTTCAACTTGGTAGATAATGCCCTTAAGTTTGGGGGGCGGGCCGGTGGAAGTGCGGCTAAGGGAGGACGGGCGCTGGGTAGTGGTTGAGGTTGCCGACCAGGGTCCTGGAATTGCCGAAGAGGACCTGCCCCACATTTTCGAGGAGCTGTACCGGGGCCGGAACGCCCAGGGGTTTCCGGGAAGTGGCCTTGGGCTTGCAATAGCCCGGCAGGTGGTGTTGCGGCACGGGGGTGAGATTGAAATCCGGAGCCGGCCGAGGGTTGGGACGCTGGTTACTGTGCGGCTGCCCGTCGCCGACGTTACGAAACTGCAACGGCCTGTGACAAAACCGTAACACCGCGTAACCCGCGGTAACCGGCGCCCCGCTTAAAATAGCCGCGAAAGCCAGCAATGGGAGGAGACCATGGCCTTTTACGATGGGAATGCAAGCTGGTTCTGCTGCGGACCCAATCTCTATCCCGGCTGGTGCGATTTCCCGGCGGGTTCCGGTGCCTGCCAGACATGTGACAATTTTGCCCGGGCCTGCGCTTGGCCCAACCTGGGCAACACCGGCTGCAATTACACCTGGCAGTGCGTGGGCCAGATTCAGGGTTGGTGCGGGCAGCTTATCAACGTCCGTGCCCACTGCTATGGGACCACGGCCTTCGATATCGCCCTGGTGGATTGTGGGCCCGATCAGAACGCTTTGTGCGGCCTCATTGCGGGCGACTGTTTGGCCTGGCCCCACCCGCTCATCGACCTTACGCCGGCGGCTTTCAGCGAGCTGGCACCCCTGGAGGTGGAGCGGACCTCGGTGACGGTTGAAACACACTTTTAGAGGAGCCAACGATGAAACTGTGGTGGGTCAGCCGGAGGGAGCTCATAAGGGGTCTGGCCGCCGCGGCCGGAACTGCCGCCGGGATTCTGGCCGCTCCCAAGCTTGACCGGGTGGCGGCAGCTCCGGCGCCCGGGGCGGTCTTCATCGGCGGCCTGGTTTCGAACGTCGAGGCCGAAAGCGTTGTTATCCGGCGACCCGATGGCGTGGCCGAGAAAGTTATCGTCGGGCAGGCCCGAATCTGGAAGGGCAGACCTGCCGGTCCAGGCCAGGTTCGCCCGGGCGACTTTGTGTACGTGCGGGGAGTGCGGCTGGCTGATGGGTGACTGGCAGCTGTTAATATCTGGGTTAATATTGCGCAGGTGCCGTCTGTCCCAAAGGCGGTGGGAGGAATTTAAGGTCCTGGGTGGTCCCTGTTGAACCCGGGCTTTCAAGGCCGTCAGCCGAGCCTGGCGCAGGTCAGGAACAGCGCCGATTCGACCCCACCAAAGGTCTTAAAACCGCGGACCGTACGGGCCCTCATCTTGAGCTTGCCGATGGCCTGCGCGGTCCGGTTGTTGGTCGAGGGAACCCCGGGTTCAACTAACCAGAGCCGGTACTTAGCCCACTGCTGGGATAACCTCAAGATAAACTGCTTTAGCCTGTAAAGTGGCTCCTGGACCTTCTTGGTGGGGTCAAACCTGGCCTTGATTTCCAAGCCAAGCGCGCAGCGCTTCGCCTCTTTCCCCCATCCTGGGGAAGCTCATCGATTATTCGTCTCACTTCATCAAGAATGGGTTTTACCTGCTCACCAAGCTCGGCTTCAAAAGTCTTGATGAGCCTCCCTAACCGCCGTTTGAGGTGAAACCGGCAGTGCGCCTGCGCGGCCAGAGGCCGCTGCCTGAGCAACCAGGTTGTACGTGGGAAGGCGGCGAAGCCACCACGGCTTCGCCGCACGATGACCTCAACCCCACAGGCCTTCACCAGGGGCTCAAGCCAGTTGAGTAGAGCTTTAACGTCATGCTCGGGTATCCTGGCAATTCCCACCGGCTGGCCGGTTCCCAGGTCCAAGGCAATAATAATCCCGTGCTCCTGCCCCCTGATTTTGACCAGGGTTCCATCCAGCCCAAGGACCCTGACCTTGCGCTGCTGCTCCGAGACGGTCCGGACATCCCTCAAGGCCGTTGATTTGCCAATTCCGGCCCCAAACTTTTCAAAGAGCCAGCCGCCTTCGGCGGCGCGGGCAAAGCCCGCTGACCTGGTACAGGCCCGAAGGGCCTTCGCCCAGGCAACGGCGGCGCCGCTTCGCGGCCGCCGCTGGCTCTGGTCGGCTCGGGTTACACCGCTCGGATAATGCCTGAAGGTCCGGCTGCACCGGGCGCACTTGTAACGGACGGTGACCACCTGCTTGACCTCATGGTCAGCCGGCTTCGCCGGCGCCGCTGAAGGCGGCTGCTTGGTTGAGTAGCCGTGCCGGTGCAGGTAAATTGAGCGGCAGTGGGGGCACTTCTCAGGCCGGCCCTCGGGCTTGGTCGGTCGCCTTCGGCGACGCGGTCGGATCGTCAAAACTTTCATGGGCAGGCGCCTCCCCGGAAGGGTTGTTTTTGGTCTAAAACAAGCATAAGGGGAGCGCCTGCCCCTTTTCTACATGCTCGCCCCACCATCTCTGGGACAGACCC
>DAOTYJ010000036.1:0-11842 GCA_034434875.1 Dehalococcoidia bacterium | reverse complement strand
AAGGAGGCTTCTTACCAGCTCGGCGCATTCGGCCATGCCCAGGCCCTGGGCCGCCACCGAAGGCTGGGCGCAGAGCTCCGTAAGCTCGGCCAGCGCCTTATCGATGTTCCGGTCGATATGGTCCGAAACTTTTTCCCAGAGGTCGCCCATGGAAGGCCTCCACACCGTTGGGTTTATTGAATTATGCGTCCCCCGGCCGCCCCTTTTCCAACGGTTTATATTTTCATTCAATGCAATTCTTTGACCAAGGCGGTGGGTTTGGGCTAATATCCGGTGGTAATTTCGCAAGGAGGTTGCTCAGGATGGCCCAACTTCGCCCGCGGGTCCACACGGGTGTGGCTTACCGGCCGAGGCGTCCCGGCCAGCTCGTTGCCGAGGCCCTCGTCGCCGAGGGGGTCGACCTGGTTTTCGGCATCCCGGGCTCCCACATTCTGGACATTTACGACGGCCTAGCCGACTTTCGGGACCGCATCCGGCACGTTACCTGCAGGCACGAAAACAACGCCGCCTGGATGGCCGAGATGTACGGCCGCCTCACCGGCCGGCCGGGGGTTTACCTGGCCACGGCGGGACCGGGGGCCATTAACTCCATGTCGGCCGTGGCCCAGGCCTATACGACGGCCACGCCCCTGGTGAGCATTACGGGCTCGCCCCTTATCAACGATTACAAAGAGGCCCTCCACGCCGTTGACGACCCGGATTTTACGGCCAAAATGTTCCGGCCCATCACCAAGTGGTCCTACCGGGTGAAGCGCCTTGAGGAGCTTCCGGAGGCCCTCCGCCGGGCCTTCGCCGTTGCCCGCTCGGGCCGGACGGGCCCCACCCACCTGGAGATTCCCTGGGATATTCTTCAGGCCGACCCGGCCGAGTTTCCCGAGTACCGGCCGGCCCCCGTCAGGCGCCGGCGGCCCGACCCCCAGGTCGTCCGGACGGCCGCCGAGATTCTGCGCCGGGCCCGGCGGCCGGTCATCTGCTGTGGGGTCGGGGTGGTCCGGAGCCGGGCCCAGGCCGAGGTGGGGCAGCTGGCCGGCCGCGTCGGGGCGCCGGTGGTGGTTACGGCCGACGGCTATGGGGCCCTGACCGACGACCACCCCCTCTACGTCGGGGTGCTGGTCTTGGGCGCCTTCGGCCGGGACCCCTTCCCGGCCGCCGTCTTCCGCCAAGCCGATGCCGTTCTGGCCGTGGGCCTGCGGGTGGGCACCCAGCAGGCCGAGGTCATCGTCGAGGCCGCCCCCAACGACTACGTTTTCGTCGGTTTCGACGATGGGCCCAACCTGCCGAAGCGGGCCGCGGCCGCCCAGGTCTGCGACAACCGCCTCTTCCTGCAGGCCCTTTTAAAGGAGCTGGCCGACTTTAAGCGGGACCCGGACCCGCAGTTGGCCGGCCTCATCGGCCGCTACCGGCAGGTGCTGCGGGCGGGCCTGGGGGCCGAGCTGGAAAACTACCGCCAGGCCCGGCCCATCCATTTCGGCCTGGCTGTTAAGGAGCTCTTCGACCGGCTGGACGAGGACGCCCTGGTGGTCACCGACGTCGGCGTCCACAGCGTCTGGGGCAACCAGCTGGCCCGCATCCGCCGGCCCGACAGCCTTCAGACGGTGGGCCGCTGGGCCGAGATGGGTTTTGCCCTGCCGGGGGCCATCGCGGCCAAACTGGTTTACCCGAACCGGCAGGTGGTGGGCATCACCGGGGACGGCTGTTTTCTGATGTCCGACAACGACTTCGCCACCGCCCTTCAGGAGGGGGCCAATATCCTGATGCTCATCATGAACGACTCCCAGTACGGGATGATTTACAAGATGCAGCGGGACCGCTTCGAGCGGGCCTACGCCTCGGAACTTTACACCCCCGATTTTGCCCGCTACGCCGAGGCCTTCGGGGCGGCCGGATTCCGGGTGGAGGACCCGGCCGACCTGCCGGCCGTCATCGGGAAGGCCCTTGAGGCCAGCCGGGAAGTCCCCACCGTCGTCGACGTGGTCTCGGGCTACACGTACCCTTACCCGCCGGTGGACCGGCTCGTGGCCGAACTGGCCGATTCGGTGGTCAGGATTTGACGGCCAGCCGGCCAATGAGAAGGTAAAGGCCGAAGGAGACGGCCAGGCTGGGCAGGGTCGCCCCGAGCCAGGGGGCAAGGCCCGGCAGGCCGAGGGTCGGCAGACCCGAGATGGTCAGGTAGACGGCCACCCCGCCGGCCCAGACGGCCACGGCCACCCAGTTGAAGCCGCCCCGGTACCAGTAGCGGCCGTCCACCCGGTAGACCTCCTCGACCTGGTAGCGGCCCCGGCGCAGGACGAAGTAGTCGGCCAGCAGGGCCCCGAGCAGGGGCACGAAGAAGGAGCCGATGAGCAGTAAGAAGCTCTCATACTGGACCAGGGGGATGGTCGCCCCCAGGATGAGGACGACCAGGCCGACGGCCAGCGAAAAGGTCCGCTGGCCCACCTGGGGGAAGAGGTTCTGGAGGGAGACGGCCGTCGAGTAGATGTTGGCGAAGCCCTCGTCGGTCTCGTCCACCAGCAGCACCAGCAAGGCCACCCACCCGGCCGTCAGCCCGGCAATGGCCGAAATCAGGGGGGCGATGGGGGCGTTGGGGTCCACCGCAACCCCGGCGGCCAGGGTAAGGAGGGCGCCCAGGGCGTAGAACCAGGCGTGGGGAATGAAATACCCGAGGCCCGTGCCCCAGCCGGCCTCCCGGGGGCTCCGGGCAAACCGGCTGTAATCGGCCACCAGGGGGAACCAGGAGATGGGCATGGCCACCACCAGGTCCACGGCCAGCCAGAAGCTCATTTCGCCCGTCCCCGGCCGGTTCCACCACTCCCGGACGTCGTAATTCAGGAGGACCGCGGCCGTAAGCCAGATGGTGGTGAGGATGACGGCCCAGAAGGCGAACTTCTCCATATACTGTTTGACGACCACGATGGGGCCGCCGATGGCCATGAGGGTCGTCAAAATGGCGAAGAAGACGACCCACAGCAGGTAATTGTCAAAGCCGAAAAGCCGAAGGCTTAGGGCATTGGCCGCCTGGGCCATGACGACGACCTCAAAGGTCGCCCAGCCGATGAGCTGAAGGACGTTAAGAACCGTCGGCAGATACGAGCCCCGCAGGCCCAGCAGGGGGCGCATCAGCACCATGGTGGGGATCCCGGTGGCCGCCCCGATGGTGGCCGCCACCCCCAGCAGGAGGTTGCCGATGACGGCCCCCACCAGGATGGCCAGAAGGGCCTGGGGCAGGCTGAGGCCGGGGACTAAAAACATCCCCACGACCATGACCAGGAAGCTTATCCCCAGGTCGAACCATAAGACGAAATTGTCCACGAACCGGAGAACCCGGAAGCGTTCGGGAATGGGCTGGATTCCGAATTCCCGGGCCTGCTCGGCAACCACCGCCATGACCGTAAACCTCCTGCCGGGGGATTTAACCGACGGGGCCCGGGCGGGAGAAGGGGAGCTTAAAGCAAAACGCCGCCTGACCAGGTGGCGGCAAAGGTGTGAGCCGGAAGAGGCCCACTCCCTCCGCTGGCATTACCCAGATCAGGTTCGGACGGTCGGCAACGGCGGACCGGGTCTGTTCGGTCCCGGTTGCCCTCTCAGCCCGGCTCCCCCGGGCTCCCGCTGGGGCCTGCAAGGGCGGGTCCGTAGGCCCGCCCTTGCCGATATTCGGTTGTCGGTATATTATACAGCCATCCGGCGGTGGTGAGAAGGCGGGCGGGGCTATAATCTCAGACGGGCGGCTTTATGCGGCTTGTCGTCCAGGTTCCGGCCTACAACGAGGCCAAGACCCTCCCCGAGGTTATCCGCACCATCCCGCGCCGTATTCCCGGGGTCGACGAGGTGCTGGTGCTGGTGGTCGACGACGGCTCCACCGACGAGACGGCGGCGGTGGCGGCCGCGGCCGGGGCCGATTACGTCCTCCGCCACCCGGTGAACCGGGGCCTGGCGGCCGCCTTCCAGACCGGCATCGACTTCGCCCTCCGGCTGGGGGCCGACATCATCGTGAACACCGACGCCGACAACCAGTATCCCCAGGCCGAAATCCCCCGGCTCATCGAGCCGATCCTCAAGCGCCGGGCCGACATCGTCATCGGCGACCGCCAGGTCGGGACCAACCCCAACTTCCGGGGCCTGCGCCGGCTCCTCCAGCGGCTGGGGAGCCGGGTGGTGAGCTCCCTGAGCCGCCTGCCGGTAAGGGATGCCCCCAGCGGGTTCCGGGCCTATTCCCGGGAGGCGGCCTTACGGCTTCAGGTGGTCTCCCGCTACAGCTACACCCTGGAGACGCTGATTCAGGCCGGCCACCACCGGCTGGCGGTGGAATCGGTGCCCATCCTGACCAACCCCCCGACCCGCCCCTCCCGGCTGATGCGGGGTCTGGCCGACTACCTTGTCCAGTCGGGCCTTACCCTTATCCGGGTCTACGCCATGCACGAGCCCCTCAAGGTCTTCGGGGCGGCCGCGGCCGTCCTGGCCGCCGCCGGCCTGGCGGGCATCGGCCGGTTCCTCTATTTCTTCGCGGTGGGCCAGGGCGGCGGCCACATCCAGTCGCTGGTCCTCTCGGGGGTCCTTCTGGTCATCGCCTTTCAGGTGGGCCTGGTGGGCCTGGCGGCCGACCTGATCGCCGCCAACCGGCGGCTCCTCGAGGAGGCCCTTTTTAGACTTAAAATCCTGGAGCTGGAAAAGCGCCCCCCCGAAGGGGAGGCGTTGCTCTGGTCGGCCGGCCGTCGGCCTTCAACCAAGGACGGCCAGGGTGACGCCTAAGAAGATAAAGACGGTGCCCACCGCCGCCGCCCGGTTGACTCGCTCCTTCGGGTCGAAAAGCCGGGCCGCCAGCATCGTGAAGAAGGGGGCGGTGTTGGCCACGGCCACCACCCGGGCCACCGGCTCCAGGCTCAGGGCCTGGTAATAGCAGACCACCCCCAGAATCGCCCCGACCCCGGCGAGGGAGACCAGAAAGAGGGTTTTTAAATCGAGCTTACCGACGTCCCGCAGCCGGCCGAGGGCGGCCAGCACCAGGCCCAGGGCCGGCACGGCCACCGCCATCGAGATGAAAGTGCCGGCCAGGGGCGAGACGCCGGTGGCCAGCCCGAACTTTACCACCGTGGGCGTAAGGCCCCAGACCAGGGCCCCGACCAGGCCGATGACCAGCCCCCTCATAGGGACCTGCCGACCAGGTAGACGCCGAGGGCCACCAGCCCCACCCCGACGACGATGGCCGGGCGCAGCGGCTCCCCCAGCAGGACCACCGCCAGGAGGGGGGCGACGAGGATGGAGACGCCGCTTACGGCCGTGGCCCGGCTCGGGCCGATCTCGGCCATGGCCAGGTAATAGAGGGTCCGGCCCAACACGTAGCTGAAGATGCCGGCGGCCCCGAAGTATACCCAGGGCCGCCAGTCGGAGGCCAGCCCCTTAAGCTCCCCGGCGGCCACCACCGGCAGGAAAACCACCAGGGCCGCCAGGTTCGAGACGAAGCTGGCCACCGACGGGCTTACCCGGTCCATTCCCCGGGCGGCGATTACGGCCACCGAACCCCAGAGGACGGCCGTTGCCAGGGCGAAAAGCAGACCCATCGGCGGTCTATAATTATAGCCCGCCCGGCAAGGTCAGTCGGCGGCGAAAACGTCGGTCCGGTTTGAAGGATTGCCGGTGTTTACCTGGACAAAGAACGGCAGAAAGAGGCTCCCGGCGCTGGCCAGGCCCGCGTAGTCGCCCACGAAATAGCCCCCGGCAAAGGGCGCGCCCCGCATGGCAAAGGGCCCGGCGATGTGGGTTTCGGCCCAGTTCGCCGGGTTTGTGCAGTCGGCGGCGGCCGGGTGGCAGTGGACGAACCAGTAGTCGGTCTCGAGGATGGAGCCGGCCGGAGTGTGCCTCCGGAAATCGTAGTAGGTTACGCCCACGGTGCCGTCGGCGGCCACGTGGACCGAGGCCGTAAAGGCGTGGACGTTGAGGGGCGCCTTGTCGACCCGGACCGGCGGCGTCCAGGTGAGGCCGCCGTCGGCGGACCTGGAAAAGGCGATGTGGTGGGCCCCGGCCGGGCTGAACCGCTGGTCCTGCCACACCACGTAAAGGTTGCCGCTGTTCGGGTCGACGGCAATGTCGGGCACGATGTCGCCGGTGCGGACCGGGGTGCCGGTGTCGGGGTCCCGCACCACATCAAACAGAACCTGTTTGCTGATGATTATCGGCCCGGACCAGGTTTCGCCTTTGTCAGTCGAGCGGATGACGGCGATGTTAAACCCCCGAACTCCCCGGGCGTTTTTGGCGTTGTAAATCAGGTCAAAAAGGTTGATGAGCTCGCCGCCCTTGGCCTGGGGCCGGACGACGACCCGGTTGGAGATGGTCTGGCTGACCTCGCCCGGGTCGAAGATAATGCGAGGGGGCTCCCAGGTCCGGCCGCCGTCGGTGGTTCGGGCAAACCAGGTTGGTCCCCGGAAGCCGATGGCCCGCTCGGGGGCCCGGCCCCGGGCCTCTTCAGAAGGGAAAACGAGCCGGTCCCAGACGGCGTAGACGAAACGGGCGTCGTTGGGGTCGGCGGTTATCGACTCTTTGTCGTTAAAGACCGTCGGGGCGGTGTCCCGGATGAGGGTGACCGGGCTGCCCCAGGTCTTCCCCCCGTCGGTGGATTTGCTTACCAGGACGGCGTTGATGGGGTTTGAGTCGTTAAAGGCGATGGCGATTTGATAGACGTCGCCGTTGGGGGGCAAAGGTTACCCAGGGGTCGGAGGCCCGCTCGTAGTCGCCCCCGTTCTGGGGATTGCCCCGGAGCAGCGGCTGAAGGGGGCCATGCTTATCTGCCAGGAGCTGCCGCCGTTAAAGCTTACGGCCGCCAGCAGGCCCCTGGAACCGCCGTTGGAGTAGCGGTCCTGCTGCCAGACGCCGACGATATGCCGCGGGTTCCCGGGATTTACGGCCACCCAGGGCTCGACCTCGGCGTTGGGGTAGAGGGTGCCCGTCTGGGGCGCCCCTTCACAGCCGGGGCTGAAGGGGGTGGGCCCGGAGACCACCGTAAGTTTTTAAAAACTACCGGCCCGGCCGAAACCGGCCCGACGGCCGCCGGCAGGAGGGCCAAAAGGCTTAAGAGGGCCAGGAAACCGACCCGCCTGAGCATCATTCCACCTCCCCGGGTTTATTAGGGGCCCCTTGGCGGCAGGTAAGGCCCGCCCGGCGTTGACCCTGCCGGGTCAGGCCGCGGCTGGGACTGGCGGGGACCGGTTACTTGTTCTTCTTCTTGTAGCGGTTCTTCCGGAGACGCTTCTTGTACTGGTGGCGGTTCATCTTTCGGCGCCGCCACTTAAGGACGGAACCCATCGGCCTGCTCTCACCTCCTTTCGGTTTAAGGATTGCCCACGGGGGATTATAACATCCACCGGGTCGCCGGACAGGCGAACTTTCGTAGTTTGGTTGCCCGGACGCACGGCCGTACGCCCCCGGCAAGGGACCCTTTGCCGCGAGCCCTAACGGCGCTTTTGGCCCCGGGGCGGTTAAAATCGGCCGGGGGAATGGGTCCCATGGGTCTCAGGGCGGCGCTCCTGGCCGTTTGCCTTCTGGCCGCGGCCGGCTTTCCCGGGGCGGCCCGGGCCTCGGGTGGGGCCGTGGACCCCGCCGACGCGGCCGCCTTTGCCGACGCCTTCTTTGCCGACCGCCTGGCAAGCTCCCGGACGCCGGGGGCGGCCTTCGTCCTGGTTGAAGGGGGACAGCTCCTGGTTGCCCGGGGCTACGGCTACGCCGACCTGGAAGCCCGCCGGCCTATGGACCCCGAGCGGACGGTGCTGCGGGTGGCGTCCCTCTCTAAGCCCGTCGTGGCGGCCGCCGTCCTGCAGCTGGCCGAGCGGGGCCGGGTGGACCTGGACGCCGACGTCAACCTTTACCTTCGGGAGCTGCGGGTCCCGCCCACCTACCCCCGGCCGGTCACCCTGGCCGGCCTGCTCACCCACACCTCCGGCCTCGACGAGGGCCTCATCGGCATGGCCGCCCGGGACGAAGCCGCGCTTATGCCCCTCAGGGCCTATTTAAAAGCCCGCCTGCCGGCCAGGGTTCGGCCGCCCGGCGAGCTCATCCGCTACTCCAACGATGGGCTGGCCCTGGCCGCCCTGGTGGTCGAGGAGGTTAGCGGCCTGCCTTTCGCCGATTACGCGGCGGCCAACATCTTCCGGCCCCTGGGGATGGCCCGGAGCAGCTTCGGCCCTCGGCCCGACCTGATGCCCGACCTGGCGGCCGGCTATGAGGTGGGGGGCGGAGCCCCTTGGCGGGTGCCGGCCGATTACTTTAACGTGGGGCCGGCCGCCAACTTAATGACCACGGCCGCCGACCTGGGCCGACTGCTGGCCGGGCTCCTCGAAGGCGGCCGGGCCGGGGTTCTGAGCGGGGAATCGGTCCGGCAGATGTTCCGGCGGCAGTTCAGCCACCACCCCGGGCTGCCCGGGGTCACCTTGGGGTTTTTCGAATACTTCGCCAACGGCCGCCGGGCCCTCATCCACGAGGGCGACTGGCGGGGATTCGCCGGCCTAGTCCTGCTCATCCCCGAGGAGGGGCTGGGGCTGTTCGTGGCCAACGACGGCCACAACCACCGCCTCAATCGGGAACTGGTCGGCCGCTTCCTGGACCGCTACTACCCGGCGCCCGATACTCCGGCACCGGCGGCCGGCCCCGCGGCCGAAGACCTGGGCCGCTTTGCCGGCAGCTACCGGACCATCCGGTACGGCCTGGGAAGTGTCGACAAGCTGGCAACCCTGGTGGAGCAGTTTCGGGTGACGGCCGACGGCGGCCGGCTGCGCCTTTACGGGTTTGGCCCGGAGCCGGCCGAGTTTGTGCCGGTGGACCGGCTGCTTTTCAGGATGGTGGGCGGGGAAGGTTACGTCGCCTTCCGGGAGGATAAGGCCGGCCGGGTAACCCACCTTTTTCTGGGCGGCGACCGCCTTTACCCTACCCCCCTGGCCCTGGAGAAAGTCCCCTGGTTTGAGACCTCCGGGTTCGGGCAGCTGCTGGCCGGGGCCTTTACGGTGCTCTTCGGGTCGGCCTGTCTCGCCCGGGCTTTTGGTCTCCTTGCCGGCAGAGCCGGGCTGGCGGCCTTTCTCCTCGGGGGCGTCAACCTCGGCCTGCTGGGAGGGGTGGCCGTGGGCCTTTTTGCGGTGGACCGCTACGAGTTTGCCTACGGCATACCGGCGGGCCTGCTCGTTATCCTCAGGCTTTCGGTCTTTAGCGGTTTGCTGGCGGTGGCCGTCGGGGTCCTTGGCGTCCTGGCCTGGGTGCGGGGGTGGGGCAGGTTCTGGGGCCGGCTATACTACACGGCCGTTGCCCTCGGGGGGCTTGGGTTCGTCTGGTTTCTGGTAAACTGGAACCTGCTACCGCCCCCCTGACCGGGCCGCCTTTCGGCCCAATCCCGGCGGGGCGGAGGACCTGCCGTGAGAAGATGGCTGCTGGCTTTAACCCTGGCACTGGCGGCCTGCGGGCCCGGGACGTCGGGCGGGCCGCCCCCAACGTCCGGCCCCGGCCCGACCCCCCTGCCCCCGCCCGCCTGGGCCGTTGTCCGGGACCCGGGCCCGGCCGGGTTTGCCGTCGCCGACGGCCGCCACCGGCTTCCCCTGCCGGCCATTAAAAGCCCGCCCTGGCGCCTGGCCTTCACCGCCGACACCGACGGCGACGGCCGGCCCGAGGCCGTCGTTCAGGGCTACACTGGCGGCGCCCACTGCTGTTTCGTTTACCTGGTCTTCGAAAGCCGGGCCGACGGCATCCGGCAAGTGGATGGCTTCGACCTGGGCAATGGGGGCATTGCCCAGGCGGCCGACCTCGACGGCGACGGCCGGGCCGAGCTGGTGGGCGGCGACGACCGGCTGGCCTACTTTGACGACCTGCCCTTCGCCGCCTCCCCCTTCTTGCCCCTCATTCTCTGCCGGCCGGACCCGGGCCGGTTTAAGGACTGCACCCCGAATTTTCCCGACCGGCTCCGGGCCGAGCTGGGACAGGCCGAGGCCGCCCTTAAGGAGGCGGTGGACGGGGCGGCGGCCGGCCGGCTGGACCCGGAGACGGCCCGCTTTATCCAGCGGTCGCAGGCCCTTAAGCTGGTCGCCCTGGCCGTCCGCCTCGGCCGGCCCGACGACAGCCGGGAGCGGGTTCGGCGGCTCTGCCCGACCTGCCTTGCCTGGCTGGATCAGCATGCGGCTGAGCTTTCCCGGCGGCTGGGGAGTCCGGTGCCCCGGCCCTGGCCGTAAAGTTGGGGCCGCTTGGTCTAAAATTAAGAGAAGTCTTTAAGGTTGCCCGGGAGGTGAACCCCCATGACGGTGGAGCAGAAGCGATTCCGGGTCGAGCGGGATTCCATGGGCGAGATGGAGGTGCCCGAAGATGCCCTCTGGGGGGCTTCGACCCAGCGGGCCGTGCTCAACTTCCCGATTTCGGGCCTCAGGTTTCCCCGGCGGTTCATTCAGGCCCTGGGCCTCATCAAGCGGGCCGCGGCCGAGACCAACAAAGAGCTGGGGCTTTTAGACCCCAAGCTTGCCGATGCCATCGCCCAGGCCGCCCAGGAGGTGGCCGACGGCCGCTGGGACGACCACTTCCCCGTGGACGTTTTCCAGACCGGTTCGGGCACGTCGACCAACATGAACGCCAACGAGGTGATCGCCAACCGGGCCGGCGAAATCCTGGGCGGCCGGCGGGGGGCGCGGCTGGTCCACCCCAACGACCACGTCAACCTGGGCCAGTCGTCCAACGACGTTATCCCCACCGCCATTCACCTCTCGGCCCTCCTGGCCATCAAAGAGGAGCTGGTCCCGGCCCTTACGGGCCTTGAAAAGGCCCTGCGGGCCAAGGCCGAGGAGTTCTGGCCGATAATCAAGACCGGCCGAACCCACCTGATGGACGCCACCCCCATCCGCCTCGGGCAGGAGTTTTTGGGTTACGCCGGCCAGGTGGAACGGGGGCTGCGCCGCCTCCGCCACGCCGAGGAGGAGCTTTCGGAGCTGGCCCTCGGCGGAACGGCCGTGGGAACCGGCGTAAACACCCACCCGGAGTTCGCCCGGCGGGCCATCGCCCGCCTCTCGGCCTGGACCGGCCTTAACCTTCGGGAAACGGATAACCATTTCCAGGCCCAGGCGGCCATGGACGGGGCGGTGGAGGCCAGCGGGGTGCTCCGGACCATCGCCGTAAGCCTGCTTAAAATCGCCAACGATATCCGCTGGATGGGTTCGGGACCCCGGGCCGGGTTGGGGGAGCTCTCACTGCCCGAGGTTCAGCCCGGCAGTAGCATTATGCCCGGCAAGGTAAACCCCGTCATCCCCGAGTCCCTTATTCAGGTCTGCGCCCAGGTCATCGGCAACGACACCGCCGTGATGTTGGGGGGCCAGGGGGGATTTTTTGAGCTTAATACGATGATGCCCCTCATCGGCTATAACTTGCTCCGGTCTATAAGCCTGCTGGCCAACGCCACCAGAAACTTCACCGAAAAGTGCGTGGTGGGCCTCAAGGCCACCGAGCGGGGGCCGGAGCTGGTGGAGAAGGGTCTGATGCTGGCCACCGCCCTCGCCCCGGTCATCGGCTACGACGCGGCCGCGGCCATCGCCAAAGAGGCGGCCCGAACGGGCCGGACCATCCGGGAGGTGGCCCGGGAGCGGACCGGCCTTTCGGAGGAGGAGCTTAGCCGGATTCTGGACCCGGCCCGGATGGTGGAGCCGGGCCTGGGGGTGGGGCCGGTTGCCGGCTAGGGGGCAAAGATGGAGGCCCGGGCTTTAATAAGACGCAGGTTTACCGTGGACGAGTACCACCGGATGGCGAAGGCCGGCATCCTGGGCGAGGATGACCGGGTTGAGCTTATCGAGGGGGAGATTGTGCAGATGACCCCCATCGGGAGCCGACACGCCGCCTGCGT
>DAOTYJ010000035.1:0-2184 GCA_034434875.1 Dehalococcoidia bacterium | reverse complement strand
GACCTCTGGTGTACCGGTTGTCCCGCCAGGGGCAGCGCCGGGTAGCCATGTCCGGACGGGATAAGCGCTGAAAGCATCTAAGCGCGAAGCCCTCCCCAAGATGAGGCCTCCCACCGGGTTAACCGGGTAAGGCCGCAGGGAGACTACCTGCTTGATAGGCCGGAGGTGTAAGCCCCGCAAGGGGTTGAGCTGACCGGTACTAATGGCCGAGGGCTTGGCCCCGCCATTCTCTTCCTTTGGCTCTTGCGAACTTGCCTCCTGTTCAGTTGTTGGGGTGCGACCCGCCCCGAAGCCGCCGCGGCTTCGGGGCTTTTTTACAAGTACTTCGGTCCCTTTCGCCCCCGGCCGTTGGGTATAATTCCGGGCGGAATGGGCCGAGCCGACGGAACCGCCCCCCGCCCGCTTCCCCGGGTCCGCCTGGCCGTTCGCCCGCCCTTCGGGGCCGTCTTGCTCGGCCTCCTTCCCGCCGGTTTTGCCGCCTGGCGGTTCGTCCTGCCCGAGCGGGCCCTGACCGACACCGGCCCCCGGGCCCTGGCCGACGGGGCCTTCGCCCTCGCCTTCTGGGCATACCTGCTTACGGTCGGGGCCGGGGTCGGGTACGCCGCCCTGCGGCTGGTCGGTTTCAAGGCCGAACACCCGGCCGACCGCCTCAGGTTCGGGGTCCCCATCGGCCTGGGCCTCCTCGGGTTTATCCCGCTGGGGCTTGGATTGCTGGGACTTCTTCGGCCTGGCTGGGTAATTGGGTGTCTGGCGATAGTAGCCCTTGCGGTTGCGCCCGCCAGCAGGCTGGGCATTCGGGACATTCTCGGGCTTACTGCCCAGGTCCGTCAGCTTCGCCGGTCGCCCCTGAGCTGTTTTCTCGGGACGCTTTACGTCGGCCTGGGACTGGCCACCGTTCTCTTGGGCCTCACCCCGCCCACCGGCTACGACGACCTTTGGTATCATTTGGAGGCTCCTCGCCTTTTTCTTGCGGCCGGCCGCATTTACCCGGAGGCGAACAACTGGAACGCGAATTACGCCTTCGCCCTGGATCTGCTTTATGCTTTCCCGCTGGCCCTCGGGAACGATACGGTGCCCCGCCTGGTCCACTGGACTTTCGGGGCGCTTCTCCTGGCAAATGCGTACGGCCTGGCCCGGCGGTACGTAACTGCCCTGGCCTGGGTGACACCAGCCGCCGTGCTCACGATGAACCAGCTACCTTTCCTCGCCATCCATGCTGCCACCGACCTGCCGGTCGCCTGCTTCGAACTGCTGGCCCTGGAAGGGGTTGTCGCCCATATTCGGGGCGGAGAGCGGCTTAACCTTCGGCTGGTAACCCTCTGCCTCGGCCTGGGGCTAGCAACCAAGGCCACCGCCGCCGGGGGCGCGACGGCCCTGGGGGTGGTGTTGGCTGGCTACCTGGTTAGATGTCGCTGGCTGGCCCGTTCGGCCGGATTTCCGGTTCGGCCGTTGGAGCTGGTGGTAGCCGGCTTGCTGGGTCTGAGCCTTGTCGGACCGTGGTATGGGAAGAACTGGCTCTGGTTCGGCCATCCCCTCTTCCCCTACGCCGGTGGACCGACGGATCGGGAGGGGTCCCTCCGAACGGACCTGCTGGCCGCCTACGTTCGGGACGGCTACGGGGTGTCTAAAGACCTTTTAGGCCTCGTTAGTCTCCCCGGTGCCCTCCTGACCGAGCCGGACCGGTTTGGTTTTGGGCTTCCGCCCCTGGCTCTGGTCTCCCTGGCCCCCTTTGGGGCGTTCTTGCTCCGTCGGCCGGGCCTGGAGCTTCTGGCCTTTGCGGCGTTGCGGGTGGGGTTCTGGTTTTTAACCTCCCAGCAGATCCGGTTTCTGATTTCAGGCCTCGTTGTGGTTATGGTGCTCCTGGTGGTCGGCCTCGGGGGGGCAACACTACCCCGGACCCGGCGGTTGGCCCAGGGGGTGGCCGTGGGGGTTACTTTAAGTTTGCTGTTAGTTATCGCCCTGACTTATTTAACCCTGACCGTGCCGGTCCGACAGTGGGGTGTGGTTTTCGGCTACGAGTCTAAAGAGCAATACCTGACCCGAATGCTTGCCGGGTTTCGGGCCTTGACCTTTATAGGTTCGCTGCCCCCGGGCAGCCGGGTGCTTCTGGTCGGGGATGCCCGCCATTATTACTGTCCGGCCGCCTGCTGGCCCGAGGCCGACCAGTTCACCTGGACCCGGCTG
>DAOTYJ010000034.1:0-6362 GCA_034434875.1 Dehalococcoidia bacterium | reverse complement strand
CGGCCTCGAGGCCGACTTCGTCTTCGACCACCCCTACACGACGAAGCCTTCCCCTGACCGCAAAAACCTGGGGGTTTTCTACCCCTTCGTCGGCCACGCCTGCCACATCGCCGCGGTGGAGGTGGACATCGAAACCGGCCAGCACAGGTTTTTAAAATACGTGGCCGTCCACGACGCCGGTACCCTGGTCAACCCCCGATCCCTGGCGGGCCAGGTCATCGGCGGGGTGGCCCAGGGGCTGGGAACGGCCCTCTACGAACAGTATGTTTACGGGCCGGATGGACAGCTCCTCACCGGCAGTTACATGGACTACCTGATACCCACCTCGATGGAGGTACCCAAGGTGGAGGTCGGCCACCACGAGACCCCCTCGCCCTTCACCCCCCACGGGATCAAGGGGGGCGGGGAAGGGGGCCGGATGATGACCCCGGCGGTGGTGGCCGCCGCCATCGAGGACGCCCTGGCGCCCCTCGGGGTCCGGGTGAATGAGGTTCCCATAACCCCGGAGAAGATTCTGCGCTGGGTCGACGAAGCCCGGTCCCGCCGGCCGTGACCTTTGACCAGGAGGTGCAAGGTGAAGTTCGGCATCATCCTGCCCATCTGGCGGCTGTCTGTTCGGGATGCCGAGATGCTTACCTGCCGGGCGGAGGAGCTTGGCTTTGACGGGGTCTTCATCCCCGACCACGTGGTGGCCATGCCTGCCACCGTGGAGCACTACGGCCCATCCTGGCCGGACCCGCTGGCTCTGCTCGCCTACCTGGCCGGAAAAACTTCCAGCATCCGGCTGGGAACGAGTGTGGTCGTCCTTGCTTACCGTAATCCGCTGGCGGTGGCCAAAGCGGCGGCCACGGTCGACCAGGTGTCGGGCGGCCGGCTAATTTTCGGTGTGGGGGTCGGCTGGGATGAGGCCGAGTTTAAGGTTTTAAACATCCCCTTCAAAGAACGTGGCCGGATAAGCGACGAGTACCTGGCCATCATAAAGGCCGTTTGGGCGGCCGAATCCGTGGATTTTGCCGGCCGGTACTTTGCCTTCGAGAAGGTCGGCTTTGCCCCGCGGCCTGTCCAGCAGCCCCACCCGCCCGTGTGGGTGGCCTGCTCGCCCTTTAATGTTACAAAGGCCTCCATTCGGCGGGTGGTCACCTCCGGGGATGCCTGGCACCCGCTGGGCCTTAACCGCGAGCAGATGAAGCAGGGCCTTGAGATGGTGCGGGCCGAAGCCGAAAGGCTCGGCCGGACGTCGCCGGCCTTTTGCCCCCGGAACCTGCTCAACCTGACCGACCGGCCGGCGGGACCCGACCGGGCCCTCTTCGAGGGGGCCCCGGACCAGGTGGCCGCCGACCTCCGCTTCGTCCGGGACCTCGGGGCCGAATACGTAACCTTCGACCTTTACGCTTGCGCCGACGTGGAGCATATGGTGCGGATGCTCGGCAGCTTTGCCCGCAGCGTTTTACCTGCCGTAGCCTGAAAGGAGGCGAGCCCGATGGCGCCCTTCGACCTGGAGAAGCTCGACCGGCTGATGGCCGAGGCCGGTCTGGACCTGGTTCTGGCCACCAGCCGCCACAACGTCCGGTACCTGACCGGGGGCTATTTTCTACCTACCTTCAAGCGGCTGGAGGCCATCGGTCTTTCCCAGTACATGCCGGTGGTGGGAATCCCCCGGGGCCGGCCCGACCAGGCCTTCTACGTGGGGGTTTCCGTGCCCGATGTGGACGAAGTACAGGCCCTGGAAGTTTTCGGGCCCATGTGGGTGGAGAATCGTCACTGGGTCCACGAGCTGCGGGGCCGGGTGGCCGGGGTGGTGGCCGAGGCGGCGGCCGGCGTCGTCCGGAAATTGGGCCTGGCCGGGGCCAGAATCGGCATCGAGCGCCCCTTCCTTCCGGTCGAGGCCTTTGACGTGCTCCGGCGGGAACTTCCCGAGGCGGCCTTCGCCGACGCCACCGACCTCCTGGCCAGGCTCCGGGCCGTCAAAACCGCCCGCGAGGTGGACCTACTCAGGCAGGTCCACGAACGGGCGGCCGAGGCCATCCACGCCACCCTGAAGGCCGCCAGGCCCGGGGAAACCTCCCGGCAGGTCGAAGTCCGGCTGGAGCTGGAGATGACGAACCGGGGCATCCACCGCATCTTCACCTTTGCCGGGATCGGCCCCAGTTACAACCGCTTTCCCTCTGACCGAACCTGGGACCCGGGCCGCATTATCAACGTGGACACCGTGGCGGAGCTAGAAGGCTACCTTTCGGACCTCTCCCGGATGGCTTCCATGGGGGAGCCACCGGTCCTGGCTTTGGAGCTTTTCGAGGGGTGCCTGCAGGTCCAGCGGCGGGTCCGGGATGCCATCGGCCCCGGCGTCGCCTGCCGGGAGGTCCACCGGCTCGGCTGGGAGGCCATCCGGGCCAACCGCTGGGGGGAGCTGGGCAACTTCATCGCCCACGGCCTCGGCCTGGTGAGCAACGAGCTGCCCGTCTTTAACGCCGAGGCGGACGGGCAGCTGGAGCCGGGCATGGTTATCTCCATCGAGGCCGAGTACCGCCACCCCGAGGTGGGCCACGTCAAGCTGGAAGACACCGTGGTGGTAACCCCCACCGGCTGCGAGGGCCTGGGCGACTTCGGCCGGGAGTGGTGCACGGTAGCCCTTTAAAGGTTGGTCCTTTGGAAACCCCGGCAAGACCCCTGCGGGTAATCGTGGTGGGCGGCTCCCTGGGCGGCCTCAGCGCCGGGGTGTGGCTGCGGGAGGTGGGCTGCGACGTCGACGTCTTCGAGCGCTCCCCGGCCCTGCTGGAGGACCGGGGGGCCGGCATCATGCTCAACCCGGCCACCGTCCGGTACTTTCTAGTCAAGAAGATTCTCGACATCAGAAAAACCAGCGCCCCCATCCGCCGCTTGCAGTACCTGGACCGGGCGGGCCGGGTCGTTTCGACAACCCCGGCCTCCTGGTGGTCCTCTGCCTACAACGTCCTTTACCGGGGGCTTCTCGCCTGCTTCGGGCGGGACCGCTATCACCTAGGCCAGGAGTGCATTGGGTTCGAGCAGGACGAGGCGGGAGTCACGGTCCGGTTCGCCACCGGCCGGGTGGAGCGGGGCGACCTGGCGGTCTTCGCCGACGGGGTCAATTCGGTGGGCCGCCGCCTCCTTCTGCCCGAATGCCGGCCCCAGTATGCCGGCTACATCGCCTGGAGGGGCACCGTAAGCGAGGAGGCCTTGCGGCCCGAGACCTTCGGCCTCTTCCACGAGGCGATAACTTACTATATTTTGCCGGAGGGCCACACCCTGGCCTACCCCATCCCCAGCAAAGACGGGGCCGTGGAGCCCGGCCGGCGGCTCACCAACTGGCTCTGGTATCGCAATGTGCCCCCGGAGGGGCTGGCCGACCTACTCATCGGCCGGAACGGCCAGCGGTTCACCACCTCGGTCCCGGCCGGGTTTGTGGCCGAAAGGCACATTCGAAGGCTCCACGCCGACGCCGAAGACCAGCTTCCAGCCCCCTTCGCCGAGATCATCGGCCTTACCCGAGAGCCCTTTATCGAGGTCATCTTCGACGTGGAGGTTCCCCGGATGGCCTTCGGCCGGGCGTGCCTGCTGGGGGATGCCGCCTTCCGGGCCCGGCCCCACGCGGCGGCCGGGACGGCCAAGGCGGCCGAAGATGCTTACCGGCTGGCGCTGGCCCTCAAGGCCTGCGGCTACGACGTGGTAAAGGCCCTGCAACAGTGGGAGTCGACCCAGCTTCCCCTCGGCCGGGCGGTGGTTGAACGGGCCCGCCAGGCGGGCGAGCGCCTCCAGCACGGGGGCTGGGCTGTGGGTGAACCGGTGCCCTTTGGGCTCTATAAAATCAGCGACAGCACCATGCCCGAAGAGACACTGGCCGAGGCTTCACAAATTCGCTAAGAACCTGAACGCCAAGCCTGTATGCCAACCGCCCTTTTCTTCGAAGTGCGACCGGACGAAGCTGAATATCTCGCTCGAGAGCTTGTTGATTGCGGTTTAGATGTACATTTTTTCAAAGAGCCTCTCGGCCCAAATAGTACTGTGGAAATCAGTAGGGCGGAAATATTTTCCGTATTTATTCGATCACATATTACTGCCGAGACGTTAGAACGCATGCCGCACTTAAAGCTGATAGTAACTCGCTCTACAGGTTATGATCATATCGACCTCCAGGCTTGTTTGCAACGTGGGGTACTGGTATGCAATATTCCGGGCTACGGCGAGAATACCGTAGTGGAACATACTTTCCCGTTGATTCTTCCACTATCCAGAAACCTTCAAAAAGTTTATCTTAGAACTATTCGCGGAGACTTCTCCCTTGAAGGTCTTCGCGGATTCGATCTTAAGGGCAGAACGCTTGGTGTAGTGGGTGCCGGCCGTATCGGCCTTCGGGTTATTCGTATTGCCAAAGGATTTGATATGGAGGTACTTGCCCACGATATCCGCCCACAGGCCCTGGTCGCTGAGATCCCAGGATTTCGTTACGTCAGTCTGGAAGACCTACTTAGGAAATCAGATATCGTTACATTACATGTCCCGTTGACGTCTGCCACATATCATTTGATCAAGGCGAAGAATTAATCCAGGAAGAGTGGGCTTTACTTCATATGCCTGAAGCCGAGGAGAAGCTGAAACCGATACTTCGGGCTCACCTTTTGCTTCGGCGGGAAAACGTAGTGGTCACGCCACATATTGGTTTCTACAGCCAAGAGGCTCTTGAGCGGATTCTACGTACTACAGTGGATAACATAAAAGGCTTTTTGGCGGGAAGACCTCAGAACGTCGTCGGGATGGAGTGAGCTCCACCCTGCCCGCCGTACAGGTCCGCAAACTTGCGGCGGGTGGCGATTGGGTCCGTCCGCGCGGGTGCCGACGTGAGCCGCCACCGCGAGACGGCCCTATTACCTGCGTGGGTTCCGCCCGGTTAGTCCCCTAACCGGTTTACGGACGCTACTCCCGGCCTCGGAGAAGGCGGCGCAAAAACTTGCCCGTGGGCGTCTTGGGAACCTCGTCTACGATCTCCACGATTCGGGGGTACTTGTAGGCCGCCAGGCGGGCTCGACAGAACTCGATGAGCTCCTCGGGGGTAACTTTACCCTCGTAGCCCGGCTTAAGGGAAACGAAGGCCTTTACCGTCTCCCCCCGGTAAGGGTCCGGGACCCCGACCACAGCCGCCTCCCGGACGGCCTCGTGGCGGTAAAGCACGTCCTCGACCTCCCGGGGCCATACTTTATAGCCCGAGGCGATGATCACATCCTTCACCCGGTCGATGATGTAAAACCAACCGGCCTCGTCCATCAGGCCCACGTCGCCGGTGTAAAGCCAGCCGTCCCGGAGGGCCCGGGCCGTCTCCGCCGGCTTCTGCCAGTAGCCAGGAACCACCATCGGCCCCCGGATGACCACCTCCCCCACTCGACCGGGAGGGACATCAGCCCCGGTCTCCAAATCCACCACCCGGCAGCCGGTGTTGGGTACCGGGACCCCCACCGACAGGGCGCCGTACTCGGGCAGAACGGGCGCCCCGATGCCCAGGGGAACGGCGTGGGAGGGGGAGGTGGTCTCGGTAAGCCCGTAGATGTGGTGGATGTAAATCCCGGTGAGGCGGCGGAACTGCTCCACAACGGCCGGGGGGACCGGTGCGCCCCCGCTGTAGGCCTTTTTCAAGGAAGAAAGGTCCCGGCGGCCCAGGTCCGGGTGGTTCATCAGGGCGATGTAGGCAGTTACCGCTGCCACCAGAAAGGATCCCCGCCCCTTTTCGATGAGGCGGAGGATTTCTCCGGCGTCGAACCGGTAGGCCAGGATCACCGGCATTCCCGTCAGGGCCGCCACGGCCAGGTGGCCCACCATCCCGGTGATGTGAAAGACCGGGGCCGCCCCAACCACCACATCCTCCGGCCGTAGCCGCATCCAGACCCGGTAGACCTCGGCGTTAAAAGCCACGTTAAGGTGGGTGTTTATCGCCCCCTTGGGTAGCCCGGTGGTCCCCGAGGTGTACGTCAGATAGGCCACATCCTCGGGCCCGACGGGCACGGCGGGGTCGGGGGCGCCGGCGTGCCCGTCGCAGAGCTCCAGAAGGTCCAAAGTATCCCGGGGCCTGAGGCGGGTGGACCCGGCCAGAACGGCCGGCCGAGGCCCATTGCCGAGAAAGTCCAGCTCCGACGTGGTCACCACCCCCTTAAGGCCCAGCTCCCTCACCACCGGGGCGGCCACCCCCTCGTAGAGGGACTCCAGGGCGACCAGGACCGCCGTCCCCGAATCCTGCAGGTGGAACCGCAGCTCTTCGGCCTTGAGCATGGGATTGAGGGGGACCACAATTGCCCCGAGCTTCCAGGCCGCCAGCTGTGCAATCCAGAACTGGGGAACATTCTGGAGGTAAAGCCCAA
>DAOTYJ010000033.1:0-4621 GCA_034434875.1 Dehalococcoidia bacterium | reverse complement strand
CGAAAAGCTAAAGGCCCACCTTAAGGCCCAGGGCTTTGCGGACGTCGAGGCCGAACTTCTTTCGGCCGAGCATCCGGCCCGGGTCGACCCCGAAGACCCCTTTGTCCGGCTCACCATCCGGGCCGCCCGGGAGGTCTACGGCAAAGAGCCGGTGGTGGCCCCCATGACCGGGGGCTCGGGACCCCTTTACCCCTTCGTTAAATACCTGGGGGTTCCGGTAAGCAACTCCGGCGTCGGCTATCCCGGCAGCCAAGTTCACGCCCCGAACGAGCACATCCGGCTGGAGGACTTCATCCTGGGCACCAAGCACACCGCCCGGATTATTCTCAGGTTTGCGGGCCTTGTTTGAGCCGACTCTCGGGGCCGTCAACCCTTTGAAAGCGGCCGGCCTTTTTCTCCTGGCCTACCTGGCCGGCTCATTCCCCACCGCCCACCTGGTGGCCAGGGCCTTCGGTAAAAAGGACCTCCGCTTCGTCGGGAGCCGGACGGTAAGCGCCACCGGGGTTTACTACCACGTGGGCCGCTGGCTTTTCTGGCCGGTGGCCGCCGTCGACATCTTAAAAGTTGCCCTGCCTGTCTGGTTGGGCTTGGAGCTGGGGCGGGGGGTGGCGGCGGCCTCGGGCCTTACGGCGGTGGTGGGCCACTGCTGGCCGGTCTGGCTCGGCTTCCGGGGCGGGCGGGGGGTGACCGGTTTTCTGGGCCTCTGGCTGGTCCTCTTTCCCCCTGGGGCGCTCTGGCTCCTAGCCGGCCTGGTCCTGGGGCGGCTGGGGGTGCTTTTCCAGACGGCGGCCGGAACCCTGGCCGCCCTGGCCACCTGGCCTTTAGTCCTCCTCGCCCTCGGCCAGCCCCGGGAGCTGGTCCTGACGGCCTGGGCCTGTCTGGCCCTGACGGTTCTTAAGCGGCTGGAGGCCAACCGGACGGGCCTGCCGGCCGACCCGAGGGCCCGCCGCCGGGTCTTTCTTAACCGGCTCCTCTGGGACCGGGACGTGGGGCCCCGGGAGCCTTGGGTCGAGCGCTGACGGGGGTTTTCGGCGTAAAATTGGTTGACCCCGCTTGAGGGATGGGGGTGGGGCTGATGAGTCCCCTGGACCCGGCGCTGGTTTTGCTGGGCTACCTGGTCGGGGGCATTCCCGCCGGCCTGCTGCTGGTCCGGGCCGTAAAGGGGGTGGATATCCGCCGGTACGGCAGCGGCAACATCGGCACCGCCAACGTCATCCGGGTGGCCGGGCCCTGGGCCGGGGCGGCCGTTTTTATCGCCGACTTTCTTAAAGGGTTGCTTCCTGTTTTGCTCGCCAGACAGATTAGTGGCCTGCCCCTGTCGGAAGCCCTGGTCGGGCTGGGGGCCGTCTGCGGCCACTGCTGGCCGGTCTACCTCGGGTTCCGGGGCGGGCGGGGGGTGGCCACGGGGGTGGGCGCCCTGGCCGCCGTCGCCCCCCTTTTCGCCCTGGCCGGCGTCCTGACCTGGCTGGCAGTCGTGGGCCTGACCCGGTACCCGTCGGCGGGGTCCCTGGCCGGCCTTGGGGTCGCCGTCGGGCTGTTCGTCATAAGCACCTTCTTGGGCGGCCATCACCCCCACTATCTGGTGATGGTGCTGGGTGGGGCGGGGGTCATCGTCTGGCGCCACCGGGAGAATATCGGCCGCCTCCTCCGGGGGGAGGAGCGTCCCCTCGGCCGAACCTGATCCCGCCGGCGCCCCGGGATGCCCGCACGGGCCGTTTTCGCTATGCTGAGAAGACCGGCCATGAAAGGGATGCTTCTTAGGGCCCGGGGCCGGCTCATCGGGCCTTTGCCCACCGGCGGCCCCAGGCCGGTCCAGGTTGGCGTCTGCCGGTTGACCCCCCGGCCGGTGATGGGGTTATAGTTTGGTTGTCGGGGCGCCCCGACCGAACGGTCGGCGGCCACCTGGCGCATCTTTCCAAAGGGTTCGGTCCCAAAACCGGAAAGCCCTGAGGGGGCCTGATCCGGCCTTGAAACTCCGCAGCCAGGAACTTTATCCTCTGAACTGATGTTCACGCCCGTCTATCAGCAGTACCGCCGGCTCAAACAGCAGTACCCGGACTGCATCCTTTTCTTCCAGCTGGGGGATTTTTACGAGACCTTCGAAGAGGACGCCCGCATCGTCAGCCAGGTCTGCGACGTGGTCCTCACCTCCCGGGAGTTCGGCAAGGGCCACCGCCTCCCCCTGGCCGGGGTGCCCGTCCGGTCGGCCGAGCCGTATATAAGCAAGCTCGTGGAGGCCGGCTACAAGGTCGCCATCTGCCAGCAGACATCCTCCACCGGAAGGCCCGGCCGCCAGCTCTTCGACCGGGAGGTGGTCCGGGTCGTCACGGCCGGAACCCTCCTTGAGGCCGGGCTTTTAGAGGCCAAGGCCAACAACTACATCGCGGCGGTGGTCTTCGAGGCCGGGACCCGGGACGAGCCGCCCGCCGGCCTGGCCTATGCCGACATAAGCACCGGCGAATTCGCCGCAACCCAGGACCGATTGGCCACCATAACGGCCGAGCTTGCCCGGATCGCCCCGGCCGAGGTGCTGGTCCCCGAGGGCCTGGACCTGCCCGAGCCGGGCGGCCTTCGGGTCACCACCCTTGAGGAGTGGTCCTTCGGCTTTGATGCGGCCGAAGAAACCCTTAAAAGCTATTATGAGGTCGGCTCCCTGGCCGGGTTCGGCCTGGCCGATAAGCCCCTGGCCGTGCGGGCGGCCGGCGGCCTTTTGAAATACCTTAAGGAGACCCAGCGGGGTGCCCTGGGCCGCCTGCGTCCCTTAAAGAGCTACAGTCCCCAGGATTACATGGTTTTGGACCCCCAGACCCGCCGCAACCTGGAGATCTTCCGGGGGGCCCGGTCGGGCTCAAGCCGGGAGTCCCTCCTTTCGGTCCTGGACCTCACCCGCACGCCCATGGGCGGGCGGCTGTTGCGGGCCTGGCTGGGCCAGCCCCGGACGGACCTGCCCACCCTTCAGGCCCGGCTGGACGGGGTTGAGGCCTTCTTTGGCCGAACGGGACTGCGCCGGGAAGTGACCCAGCTTCTGGGAAAGGTCGGGGACCTGGAGCGCAGCGTTTACCGGATCGGGGCCGGCCTGGCAGGCCCCCGGGAGGTGGCCGGCCTGCGCTCCGGTCTGGAAGTGGTCCCTAAAATCAGGGCCGCCCTGGGGGCGGCCGGCCCCGACGAAACCCTGGGGCGGCTGGCGGCTGGCCTCGACGAGGTCCCGGAGCTGATCGACCTGCTCCGACGGGCGCTGGTGGACGACCCCCCGGCCCAGGTGGCCGACGGGGGGTTTGTCCGGCCGGGGTTTTCGGCCGAGCTGGATGAGCTCCACCGGGCCGCCCGGCAGGGCCGGCAGTTCCTGGCCGGCCTGGAGCGGGCCGAGCGGGAGCGCACCGGGATCAAAAGCCTGCGGGTGGGCTACAACAAGGTTTTCGGCTACTACCTGGAGGTCACCCACGCGGCCTTAAACCAGCCTTTTGGCGGGGGCCCCCATGCGGCGCCGGCGGCCTTCGGTCAGGGGACCCTCTTCGATGCCCTTGAGGCCGGGGGTTGCGGCTGCCGGACCGTCCGGGAGCACCTGGAGCGGTGCCTGGGTTATATCCGCAAGCAGACCCTGGTGGGCGCCGAACGGTACATTTCGCCCGAGCTCAAAGAATACGAGTCGCTGATTCTAAACGCCCAGGAGCGCAGCCTCGAAATTGAGCGGCAGGTCTTTAACGAGCTCTGCCAGGCGGTGGCGGCCGCCGCCCCGAGGGTCCTCCGGACGGCCCAGGCCCTGGCCGAGATCGACGTTTACGCCGCCCTGGCCGAGGTGGCCGTCCGGCGCAACTACGTCCGGCCGGAGCTGGATGAGGGCGACCGGGTCGAAATCATCGGCGGCCGCCACCCGGTGGTGGAGGCCCTGCTGCCCGACCGGCCCTTCGTCCCCAACGACACCTTTCTGGACAACAAAACGGACCAGATTTTGCTCATAACCGGCCCGAACATGGCCGGCAAATCCACCTACTTAAGGCAGGTGGCCCTCATCGTCCTGATGGCCCAGGTCGGGAGCTTCGTTCCGGCCGAGCGGGCCCGCATCGGCCTGGTGGACCGGATCTTCAGCCGAATCGGGGCCCAGGACGAGATCGCCACCGGTCAGAGCACCTTCATGGTGGAGATGATGGAGACGGCCCTCATCCTGCGCCATGCCACCCCCAGGTCCCTGGTAATCCTGGATGAGGTCGGCCGGGGAACCAGCACCTACGACGGCCTGGCCATCGCCCGGGCCGTCGTCGAGAAGCTCCACAACGACCCGGCCCTCGGGTGCAAGACCCTTTTTGCCACCCACTACCACGAGCTTACGGCCCTGGCCGGGGAGCTGGGGCGGGTGAAGAACTACCGGATGGAGGTCCTCGAGGAGGGGGAACGGGTGGTATTTCTTTACCGGGTTGTGCCCGGCGGGGCCGACAGAAGCTACGGCCTCCACGTTGCCCGGCTCGCCGGCATCCCGCCGGAGGTGGTCGCCCGGGCCCGGGCGTTTCTGCTCGAGCTTGAAGCCAGCGGCCGGGGCTCCCTCGGGCCGCCGGCCGGGGCCGGACCTGAAGACCGGCCAGCCCTGGACCCGGAGCTGGCCGAGCTTTTGCGGGAGGTCTGCGGC
>DAOTYJ010000032.1:0-72696 GCA_034434875.1 Dehalococcoidia bacterium | reverse complement strand
GGCCGACGGCCGCCGATACGATGATAACCGAAAGGCCCATCAGCCCGAAGGCCACCGGCGAGCCCCAGAGCTGGGCGGCCGTCCCGGCAAAGAGGCTCCCCAAGGGCATAAGCCCCTGGTTGAGCATGTAAAGACTCATCACCCGGCCCCGCATGTGGTCGGGACAGAGGAGCTGCAGCAGGGTGTTGTTGGTGGACATGTACGCGATCTGAAACCCGCCGATGAGAACCAGGACAAAGAGGGCCGGGACCTCCGCCCGGGTGAGGGCAAGGGCGATAAGGCTTAATCCCAGGCATGCCGCCGCAACGTATAAAATGGCCGGCCGACTCTGAAGCCGGGGGGACGAGGCGATGAGGAGGGTCCCGGCCACGGCCCCAAGGCCCGGGGCCGACATCAAAAGCCCCAGCCCTTCGGGTCCAACCCCCAGCACGTCGGCGGCAAAGACCGGCATGATGCTGATATACGGCAGGGCCAGCACCGTCGGGATCAGGCCCATCAGCATCTGGTTGCGCAGGGGGACGTGGGTGAGCACAAACCGAATGCCCTCTTTAAGGTCCCGAAAGAGGGAAGCCTCCTTAAGGCGGCCTTTGTTGGGGGGCAGCCTGAGCTGATGGGCCATCAGGGCCACCCCCACGTAGGCGGCGCTCTGGATAAAGAAATTTCCGGCCACCCCGAAGAGGGCGATCATCATCCCCCCAAGCCCCGGCCCCACCACCCGGGTGATATTGAATCCGGCGGAGTTGAGGGCGATGGCATTGGCCAGGTCCTCCCGGGGCACCACCTCGGGCACGACCGACTGGCGGACGGGCTGGTTGAAGGACCAGGCGATGCCGGTAAAAAGGGTGAAAACGAAGATGTGCCAGATCTGCAAATACCCAAGGGCAATGTCCAGGCCGAAGAGAAAACTCCACACCAGCAAAAAGACCTGGGTCCAGAACATCAGCCGGCGCCGGTCAAGGCGGTCGGCCAGCACCCCGGCCAGGGGCCCCGTAAGCAAGAAGGGCACGGCCCGCAGGCCGTTAACGAGGCCGAGGAGGGCGGCCGAGCCGGTCAGGTCGTAGACGAGCCAGCCGAGGGTAACCTGCTGAATCCACTGCCCGGCCGACGAAAAAAGCAGCCCGAACCAGAGGAGGCGGAAATTGCGGTGCTTTAAAGACTTAAAGGTTGCAAGGCTGAGCCGGGGGCGGGCCGCCGTCCGGCCCACCGCCGGCTGGTCGCCGACTTCCATCTCCGCCCTATTTTAAAGCGGCCTTTACCTTTACGTCAAAGTCAGCCGGCAAACCCCCGGCACTGCGGGAAGCGTCCCCGGTGGGTTAAACTTCAGGCAGGGTAACGGTCAGTGGGCACCTGGCAGGTCCGAACCCGAATTTTTATAACCCTCGCAGCCGTCCTGGCCGGCATCGCCATCCCCCGGCCCGCCCGGGCCGGGGACTGCGGCCTCAAAGTGGTCATCTCGGCCCTCCACTACGACCCGGCCCTGATGGGAGAGCCCGACGAGGCCGTGGAGCTCTTTAACAACCCCAACGGGACGGCCGTCAACCTGGAGGGCTGGACCCTCACCGACGGCGAGTACCGGGTTCGCTTCCCGGCCTTCAGCCTGGGACCCCGGGCCAGGGTCTGGGTTGCCAGGCAGGCCGCCAGCTTCGCCGGCCAGTTCGGTTTCCCCCCGCCTTAGAGTACGGGGCGGACACCGACCCGGCCGTCCCGGACCTGACGGGCACCGCCCCCGTCTTTGCCAACGCCGGGGATGAGGCGGCCCTTGCGGACGGGTGCGGCAACGTATCCGACGTGGTCGTTTACAAGGCCGGGGATACCTCCACCCCCGGCTGGGCCGGGCCCCCCATTCAGCCGTACGTTGCCGGCGACCTCTCCGAAACCGCCCAGATCCTTTACCGCCGCCTCGACCTGACCACCGGCCTGCCCCTGGCCGATACGGATACCGCGGCCGACTGGGCCCAGTTTCGGGGCGACCCCCTTCTCACCCGAAAGGTTCGCTACCCGGGCTGGGACCTGGAAAATCAGCTTACGCCGTTCAAAGCCACCGAAGGGGCCGCCCTCACCCTGGGGGTCGCCCCCGACGGCGCCTACGCCCTGGCTCGGGACGCCATCCAGGGGGCGGCCCGGTCGGTGCTGGTGGGGGTCTACACCCCGGAGCACCCCGGCCTCGTCCGGACCCTCACCGAACGGCTGGCCGCCGGGGTCAGGGTCCGGGTTCTGCTGGAGGGCGCCCCCGCCGGGGGCGTTTCGGACGCCGAGCGCTGGGCCTGCCGGGAGCTGGAGGCGGCCGGCGGCGCTACCCGAGGATGCACGCCAAATACGCGGTGATTGACGGCCGCCGCGCCCTTATCTCCACCGAAAACTTCGGCCCCAGCGGCCTCCCCGCCGACGACTTTGCCGACGGCACCGCCGGCAGCCGGGGATTTCTCGTCGTAACCGACGCCCCGGGCATCGTGGGCCAGCTAGGCCGGCTCTTTGCCGCCGACCTGGACCCCGCCCGGCCCGATATCCGCCGCTGGAGCCCCGAGACCGATTCGCCCCCGCCCGATTTCCGCCCGGGGTCGGGCGGGGGAAGCGGCTATATCCCCACCTTCACGACACCCCTGAATCTGACCGGCACCTTCACTTTTGAGCTTATCCGGTCGCCCGAAAACAGCCTGAAGCCCCATGCCGGCCTCTTTGACCTTTTGGCCCGGGCCGGTCCCGGGTGGGAGGTGCTGGTCCAGGCCCTTTACGAGCCGCCCTTCTGGGGCGGGTCCGGGGCCGGGCCCGAGACCGACCCGAACCCCCGCCTGGAAGGGATATTTGCCGCCGCCCGGCGGGGCGCCCGGGTTCGGATCCTCCTGGACGGCCTCTACGGCAGCACCCCCGACCCGGCCGGTAACCGGGCCGCCTGCGATTACGCCGGCCGGGTCGCCCGGGCCGAAGGCCTGGACCTGGCCTGCCGGCTGGCAAACCCCACCGGCCTGGGCATCCACAGCAAGCTGGTGCTGGTCGGGGCCGGGACCGAGGGCTGGGTCCACCTGGGAAGCATCAACGGCAGCGAGGTCTCCTCAAAGGCGAACCGGGAGGTGGCCCTCCAGTTCGGGTCAAAAGCGGCCTACGATTTCCTGGCGGCGGTTTTCTGGGCCGACTGGAACTCGGGAACCCGGGTTTCGGCCCGGACCTGGTTGCCCTTCATCAGCTTGCGCTGAACCGCCCGGCGGGGGTAATCTTAGATGGCTAATCCAGCCTGAGGAGGTGGAACCGATGCAGCTACCGGCCGGCATGAGCCTCACCTGGCTTGGGCATGCGACCTTTTTAGTTGAGTCCCCGGGGGGCAAAAGGGTTCTCATCGACCCCTGGGTCATGAACAACCCGGCCTGCCCCGACAACCTCAAGGGCATCGACCGCCTGGACCTGATGCTCATAACCCACGGCCATTTCGACCACATCGGCGACGCCGTCGAAATCGCCAGACGGACCGGCTGCAAGGTGGTGGGTATCTTCGAAACCTGCCACTGGCTTCAGGGCAAGGGGGTTCAGAATACCTCCCCGATGAACAAGGGGGGCACCCAGGAGGTCGAGGGGATTCGGGTGACCATGGTCCATGCGGTCCACAGCTGCGGCATTCTGGACGGGGACCGGATCGTCTACGGGGGCGAGGCCTGCGGCTACGTGGTGACCTTTGAAAACGGCTTTAAGCTTTACCACGCCGGGGATACGGCCGTCTTCAGGGACATGGAGCTTATCGGCAAACTTTATGCGCCCGACCTGGCCCTTCTGCCCATCGGGGACCACTTCACCATGTCGCCCCGGGAGGCGGCCGAGGCCATCCGGCTGCTGGGCGTCCGGGCGGTGGTCCCCATGCACTTCGGGACCTTCCCGGTGCTGACGGGCACCCCGGCGGCCTTAAGGGAGCTCACCTCGGACATCCCCGGCCTGGAAATCATCGAGCTTAAACCCGGCCAGACCCTGGCCGGCTGAACCCACGGGCGGGAGGGAGCTGTGGCCCTGGAAATCGTGGCCGAAATGGTCGATTTTCCGATAAACGGGGGAACTTGCCCTGGGTACCTCGCCCGCCCGGCCGAGGGGACCTACCCCGGGGTAGTGGTCCTTCAGGAGTGGTGGGGCCTGGACGAACATATCAAAGACGTGACCCGCCGCTTTGCCCGGGAGGGCTTCGTCGCCCTGGCCCCCGACCTCTACCACGGGAAGGTAACGGCCGAGCCCGACGAGGCCCGGAAGCTGGCCATGGAGCTGGACCGGGAGCGGGCCCTCCTGGAGGTTCGCCGGGCGGCAGCCTACTTAAAGGCCCACCCCAGCGTCTCCCCCAAAAGGGTGGGGGTCATCGGCTTCTGCATGGGGGGCGGCATTGCCCTCCTTACGGCCATCCACGAACCGGAGCTGGACGCGGCCGTCGTCTTCTACGGCCGCAACCCGGACCCCATCGACCTGGTGGCCCAGATCCGGTGTCCCCTGCTGGGCATTTACGGGGAAGCCGACCAGGGAATTCCCCCCAGCGAGGTTGAACGGCTGGGGGAAGCCCTGAAACGCTACGGAAAGCAGTTCGAGCTGCACATTTACCCCGGGGCGCCCCACGCCTTCTTCAACGACACCAGGCCCCAGGTCTACCGGCCCGAGGCGGCGGCCGACGCCTGGTCCAAGACCCTGGCCTTCTTCCGGCGACACCTGGTGGGGGAGCCGGCGCCGGTCTAGGCCGGGACCAGCTCCAGCAAGGTCGCTTCGGGGGGACAGCCGAACCGGAAGGGGAGGCTCCGGGAGCTTCCCAGGCCGGGACTGATGTGGATATACCCGGTCCGGGTCGGCAAAAGGCCCACCGCATCCCCGGCCGGCCGCCGGGCCCCGACGGCGATGGTCCCCACCAGGGGCAGGCGGACCTGGCCGCCGTGGGTGTGGCCGGCCAGCACCAGGGGGATTCCCGCCCCCTCGGCCGCCGGCAGAATGGTAGGGCTGTGGGCCAGCAGGATGCTGAACTCCCCCGCCGGCACCCCGGCCAGGGCCCGGCCCAGGTCGTCAAAGCCGAGGTGGTTGTCGTCAACCCCGACGACCCAGAACCGGGTCCCGTTGCGGGTCACCGGATGGGCTTCGTTCAGTAAGAGGCGGGTCCGGCCCCCCAGGAGCAGCCGGCCGATGTGGGGAAGGCCGGTGGTGCTCACCAGGTCGGGATCCCGGTCCTCCACCCCGGTGAGGGAGAACCGGATGGTCCGAACCAAAGAGATGGCCCGGCGGGTGCCCCGCCGGAAGCGGTCGTGGTTCCCCAGCACCGCAAACTTACCCAGGGGGGCCTCGAAACGGTCCAGAAGGTCGGCGGCCAGCCGGGCCTCAGCCTCGTCGTCTTCGTCGACGAAGTCCCCGGTCATGGCCACCAGGTCGGCCTCGACGGAGCTGAAGGCCAGGATGCCCTTGAAGCGGCGCCAGTCTCTCCGGGTGATGTGGAAGTCGGAAAGGTGCAGGATGCGCAGCCCCCAAAGCCCCGGCGGCAGGCCGGCCAGGGGAACCTTCCGCCGCCGGAGACGCCACCGGTACGGCTCGACCCGGGCCGAATAATAGAGGGTCGAGAGGCCCGCCAGGGCAAGGGTGGCCAGTGCGACCGCCGGCCCGACCAATTCTGCGCTGACTGCCGTCTCCCCGAAGTTTAACTCGCCTGACCATTGATCATACCAGACCGGCCGCCTCAGCCGGCGGCCGCATCGGGCCCGGCCCGCAAATCGTCGATGAGGGCCGAGGCCTCCCGGCGGGAGAGCTCGGCCAGGCCCTTGCCGAACCGCTCCCGGGCCAGCTCTTCCAGCCGGTCTTCGGAGAACTGGTGGCGGGCCCGGCCGATGGCCCGGATGGCCCGCATCTGGGCCTCCGTTGCGGCCTCCTCGGCCGGGAGCCGGGGGGAGGCCGGCCGGGTGAGGCGGGGGCGGACGGCCTTCGGCTCCGCCGGCTCGGCCTCGTCGGCCAGCTCCTCGAGGGCGGCCACCCCCACATTCACCGCGTCCCGCAGGGCCCGGGCCTTGGCCCGGGTCTCGGCCATCCGGATGAGGTGCATCCGCATCTGCGGGGGCACGTTCTCCGGGGCGGCATCACCGATGCCGGAGAAGACCCCCTTGCTGGTCTCGACGACGGCCTGACAGATGGCCGTGTACCCGTTGTCGGGGCCCGGCACCTGGAGGAGCTGGGTGGTTATCGACTTTAAGCCCTGCCGGTGGGCCTCGTCCAGCAGGCCGGCATAGAGGACGAAGGTGCGCCCGCTGCGCTCGACCATAAACTCCCGCTTCACCGGAAAACCCTCCTTATTTTTTTGACCAGCACATATGTGCGATTAATTATTGCAGAAGCCGGCCCTCCTGTCAAGGGGGGCGTTCGGCCGCGCCGCAGCCCCGGCCTACCGGGGCCGGTCCCGGTTGCCGTCCCGGACGGCCGCCTGGTTCGGGCCGGCCGGGGGCAGGGGCGGGGCTCCGGGCCGGAGTGTGACCCAGGCGGCAAGGCCCGCCGCCAGCCGCCGGTTCTCGGCCCGTTTAAGGACCGCCACCCGGACGTATTGGGGCAGGCCGAAGGAGGTGCAGTCCCGGACCAGCAGGCCGTGGCCTTCCAAAAGAAACCGGGCGCAGCCGGCCCCATCGCCCGTCCTTACCAGCAAAAAGTTGGCCGCCGAGTCCGAGACCCAGAGGCCCAGCCCGGTCAGGGCCTCCCGCAGCTCCCGACGCCGCCGGCCGATGCGGACCCGGCACGTCTCCATAAACCCGTAGGCCCGGGTGAAGATAAACTCGCCGGCCGCCTGGGCCAGGCTGTTTACGGCCCAGGGCGGCTGGTGGGCGGCGATGCGCCGGATGAGGCCCGCCGGTCCGAGCAGGTAGCCCAGCCGCAGGCCCGCCAGGCCGAAGTCCTTAGTCAGGGACCGAAGAAGGAGCAGCCGGCCGGTATCCAGCAGGGGCTCGGAGGCCCACGCCGATTCGACGAAGGACCTGTACGCCTCATCCACTACCAGGATTCCCGGGCCGGCCTCAAGGAGGGCCTCGAAAAAGCCCCGGGGCAGGTAGATTCCGGCCGGGTTGGCGGGGTTGGCCACCCAGGTAACCATCGGCCTCAGGCGGCCCACCAGCTCCAGGACCTCCTCCGGGTCCGGGAAGAAGCCGGCCTCGGCGGGGGCGTGGTAAACCGAAACCTGGCTGCCGCTCAGGGCCGAGGCGTAGGCGTACTCGCCGAAGGCCGGCCCGACCACCAGGGCCCGGTGGCCGGGCCCGAGCAGGGCCCTAGCGAGGATGAAAATGAGCTCGGTGGCCCCGTTGCCCACCAGCACCTGCTCGGGGCTTATGCGGTGGGCCGCGGCGATGAGGCCGGCCAGCCGGCCGGACCACGGGTCGGGGTAGGGCTTGAAGTCGGCGGCCAGCACCGCCCGCCGAAGGCCGGGGGGCGGGGCGTAGGGGTTGATGCTGGCGCTGAAGTCGATAACCCCCGACCGCAACAGCTCGGGACCGGCCCCGCCGTGGGCCGGCCGCCCCGGCCAGGGCTGTCCGTCCCCAAGCCGGTCAGAATCGGCCATGGTCGGTAAGGGCTCTGGCGAATATTCGGTAAGTCCGGTAGGGCTTTACGCCGAAATTTTCGACGATGTTGCGCATGGGGTAGTTGGTCTCCAGCACCCAGGAGATTTCCATCTCCGCAAAGCCGAGCCTTAAAGCATTCTCGACGACCCGGTGGACCATCAGCACGGCCACCCCCGTCTGCTGGTAGGCCGGCTTCACCCCGAAGGCGATGACCCGGGTTCGGCGCAGCTTGCGCCGAACCTTCACCTCCCAGACGAAACGTAAAAGGCCCCAGGGGGTGAGCCGCCCGTTGAGCCGCTTAAGGACCGGGTTGTAGTCGGGGACGGCGATGAGCACCCCCACCACCTCGGGCCGGCCCCCGGCCTCCGGAACCGTCTCGGCAAAGAGGATCAGGTCGGGAACCAGCACCGGCCGCAGGCTGGCGGCCATCCGCTTGAGCTCGGCCTCGGTGATAGGTTGAAAGCCCCAGTTTTCGCCCCAGGCCGCCGGATAGACGTCGTGGGCAAAGGCGCGGATTTCGGCCTCCAGGCGGCCCATATTTACCGGCCGCAGCCGCACCCGGTCCCGCTCGGCCAGCCGCTGGGCCACCTGGACCAGGCGGCCCCACCGGGGGTTTTCCAGGTGGGCCCGGGTGGCCAGGTAGGCGTAAAGGTCCACCGCCTTGGCATAGCCGCAGGCCTCGGCCAGCCGGGGGTAATAGGGCGGGTTGTACGGCATGAGAAAAGTCGGCATCCCCTCCCCCGCCACCAGCCAACCCACCAGCTCGTTCATGGAGGGCGAAACCGGCCCGTAAACCGTGTCGAACCCCCACTCCCGGAGCTGAAGCTCCGCCGCCCCGAAAAGGGCCCGGGCCACTTCGGGGGCATCGACGGCCTCGAAGAACCCAAAAAACCCGTCCCGGCGGCCGTGGTAGCGGTTGTGAAGGTCGTTTCGGATGGCGGCGATGCGGCCCACCACCCGGTCGTCAAGGTAGGCCAGAAAGGGCGCCACCTCCCCGTACTCCCAGAAGGGGTGGCGGCCGCCCACCAGGGCCAGCTCGTCGGCCTCGAGGGGCGGCACCCAGTTGGGGTCGTCCCGGTAGACCTGGCGGGGAAAACGGACGAACTCCCGGAGCAACCGGTCCGACCGGGCCCGGACAACTTCAACGGCCACGTCCCGCCGGCTTACCCCCGGGTCCTCAATCGATGTAATTGTAGGCCACCAGGGGCAGGAACTCCACGAATTCGGGCCGGAGGATAACCTCCTCCAGGAGGATTTTGGCCGCCAGGTCGAACTTGCTTTCGGCCCAGCCCTCGGGCCCCACCTCGGCCCGGATCCGGCCCAGCTCCTCCCCGAAAACCTGCCGGACCAGCTCCGGGGTGACCGGCCGCCCGTCCTTCAGGCTCACCCGGTGGCGGAGCCACTGCTGAACCTGGGCCCGGCAGATCTCCACGGTGGCGGTGTCCTCCATCAGGTAATTGATGGAGGCCGCCCCAATCCCCCGCAGCCAGGATTCCAGGTAGCGCACCCCCACGTTCACGTTGGTGCGCAGGCCGCCCTCGGTGATGTCCCCCTCGGGCACCTTTAAAAGGTCGGCGGCGGTGACGTGCAGCCCCTCGTGGATTACGTGCCGCTGGTCGGGCCCGGGCATCCGCTGCTCGAACATCTCCCGGACAATGGGAACCAGCCAGGGGTGGGCAACCCAGGTGCCGTCAAAGCCCTGGGAAAGCTCCCGGTCTTTATCTTCCCTGACCTTGGCGATGTTGCGCTCGTTAACCTCCGGGTCCCGGGCGGGAATCTGGGCGGCCATCCCCCCGATGGCATGGGCCCCCCGCCGGTGGCAGGTGTTTACCAGCAAGAGGGCCAGGGACTTCAAAAAGTGCTTGTCCATGGTCACCTGCGCCCGGTCCGGGAAGACATACTCGGGGAAGTTAAAGAACTTTTTGATAAAACTGAAAATGTAATCCCAGCGGCCGAAGTTGAGGCCCACCGAGTGGTCCCGAAGCTCGTAGAGGATCTCGTCCATCTCGAAGGCGGCCAGGATCGTCTCGATGAGGACGGTGGCCTTCACCGTTCCCCGCCGGATGCCCAGGAGGTCCTGGGCCCGGTTAAAAACGTCGTTCCAGAGCCGGGCTTCCAGGTGGTTCTCAAGTTTGGGGATGTAAAAATAGGGTCCGGTCCCCTTGGCGATGAGCTTCCGGGCGTTGTGGTAAAAAAATAGGCCGAAGTCGAAAAGGGAGGCTGAAACCTGCTCCCCGTCGATGAGGACGTGTTTCTCCTCCAGGTGCCAGCCCCGGGGCCGGACCATCAGCACCGCCGTCTTTTCGGCCAGCCGGTAGAGGCGGCCGTCCGGACTTAGGTATTCGATGGTGCCGTCCACCGCGTCCCGCAGGTTGATCTGCCCCTCGACGGTGCCGGCCCAGGTCGGGGAGAAGGCGTCCTCAAAGTCGGCCATGTAGACGTCGGCCCCGGAATTGAGGGCGTTGATAATCATCTTGCGGTCCACCGGGCCCGTGATCTCCACCCACCGCCTCCGCAGGTCGGGCGGCTCCGGGGCCACCCGCCAGTCGGCCCGGCGAATCTCCGCGGTTTCGGGCAGGAAATCGGGCAGTTTGCCGGCGTTTATCTCGGCCTGAATCTCGGCCCGGCGGCGCAGCAGCCGCCGGCGGGTGGGGTTGAATTCCCGCTGCAGGGTGGCGACGAACCGGAGGGCATCGGGGCTCAGGATTTCGGCGTAGGCCGGGGTAACCCGACCCCGAACCAGGATCCCGTCCGATTCCAGCTTGCGGTTGAGTTCGTCCCGAATATCGGCGGCCTCCGACATCTTTCCCCCTCCTTTCGGTGCGTGTTGGCCAACCGAAGTCTAACCCGCCCCCGGGGCCGGTTGCAAACCGCCCCCTCTACTCCAGGCCGCCCAGGTAGGCGGCCTGCACCTGCGGGTTCCGGGCCAGCTCCGCCGCCGGCCCCTCCAGGACGATCCGGCCCGTCTCGATGACGTAGCCCCGGTGGGCCACCTGCAGGGCCATGTGGGCGTTCTGCTCCACCAGGAGAATGGTGGTGCCCTGCTCGTTGAGGCGCCGCAAAACTTCGAAGATGGTTTCCACCAGGACCGGGGCCAGGCCCATGGAGGGCTCGTCCAAGAGCATTATTTTGGGCCGCATCATCAGGGCCCGGCCGATGGCCAGCATCTGCTGTTCCCCGCCCGAAAGGGTGCCCCCCGGCTGGTCCTGCCGCTCGTAAAGGCGGGGGAAAAGCTCAAAGACGGCCTTTAGCCGCCGCTCCACCTCCTTCGGGTCCCGAACCAGGTAGGCCCCCATCTCCAGGTTTTCCAGGACCGTAAGCCGCGGAAATATCCGGCGGCCTTCGGGCACGTGGCCCACCCCGAGGGCGGCGACCTCGTGGGGGGGAAGGCGGGTGATATCCTGCCCCTCCAGCAGGATCTGCCCCTGCCGGGGCTTGACCAGGCCCGAAATGGTCCGCAGGGTCGTCGTCTTGCCGGCGCCGTTGGCCCCGATGAGGGTTACCACCTCCCCGGGCCGGACCACCAGGGACACCCCCTTGAGGGCGTGGATGTGGCCGTAGTAGGTGTGGACCTCCCGCAGCTCCAGGACGGGCCGGGCGACGGTGGCGGCCGCGGCCCGGACGTCCCTAATCGGCTGAACCAAGGGCGGCACCCCTTCCCAGGTAGGCTTCGATGACCCGGGGGTCCCGCCGGACCACCGCCGGCGGCCCCTCGGCGATCTTCTCCCCGTAATCGAGGACGGTCACCCGCTCCGAGATGCCCATGACCACCCGCATCTGGTGCTCGATGAGCACCACGGTTATGCCCAGTTCATCCCGGAGCCGGCGGATGAGCTGGGTGGTTTCGGCCATCTCCTGGGGGTTCATCCCGGCCGTGGGCTCGTCCAGCAAGACCAGCTTCGGCCTGGAGGCCAGGGCCCGGGCAAACTCCACCTTCCGCTGTTCCCCGTAGGGAAGGTTCTTGGCCAGCTCGTTGGGGTTCGCCTTAAGGCCCACAAACCGAAAGAGCCGAAACGCCTCCTCCACCAGGGCCCGCTCCTCCTCCCGGAAGGCCCGGGACCTGGCCAGCACCTGCACCACGTTGGCCCTGATCCGGGTGTGCATCCCGACCAGGATGTTTTCTAAAACGGTCATATTTTGAAAGAGCCGGATGTTCTGAAAGGTCCGGCTGATTCCCCGGGCGGCCACCTGGTCGGGCCTTAACCCGTCGATGCGCCGGCCCTCAAACCAGACCTCACCCGCATCGGGCCTGTAAAAGCCGCTGATGATGTTAAAGAGGGTGGTTTTCCCGGCCCCGTTGGGGCCGATAACGCTGACGATCCGGCCCCGCTCCACCCCGAAGTCCACGGCGTTTACGGCCACCAGTCCCCCAAACCGCTTGGTGACCCGGCGGCACTCGAGGAGAAGGTCAGCCATCGGCCCCACCTCCGGCCGTCGGGGCCAGGGCGGGGGCGGCCTCGGCCCGCCGCTCTTCCAGCTCCAGCTGATGGCGCCGCTCGGGGATGATCCCCTGGGGCCGGAGGATGCTCATGATGACCAGGAGGACCCCGAACACCAGCCGCTCGTACTTGGCCGGGTCCAGCTGGGTCGGCCAGCGGGCCAGGGGGTAATTGATAACCGGGATGACCGCGTCGGTGGCCCGCAGCTGGTTCAGCAGCAGGGAAAGCCCCTTAAGAACCTGTAAGTTAAGGACCGTCACCACCGTGGCGCCCACGATGGCCCCGGGGACGCTCCCCATGCCCCCGACGATGACCATGGCCAGGACGCCGATGGACTCCATAAACGTGAAGCTTTCGGGGTTTATAAAATACTGCTTGGCCCCGAAGATCATCCCCATCGCCCCGGCAAAGGAGGCCCCGGCCGCAAAGGCCGCCAGCTTCATCCGGACCAGGGGGATCCCCATCGCCTGGGCCGCCAGCTCATCCTCCCGGATGGCCGTCCAGGCCCGGCCCACCCAGGAGTTCTCCAGCCGGCGGGTGAGCACAACGGCAAAGCCCACCACCAGCAGGACCAGAAAGTAAAAATACAGCGCATAAAGGGTTGCGTCGTCCGCCGTTATTCCCAAAGCCGTCAGGACCGGCTTGAAGAAGAGGGGCGGCCGTTGGATCGCCCGGATGCCTTGGGGCCCGTTGGTCAGGTTTATCGGCTTGTCCAGGTTATTCACCACGACCCGGATGACCTCCCCGAAGGCCAGGGTGACGATGGCCAGGTAGTCGCCCCGGAGGCGCAGGACCGGTAGCCCCAGCAGGATGCCGGTCATGGCCGCAACCCCCACGGCCATGAGCAGGAAGGGGAAGAACCAGGCCGGGGCCAGGGGGAAGATGTCAGTGTTGAAGGCGATGTTGCCCTGATTCGACCCCACGATGGCCCACAGGTAGGCCCCAACGGCGTAAAAGGCCACGTAGCCCAGGTCCAGGAGGCCCGCAAAGCCCACCACGATGTTGAGGCCCAGGGCCAGGGCCGCAAAGATCCCCACCTGGGTGGCCACCTCCAGAAGAAACGTATTCTGGACGCCCATCGTGGGCAGAAGGAGGACGAGAATAATCAGGCCCAGGGCAAGCTTAAGGTTCCGGCTGAGGGGGGCGTAATAAAGCACCAGCAGGGAGCCCAGAAAGGCGACGAATCCCAGGGCCAAAAGCAGGGAATACCCCAGGACCTGCCGCAGGCCCGGGCCCGAAAGCCAGAGGGTGATGAGGGTCGCCGTAAAGATATACGCCCCGACGGCCAGCATCGGCCGCAGGTTTCGGACCGCCGGTTTGGGTGGTGTCTTCGGCCCCGCCATGGCCTTCACGCCCGCTGGGCGACGACCTCCCCAAGGAGGCCGGTGGGGCGGAAGATAAGGATAATTATTAAAATGGCAAAGGCGAAAATGTCCTTATATTCCGAGCCAAACGCCCCGCCGGTAAACTGCGAAAGGTAGGCCCCGGCAAAGGCCTCGAGGATCCCCAGGACCAGTCCGCCCAGCATGGCCCCGGTGATATTGCCGATGCCCCCCAGGACGGCGGCCGTAAAGGCCTTGATCCCGGGGATAAACCCGACGTAAGGGTCGATCCGCCCCACCCGGATGCCGAAGAGGACCCCGGTGGCCCCACCCAGGGCCCCGCCGATCAGGAAAGTCAGCATGATTATCCGGTCGACGTTGACCCCCATCAGGGCGGCCGTGGGCCGGTCCTGGGCCACCGCCCGGATGGCCCGGCCCAGGCGGGTGGCGTTCACCAGGTAATTGAGGCCGGTAAGCATCCCCAGCGAAACGACGATTATTAAAATGATCTTGGTCTGCATCTGGACGGTTACCGGCTCCCCGAAGAGGGTCAGGGAGGCCAGCGTCAGCTGTTCGTTCAGGGCCGGGAAAGAGGGGTAGTTCCGGAAGAAGGCGTTGTTTATGAGCCCTTCCAGGGCCCGGACGGCGTCCTGGAGGAAGAAAGAGACACCGATGGCCGAGATAAGGGGAACCAGCCGGGGGGCGCCCCGCAGGGGCCGGTAGGCGACCCGCTCGATGCCCACGGCCAGGAGGCCGCTGGCGGCGGCCGCCGCCAGCGTGGTAAGCAGGATGACCAGGAGGAGCCCCTGCATCGGGTGGTCGGGAGGCAGGTTAAGCAGCAGCATAATTTCGACCCCGACGAAGGCCCCCACCATAAAGATCTCGCCATGGGCGAAATTTATAAACTGCAGCACCCCGTAGACCATGGTATAGCCCAGGGCGATCATCGCGTAAAGAAAGCCGATGGTCAGGCCGTCGACGGCCACCTGGGGGAGGGTCCGAACGACAAACTCCACCAGGGTCAGGCCCCCGGCCACCGGCCGGTTGAAAACCACGGCCAGGGCCAGGGTGACCGCCCCGACCACCACCAGGCTTGCCGCCGACCAGACGGCAAGCTGGGCCAGGGGGTAGACCACCGCCCGGTAAAGGCGCACCAACCGTACCTGACCGGTCATTGCAAATACTATCCCCTAGGCTCCGGGCATATTTTAAGCCGAACCGCCCCGGTAGCCCTCCCCGCAGGCCCGGCGCCCCTTCAGCCCGGCCGTAGGGGGAGCACCCCGGCCGGTCGTTGCCCGGCCGGCCTTAGCGGCGGACGCCGCACTTGGCCATAAGCTCGGGCGTCAGCTTGGGCGGGGCCAGGTCCAGGCTCTTTACCAGCTGGTTCTTCGCCCAGTCGGCGGGGTTGGCCGAAACCACCTTCAGGACGAAGTACCGGGCCTTGACCGGGTCGCCCCGTTCGTCGAAGGTGATGGCGCCGGTGATTCCCTGGAAGTCCTTGGTGGCCCGGACCTTCTCGGCCACGGCCCGGCGGGTGGGCTTATTGCCCCCGGCGTCCTTGATGGCGGCCTCGATGGCCTTTAAGATGATGGCGGCGGCATCGTAGGCCTGGGCCGAGAAGGGCTCGGGGTCCTTGCCGAACCGCTGCTTGTAGTCCTGGATGAACTTGCGGGCCCCCTCGTAGACGGTGGGCGGGGCCGCCACGCTGGTGTAGTGCATGTTAACCACGGCCGTCCCGGCGATCTTGGCCAGCTCCGAGGAGTCCATCCCGTCCGGGCCGAGGAACTGGGCGGTGATGCCCCGGTCCCGGGCCTGCTTGAAGAAGACCCCCGCCTGGTCGTAAATCCCGCCGAAGTAGATAAGCTCCGGCTTGACGGCGGCGATCTGGGTGATCAGGGGGTCGAAGTTGGCCTTCTCCTCGGTGCCTTCAAAGCCCAGGACCTGCCCCCCGAGCTCCCGGAAGCGGTCCCGGAAGAACTCCGCCACCCCCTGGCCGTAGGTGGTCTTGTCGTGAATCACAAAGGCGCTCTTTACCTTGAGCTCGTTGAAGGCAAACTCGGCCCCCACCGTCCCCTGAACGTCGTCCCGCCCGCACACCCGGTTGGTGACCAGGTAGCCCCGGTCGGTGATGCAGGGGTTGGTGTTGGCCGGGGAGACCATGGTCAGGTCGTAATCTTTGTAGACCTCCGAGGAGGGGATGGCCACGCCGGAGTTAAGATGGCCGACAACCCCAAGAATGTCCGGGTCGTTGACGATCTGGCGGGCATTGGCAACCCCGACGTCCGGCTTGGCCTGGTCGTCGAAGGCCACCAGCTCCACCCGGAAGCCCAGGTTCTCCACCGGGCTCTTAAGCTGCTCCACCGCCAGCTGGGCGCCGTTTTTGATGGCCTCGCCCAGGACGGCCTGGCCGCCGGAGAGGGGGCTCTGGGTGACGATTTTAATGGTCCCCTTCACCGTCGGCTGGGCCGGCTGGGGAGCCCCCGGGGCGGCCGTCTGCGGCGCGCAGGCGGCCAGGATGCCCCCGGCCCCCACGACTCCAACGGAAAAGACGAACTCACGCCTGGTCAGCTTTCGCATGCCCTCTCGCCTCCTTGTCTAGGCGCTTAATTTTGCTAGGCCGAACCTCCAGACCGCGCCCAATGAAATGCTGACTGATTTTACCAGAGTCCCCGGTAGTTTGCAATATTTTGCCAGGCAAAACAAGCCCGGGCTTCGGCGGCCGGACCCGGCGGCCTCTCCCCAATTTATAATTTTCTGATGGTGGCCGCCGCTTCGGTCAAACTCCACGAAAACGGCTGACGTTTTTGGGCCCGATGTACACCGTCGGTACGGCCGGACACGTCGACCACGGCAAGTCGACCCTGGTAAAGGCCCTTACGGGCATCGACCCCGACCGCCTCCCGGTCGAAAAGGAGCGGGAGATGACGGTGGACCTGGGCTTCGCCTGGCTTACCCTCCCCAGCGGCCGCCAGGTGAGCATCGTCGACGTCCCCGGCCACGAGCGGTTTATCAAAAACATGCTGGCCGGGGTGGGGGGCATCGACCTGGCGATGCTGGTGGTCGCCGCCGACGAGGGGGTTATGCCCCAGACGGTGGAGCACCTGGAGATTCTCGACCTCCTGCAGGTCAGGCGGGGCATTATCGTCATCACCAAGGTCGACCTGGTGGACCGGGAGTGGCTGGAGCTGGTCGAGGCCGACATCTCGGAGCATGTCCGGGGCACCGTCTTCGCCGCCGCCCCCAGGGTTGCCGTCTCGGCCGTAACCGGCGAAGGCCTTGCGGACCTCAAGGGGCTCCTCGACCGGGTCTTGGCCGAAACCCCGCCCCGGCCGGACCTGGGCCGCCCCCGCCTGCCGGTGGACCGGGTCTTCAGCGTGGCCGGCTTCGGCACGGTGGTCACCGGCACCCTCATCGACGGCTCCCTCCGGGTAGGTCAGGAGGTGGAGATTCTGCCCCAGGGCCTCAAAAGCCGGGTTCGGGGCCTCCAGTCCCACCGCCAGCGGGTGGACGCCGCCGGCCCCGGCCGGCGGGTTGCGGTGAACCTGGCCGGGGTGGATACGGCCGACCTGGGCCGGGGCGACGTGGTGACCACCCCCGGCTGGCTTAAGCCCACCGACGTGGTGGACGTCCAGCTCCGGGCCGTCCGCTACCTGGACCGGCCCATCACCCACAACCTGGTGGTCAGCTTCCACACCGGGGCGGCGGAGGCGGAGGGCCGCCTCCGCCTCCTCGACCGGGACGAGCTGGGGCCGGGGGAGACCGGCTGGGCCCAGGTCAAACTTGCGGCCAGGATCGCCGTCGTCCCCGGCGACCATTTCATAATCCGCTCCCCCAACGAGACCCTGGGGGGCGGCCGGGTCGTCGACACCGCCCCCCGCCGCCACCGCCGGTTCCACGGCCCGACCCTGGCCGCCCTGGCGGCCCGGGCCGGGGACTCCCCCACGGCCCGGCTGAGGCAGCTGGTGGTCGAGCTGGAGCCGGTCCCGGCCGCCCGCCTGGCCGAACGGTCCGGCCTGACGCCGGACCAGGTAAGGGAGGCCCTGGGCGAACTGGCGGCGGCCGGGGAGGTGGTCCTGCTGGGGCCCGCCGAGGTGGCCCTCACCGGAGCCGGCCTCCAGAGGCTGGAGGCCCGCTGCCTCGAGCTGGTCTCGGCCTACCACGCCCAGTTCCCCTTCCGGTCGGGCATGCCCCGGGAGGAGCTTAAAAGCCGCCTGCGGCTTTCCGACGAGGTTTTCGAAGCCCTGGTGGGCCGGTTGGTGGACCAGGGCCGCCTCCGGGACCGGGGGCTGACCCTGGCCCGGGCCGACTTCGGGGTTCGGCTCTCGGCCGAACAGCAGGCCCAGGTCGACCGGTTCCTGGCCGAGCTGGCCGCCAACCCCTTTGCCCCCCAGCCGACGGAGCCCCTGGACCCGGAGCTTTTGGGACTGCTGGTGGACCGGGGCGAGGTGGTTAAGCTGGCCGAGAACGTGGTCCTGACGGCCGAGGCTTACCGGCAGATGACCGAGGCCGTGGTAGACTATCTGGTGAAGCACGGCCGGGTGACGGTGGCCCAGGTGCGGGACATGTTCGGGACCAGCCGCAAGTACGCCCTGGCCCTCCTGGAGCACCTGGACGACCGGCGCATCACCCGCCGGGTTGGGGATGAGCGGGTGCTGATCCGGCGGCCGGGAGGTTAAAGGGTGCCCCTCGAGCTCGGGGAGCTGGGCCGGCAGCTGGCCGAGGGCCTCCGGCTCCTTAAGGCCGAAGACCTCCCCCGTCTGGGGGAGCGGCGCCGGCAGGCCCGGGAGGTCCTCGAGCGGGCCAATGCCGAGGCCGACGGCTGGCGGGCCCTCACCCAGGGCCTGGCCGGCCGGACCACCTGGCTGGCGGCGGTGCCCGTCGGCCCGGCCCTTCCCCCACAGCCGGCCCCGGCGGCCCCGGCGGACTACCTGGCCGTGGGGGTGGATGGGTCCCAGATTCAGCCCGACCGGCACCTGCCCCTCTGGAGCTATCTTATAAACGTGGGGGTGGCCCTGGTCCGCTACGGCGCCGCCCCCGAGGCCCGCCTCTTCTCCGAACCCACCTGGCACTACCGGCCCGATGAGCTGGTCCTCACCGACCCGGCCGACAGCTCCCGGCAGGTCCGGGTGGAGGGGGCCGTTCTGGCCGCCCGGCGGTTTCTCAAGGAGCTGGGGAAGGGGGTGGAGCTGGCCGAGGCGGCCCCGGCCGGGCTGCCGGTGCTGGTTTTGCTGGACGGCTCCCTGGTAATGTGGGGCCTGGCCGGCCGGCGGGTCGAAGGCTTCGTCCGGGAACAGCTTATCCGGCACGGCCTTTTACCCCTTTTCGACCGGCTTCACCGCCTGGTCGAAAGGGGCCGTCGGGTTGTGGCGGCCGGGTATATCAGTCGCCCCCAGAGCGCCGAGGTGGTGAATGCCCTCCGGCTCTTCATCTGCCCCTTCGACCCCACCGCCTGCGCCGCCCACTGCCCCAGCCGCTCCGCCTTCGACGGCCGGGCCTGCGACGACGTGGGCGGGGTCCTGGACGCCGACCTGTTCCGGGGACTGGGGCCGGGGGAGCGCACCGGCCTCTTCGAGTCCCAATCGTCGGTGGTTCGGGAGCTTTACGGACCCCACCGGGTGGGCTTTTTCTACCTTAATGCCGGGCCCGAAGTCGCCCGGGTGGAGGTGCCCTGGTTTGTGGCCGAGGACCCCGACCTGCTGGGCCTCTGCCACGCCCTGGTCTGGGACCAGGCCCGCCGGGGGGTCGGCTACCCGGCGGTGCTGGCCGAGGCCCACGAGCAGGCCGTGATTCGGGGCCCGGACCGGGAGCTTTTCCGGGCGATGCTTCTGGACGGCCTGGCCCGGCTGGGCCTGCCCGAAGCCGAATCCCCCAAGGCCGCAACCAAGCGCCGGCGCCCGGTCTGAGGCCGGCAAAAATCGGTTATGATCTGACCGATGAGACCGCGCCTTGTGGGGACCGGGGTCCTCGGGATTAGCTTGCTCCTGGCGGCGGTGGCCTGCGCCGGGCCCCCGGCCCCCCCGGCCCAGACCCCCACGGCCCCCGCCGTCCGCCAAGCCCCCAGCCCCACCCCGCCCCCGGCGGCCCCGGCCTTCGACACCGACCGGGTGGTGGCTACCATCCGCTTTCTGGCCGGGGAAATCGGCAGCCGGCCCGCCGGGTCGGAGGCCTCCCGCCGGGCCGCCGAGTACCTGGTGGGCCGGCTCCGGGCCCTGGGCTACCGGGCCGAAACCCAGCCCTTCACCTTCCGGGACTACGTCGACCGGGGCAGCGAGCTTCGGGTTGTCGGCGGCCGCCTGCTGACCGCCAACACCCTCCGGGATTCGCCGGCCGGTTCCGTTCGGGGTCCCCTGGCCCCGGCCGGGCTGGGGCGGCCCGAGGAGGTGGCCGCCGCCGACCTGCGGGGCAAGATCGCCCTGGTCCAGCGGGGGGCCATCACCTTCCGGGAGAAGGTCCGCAACGCCGCCGCGGCCGGGGCCGTCGGGGTTATTATCTACAACAACCAGCCGGGCAACTTCCGGGGGACCCTGGGCGAGCCGGGACCGGTCCCGGCGGTATCCGTAAGCCAGGAGGACGGCACCGCCCTGGCCGAGCAACTCCGGAACGGCCGGCTGGAAGTGGAGCTGGTGGTGGGGGCCGAGGTTCGGGAGGTGGCCGACCAGAACGTGGTGGCCGTAAGGCCGGGAACCTCCGGCCGGGTGGTCATCATCGGGGGGCATTACGACTCGGTCCCCGACGGCCCCGGGGCCAACGATAACGCCTCGGGAACGGCCATCAGCCTGGAGCTGGCCCGGCTTCTGGCGGCCGCTGGCTACCCCCACGAGGTCCGTGTTATCCTCTTCGGGGCCGAAGAAAACGGCCTCATCGGCAGCGCCGAGTACGTCCGAAGCCTCGACGGGGAGACCAGGCGCCGGATAATCGCCATGCTCAACCTGGATATGGTCGGGGTCGGGGAGCGGCTGCGGCTCGGGGGCAGCCCGGAGCTGGTAAACCTGGCCATGGAGCTGGCCGGAAACCTGGGCCTGCGGCCCGAACGGCTTCCCCCCGACCAGGGCGGGGGCAGCGACCACGCCAACTTCATCCGGGAAAATATCCCGGCCCTCTTCTTCTGGCGGCCGGACGACCCGGCCTACCATACGGCCGGCGACCGGCCCGAAAATATCGAACCGGCCCGGGTGGCGGAGGTGGGGCGGCTGGCCCTGGCCGTCCTCGAAGCCCTCTCCCGGAGGTGATGCCCTTGCCGGCCCCCCTGGAAGAGCAGCGGGAACTTCTGCGGGCCTTTTACCGGACGAAAGAGCGCCTTAACCGGGCCGTTCCGCCTCAACCCCTTCCCCTCTTCGAGGCCGAGTGGGCGGCGGTGGACCCCGAGCAGGTCACGGCCGCCCTCCGGGAGGCCCTGGCCGCCTGGGAAAGATACTTGGAATCCCTTAAATAAGGGGGCATGGTGACCAGGTACCGGATTGCGGTCATCCCGGGCGACGGCGTCGGGCAGGAGGTGATTCCGGCGGCCTGGGAGGTGCTCACGGCCGCGGCCGAGGCCCACGGCGGCTTCCGGCTGGACCCGGTCTACTACGACTGGGGTTGCGGCTATTATTTAAAGACGGGCCGGATGATGCCCGCGGACGGCCTGGACCGCCTCCGGGAAAGCGAAGCCATCTTCCTCGGGGCCGTCGGGGACCCGGCCGTCCCCGACCACGTCTCCCTCTGGGGCCTGCTCCTGCCCATCCGCCAAAGCTTCGATCTTTATGTCAACTTGCGGCCGGTGAGGCTGCTCCGGGGTGTCCGGTCCCCCCTGGCCGGCCGGGAGGCCGGCAGTATCGACATGGTGTGCGTCCGGGAGAACACCGAGGGCGAGTACTGCGGCGTCGGGGGCCGGGTCCACCGGGGCTTCGACTTCGAGGTGGCCGTCCAGGCCGACGTCTTCACCCGCAAGGGGGTGGAGCGGGTCGTCCGCTACGCCTTTGACCTGGCCCGCCGACGGAGACGCCGGCTGGCCAGCGTCACCAAGTCCAACGCCTTTCAGTACAGCATGCCCTTCTGGGACGAGGTTACGGCCGCGGTGGGCCGGGAATACCCCGACGTGGAGGTCTGGCGGGTGCTGGTGGACGCCGCCGCCTACTACTTCGTGCTCAAGCCCGAGGCCTTCGACGTGGTGGTCGGTTCCAACCTCTTCATGGACATCCTGACCGACCTGGCCGCGGCCATCACCGGCGGCCTGGGCCTGGCCGCCAGCGCCAACCTGGACCCCGAAGGCCGCTTTCCGGGCCTTTTCGAACCCGTCCACGGCTCGGCCCCGGATATCGCCGGCAAGGGCATCGCCAACCCCACCGGGGCCATCTGGGCCGGGGCGCTGATGCTGGAGCACCTGGGCCAGCCGGAGGCGGCCGCCGCCGTCCTGGAAGCCCTGGAGGAAGTCCTGGGGGCGGGCCAGGTCCGAACCCCGGACCTGGGCGGCCGGGCGGGCACCCGGGAATTTGCCGCCGAGGTCGCCCGGAGGTTAAAAGCAAAGGGATGACGGAACGGCCCGACCCCGAACGGCTGCTTTACGGCGTTAACCCCCGGCCGGGGCTGGTGGCCGTGGAGCCCGCACCCGAGGGGGTCCGGCTTTACATTCGGGAGGGCTCCCGGGTGAGGGCCGAGGCCGTTCCCTTCGGGCCCTGGGTTCTCCTCCCCGAGGGGGTCCCGGTTCCGGCCGGCCCGGCCCGGGTGGAAAGGCTCCAGGACGGGGAGCTCAACCGCCTGGTCCGGTTCCCCGACTGGTCGACCTGGCGGTCGGTCCGAAGCCGGCTGGCCCAGGAGACGGAGCACTTTTTGTCCCCGCCCTCGGTTGCCGAGCAGTTTCTGGTCGCCGAGGGGGCGGCCCTCTTTTACCGCCTCCGCTTTGAGGACCTGGTCCGGGTTGCCCTGGATATCGAAAGCTCCACCCTGGACCCGGCGGCCCCCGGCGCCCGGGTGCTGGCCGCGGCCCTCCGGGACAGCCGGGGGACCGAGCTGGTGCTGGGGGTTAAGGGCGAGCCGGAGGCCCAAATTCTGGCCGACCTCACCGAGGCGGTGCGTCGGGTCGACCCGGACATCATCGAGGGCCACAACATCTTCGCCTTCGACCTGCCCTATCTGGTGGGCCGGGCCCAGGCCCTGGGCCTGAGCCTCGACTGGGGTCGGGATGGGTCGGCGGTGCGGCTGAGCCCGGCGGCCCGGCAGTACCGGGTGGGCCCCAAGGCCTTCCGGTTCCTGCCGGCCCGGGTCTACGGCCGGCACGTGGTGGACACCATGCACCTGGTCCAGCGGTACGACGTGGGCAACGAGCTGGAAAGCTACAGCCTGAAGGCCGTCCTGGGGGCCCTGGGCATCGGCCGGGAAGGCCGGACCACCCTCCACTGGACGGAGGTCGAGGCCGCCTGGCAGAAGGCCCCCACCCGCCTGGCCGAGTACGTCCTGGACGACGTCCGGGACGTGGGGGCCCTGGCCGAACTGCTTCTGCCCACCGACTTTTACCAGGCCCAGCTGGTGCCCCACGGCTTCGAGGATGTCACCGCCGGCGGGACGGGGGAAAAGATAAATTCGCTGATGGTCCGGGCCTACCTGGCCATGGGCCGGGGGATTCCCCGGCCCGAGCCTGCGGTCGCCTACACCGGGGGCTACACCGAGCTGCGGCGGGCGGGGGTTTTCAGGCCGGTGGTGAAGGTGGATATCGAGAGCCTTTACCCCAGCATCATGCTGGCCTACAACATCGGCCCGGCCCGGGATGAGGCCGGGGTCTTCCTCACCCTGCTCCGGGTTCTGACCGAGGAGCGCCTCGAGGCCAAGGAGCGGATGCGGTCGGCCCGGGGGGCCGAATGGGCCTACTGGAACGGCCGCCAGGCCGCCCTGAAGCGGCTCATCAACTCTTTCTACGGCTACCTGGGGTACGCCCGGGCCAACTTCAACGACTACCGGGCGGCGGCCCGGGTCACCCAGGTCGGGCAGGAGATTATCAGGCAGGTTGTCGGCTGGCTGGAGGAGGCCGGGGCGGAGGTCATCGAGGTGGACACCGACGGGGCCTATTTCGTGCCCCCGCCCGGGGCCGGGCCCGACTTCGACGTCGCCCTGGTGGAGGGTATAAACCGGCGGCTCCCCCCCGGGATCCGCCTCGCCTGGGAGGGCCGGTTCGCCGGGATGCTCGCCCTGAAGGCCAAGAATTACATCCTGCTGACGGAGGACGGCAACCTGGTGGTTAAGGGCTCGGGCCTGCGGAGCCGGCGGGAGGAGCGGTTCTTGAGGCAGTTTGCCGAGGAGGCCGCCCGGGCCTTCTTCAGCGGGGGGGCCGGGGCCGCGGCCGAACGTTACCGCTACTGGCTGGGGCGGGTGGAGGCCGGGGCTTTAAGCCCCGAGGAGTTCGGCCGGCTGGAATCGGTCACCCCCAAAACCTTCACCAGCCCGAACCTGCGCCGGCTGGCCCAGGCCGCCGCCGGGAGACACCCCGGGGAGCGGATTATGGTCTACCAGCGGGCCGACGGCAGCCTGGCCCCCATCGAGGCTTACGCCGGGGACGAGGACCGGGCCTATTTAAAAAGACGGCTTTACGATATGGCCTTAAGGTTCCGGCCCCTCTTTGAAGACCCCGCCGAATTCGACCGCCTCTTCCCGAAGCCGGCCGCCAAACCGGCCCGGGCCGCCCCGGCCGAGCAGTTGAGGTTGTTTTAGATGACGGACGAAGAGCTTATCGCCCTGGCCCAGGAGATGGTGCGGACCCCGAGCCCCACCTACGAGGAGGGGCCGCTGGCGGAGCTGCTGGTCCGGGAGCTTAAGGACCGGCTGGACGAGGTGTGGGTGGACGACGTGGGCAACGTCCTGGGCATTCTCGACGGGGGCGCCCCGGGGCCCACCGTCCTTTTCAACGGCCACCTGGACCACGTCGACCCCGGCGACATGCCCGACCCCTACTCGGGGGCCCTCGTGGACGGGGCCCGGTTCGGGGTCCCCGGCCGGGTGATTTACGGCCGGGCCGCCATGGACATGAAGGGGGCCCTGGCGGCGATGGTGGCCGCCGTCGACGACCTGCGCCGGACGGGTTTTGCCGGCCGGCTGCTCTTCACGGCGGTGGTCCAGGAGGAGCCGGCCGGCGGCTTCGGGGCCCGGGCCGCCCTGCGCAACCTTCTGGCCCGGGGGGAGCGGCCGGCGGTGGCCGTGGTGGGGGAGGCCACCAACGGCAACGTCTACCTGGGCCACCGGGGCCGCCTGGAATTCGAGCTTACCACCCTCGGCCGCACCGCCCACGCCAGCAACCCGGACCGGGGCGTAAACGCCGTTTACCTGATGGCCGAAGTGGTCCGGGCCCTGCCGGCCCTGCCCCTCCCCGAGCACCCGGTGGCCGGCCGATGCTCCTACGCCGTAACCCGGATAAGCTGCTCCCCGGGCCGGCTGAGCGTGGTCCCCGACCGGTGCGATATAACCCTGGACCTCCGGTACCTGCCCGGGGAGCCCCCGGAGCGGCCGGAGGCCGACCTGCGGGCCATCCTGGGCCGCCTGGGACGGGAGGTGCCCAACTTCCGGGCCGAACTGCGCCGAACCAAGAACATGCCCCCCTTCCTTACCCCGCCGGAGCATCCGGCCGCCCGGCTCCTTAAGGCCGTGGCCGAGGCGGCGGCCGGGCGGCCCGTAAGCTTCGGGGCCTGGCGGTTCGGCACCGACGGGACTTTTATCGCCAACGAGTTCGGCCTGCCGACCCTGGGCTACGGCCCCGGGGACGAAGGGTTCGCCCACACCCCCGAGGAGCACCTGCCGGTGGACCAGCTGCTGACGGCCCGCCGGGTCTACGCCGAGTTCGTCCGGCGGGCCCATCAGGTCCTCTAGCCCACCGGCCGCCCGGCGGTGTAAGCCACGGCGGTGAGGGTCTGGGCCATGGCCGAAAGGAGCTCTTCGAACGCCTCCAACCTTTCGGGCAGGGTCCCCTCGTAGGTGAGGACGGCGCCCCCGGCGGAGTAGCCCAGCCGCCCCAGGCCGGGGGCGAAGGGTTCCCAGAGGCCCACAATCCCCGCCCCGGCGAGGCGCCCGGCCCAGGCCGGGTCCGCCGACTTTAAGACTAACCTGCCCCCTTCGGCCACCAGCTCCCAGTCGGCCCCAAGGTTACCCCCGCCCGCCAGACGGACGGCACCCGAAGGCCCCCCGGGGGCCGCCCCGGACCGGTCCACCTCCAGGGGAAGGCCCCGGTAGCGGCCGTCCACCAGCCCCACCGGCCGGGACCCGGCCAGGCGGAAGGTGCCCCCGTACCGCCGCTGGAGGTCGGACCAGAACTCCCCGGGGGCCGCCGGGGACCGGCCGGGGCGGCGGGCAGCCCAGCTGACGGCCGCGACCGCCAGGGCCGCCACCACCAGGACGACGCCCCCGACCCAGAGGAGGACCAGGGGGAAAAGTTCGGCTTCGGAGGTTATGGCCTTTCCCAGGGCCAGGAGGCCGGCCGCCGAGACGCCGAGGGCCAGGATGAAGGCGGCGGCCGCGATCGCCGTAAGCAGGACCAGGTTACGCACCGTCAGGGCTCCTTCACATTGTAAGCAAGGTGACGGCGGCCCCGGCGCAGAGAAAGGGCCCGTAGGGGATCGGGTCCTTAAGGCGCCGGACCCCCGCGGCCAGCAGGACAAGGGCCCCGACCCCGCCCAGCAGCACCCCCAGGAAGAGGGCCGAGAGGCCGGCCGGAAAGCCCAGCCCCAGGCCGATGACGCCCGCCAGTTTCACGTCCCCGGCCCCGAGGCCCCCCGGGCAGAGCCGGTTCCCCACCAGGTAGGCCAGACCGAAAAGGCCCAGGCCCGCCAGGGCCCCGGCGGCCGCCCCGATAAGCCTCCCTTCGGCGGCCCCGAGGCCCAGCCCCACCGCCGCCCCGCCCAGGACGAGGCGGTTCGGGATGAGGCGGGCCTCCAGGTCGGTTCCGGTTACCGCCAAAAGAGGCAGGCCTAAGGCCAGGTGCCGGGCCAGGGAGGCCAAATCGCCATCGGTCCGGTACCAGGCCGCCATAACGAAGCCGAGCCCCAAAAAGGTCACGGCCAGGCCCCGGGCCGAAAAGAGGCCCCGCCTCAGCCGGCCGAGGTCAAAACCGTAAAGACTTAAGTCGGCGAGCATGTTCCCCAGGCCCCCGTAAAGAAGCCCCACCGGAACCGCCGGGACCATCAGATACCGTAGTTCAGGCGGACGGCCAGCCGCTCGGGGAGGCCCAGCTTAAGCATCTTTTCCGCCGTCTGCCGAATATTGTACTCGACCCGGTGGTGGTAAAGGGTCTGCCTTTCGGCGTCCAGGACGGCGTAGGCGGCCCGGGGGTCCCGGTCCCGGGGCTGGCCGACGCTACCGGGGTTAATAATCAGCCGACCCCGGACCCTGGTAAGGTCCAGAACCGGCGGGACCTCCGTCTGGGCGCAGTTGCCCGTATTCGGGTTGAAGGCGAAGATGAGGGGGATGTGGCTGTGGCCGATGAGGCAGAACCGGGTTTCAAAATGCTGAAAGCTTTCGCAGGCCGCCGAAACGGTCAGAAGATACTCCCAGACGGGGGACCTGGGGCTGCCGTGGACCAGGGTAAAATCGTCCCGAACGGCCCGCTGGGGCAGATTCTGTAAAAACAGCTTATTATCCGGGCGCAGAACCTGGGCCGTCCAGAGGGCCGCCGCCCGGGCGTCGGGGTTGAACAGGCCCGGCTCCAGCAGGCCGATGGCCACCAGGTCGTGGTTGCCCACCACCGCCACCAGGCGGAACTGCCGGAGAAGGTCGATGCATTCGTTGGGGTCGGGGCCGTAGCCGACGATATCCCCCAGGCACCAGAGGGCGTCCGGCGGGCCGTAGGTCTGCCGCAGGTGGTTTAAGACGGCCTCGAAGGCGGCCAGGTTGGCGTGGATATCTGCGACCAGCCCAACAATCACCGCGGGGAACCGGCGGCCCCGACCCCGGCGGCCTCGGCCGGCCGGGGGTCCATCGCCCGGAGGGACTGCTCCAGGATGCCCCGGCGCAGGGTGGCGTCGGCCGTCTGGAGCCGGTCCAGGAGGGAGGGGCCGAGGGCGGGCATCAGGGCCAGGTTGTGCTGGACCATGTCCCGGACCTGCCGCATCAGGTCGAGGGTCTTATTGATGGCCAGGATCAGGTCGCCCTCGGGCAGACCGGTCCGTTCCACCAGGGTGGCCAGGGGCTCCCCCTGGCCCCAGGCCAGCACCACCCCCCAGAACCTGGGGGTGAAACCGGGGGTGAGCACCAGGCCGTGGCGCTCCTCGGCGGCGATAACCTGGCGCTGAAGCCGGTCCAGCTGCCGCCGGAGCTGCCGCAGGTGGGGCGGCAGGCTGAGGCGGTTGAAGAAATAGACATCCCGGTCGAAGGCGAACCAGCTCAGGGCTTCGGCCAGCTCCAGGGGCTCGAGGCGATCCAGGTAGCCGTTATAGAGGGCCTCGACGATGACCAGGCCGTTCGGGTCGAAGATATCGGCCAGCATCATCCCCTTGTCCGTCACGTAATGGGCCTGAACGTACCCGAACTGCCGGAGGGTCCGGACGGCGCTCCGGAGCATCGCCTGATTCTGCCGGAGGGGCAGGCGGTCGATCTGGCCGGCGAGGCGCCGGGCCCGCCGGCCCGGCTCCGAGTTGCCGTTGGAGACCTCGGCCAGCTCCTCCTCCAGCAGGCGCAGCTGCCGCTCCAGCTGGAACTGCCGGAAGCTGGAGTTAAGGAGCCATTCGATGCGCTTCACCGCCTGCCGGTCGCTGCCGGCCCGGAGCCAAAGGTTCAGGATGGTGTTGTATCGGACCCGGAAGGCGCTCTCCACCGGGTAGAGGGGCGCGGTGGCCACCTCCAGCACCTCCTCGAAGGCCACCCACGGGGAATAGAGGATGACCGAGTGGCCCCGCTCGTCCAGGCCCCGCCGGCCGGCCCGGCCGGTCATCTGCTGGTACTCGTTGGGGGTGAGGGTCCGGCGGCTCTCGCCGTCATACTTGGTAAACTCGCCGATGACCACGGTCTTGGCCGGCATGTTAATCCCCAGGGCGAGGGTGTCGGTGGCGAAGACCGCCCCGATCAGGCCGGCGTTGAAGAGCTCCTCCACCATCACCTTCAGCAGGGGAAGCAGGCCGGCGTGGTGGAAGGCGACCCCCCGCTCCAGGCAGCGGGTGAGCTTCACCACCTGGGCCAGCCGCCGGTCCTCGGGCGCCAGCCGGTCCAGGTAATCGGCCACCACCTCCTCCGCCTGCCGGCGGGCCCCCCGGGCCGGGAAGAAGGAGCGCTGGGCCGCCTCTTCGGCCGCCTCCTCGGTGGCCCGTCGGCTGAAGAGGAAGTAAATGGCCGGCAGCAGGCCCTCCGACCTCAGGCTGGTCAGCACCTCCACGGGGCTGGGCTCCGGGGCGGGCCGGCCGTTCCGGTTCCGGCGCCGGTACTCGCCCCCCACCCCCGGGAAGGTGCGCACGACCCGGCCGTCGGCGGTGAGAAACTTGTGGAGCCGGCCCTTGTAGAAATAATAGTGCTCCAGGGGGACGGCCCGCTCGTTGTGAAAGACCAGACTGATGGGCCGGTGAACCCGGCTTATCCATTCGGCCAGCTCGGCGGCATTGGAAACCGTGGCCGAGAGGCAGACGAGCTGGATATGCTTGGGCAGGCAGATAATGGCCTCTTCCCAGGTGGTTCCCCGCTCGGGGTCGGCCAGGTAGTGGATCTCGTCGAAGACGACGATGCCCACCTGCTCCAGCTCCTGGGGGGTCTGCAGCAACATATTGCGCAGGACCTCGGTGGTCATCACCACCACCTGGCCCGCGGGGTTCTCGACGATATCCCCCGTCATCAGGCCCACCAGCCCGGGGCCGTACTGGTCCCGGAAGTCCCGGAACTTCTGGTTGGAGAGGGCCTTGATAGGGGCGGTGTAAAAGGCGCGCAAACCCTCCCGTAAGGCCAGGAAGACCGCAAACTCGGCCACCACGGTCTTGCCGGTCCCCGTCGGGGCGGCGACCAGGACCGAGCGCCGGTTGGCGAGCTCCCGAATGGCCTCCAGCTGGAAATCGTCCAGGTTGAACGGGTATCGGGCGGCAAACTCGGCGATAAGGGCATCCATGGCGGAAGGCTTGGGCGCCTTGCGGGGGCGCGACTTTACCATTAAATGTATTCTCACCGAGTATTATACCACGCCGGCCGGCCTAGAGGCCGAGGAGGTTGCGGGGGTTGGTCTTGGCCATCCGCTCGACCTGCTTGGGGTCCAGTCCTTCCCGCAGGAGCAGGGCGATAAACATCCGGAAGCCTTCGGTGGGGGGCAGGTTGTGGGCCTGGCCCAGGTCGGTGGAGATGAGGCACCGCTCGGGCCCCACCAGCCGGATGGCCCCCAGAAGGGTTTCCGGGTCCAGCCGGGGGGCCGGGGTTCCGGCCAGCACCGTCCTGGTGGTGGGCAGAAGGTACATAAAGCAGTGCTCGATGATGGCCCCGGCCTCGGCCAGCCCCAGCTGTTCTTCGGGCCCGGCCACGGTGAAGGCGTGGGTGGCGACGATTTTTTCAATCCCCCGGCGGCGGGCCTCCCGGATGAGGGCCAGCTGTTCATCCAGGCCCAGGTGGCCGGTGGCCAGGACCATATCGTATTTTTTGATGAGCTCCAGGACCTCAAAGACCACGGCCTTCAGCCGGCCGCTTTCGTCGAAGACCGTCTGGCCGTCACCCTCGGGCCGGGTGCGCCGGACCCAGGCCCGGGCCGAGAAGGTGGGAAACCACACCACCTTGCTCCCCATCCGCCCGGCCATCTCCACCACCGCCGGGTTAAGCCCCCCAACCTCCAGGTCCAGGCTCACCGCCCCGAAGACTTGGATTTCCGGAACGACCCGGCGCACCACGGCGGCCAGGGGAGCGGTGCAGAACTCATGGCTCTTGAGGACGATGGCCCCCATCCCGGCCTCGGCCGCCTGCCGGGCCACGTCGACGACGTCCAGCCGCCGCTCGATGTAGGGGTCGGGGGCGGCGTGGAGGTGGGTATCCACCGAGCCTCTGAGGATCTGCCCAACGGTCTCGTTAAGGGACACGGCAGCCTCCGGGCTCAGGCAAAGAGGGGTTTTGGCCGGAACTTGCTTTTAGGCTCCACCTTCTGCTCCCGGTATTCGGCCGAAAGCTTTTCGGCCGGCCGGGTAAGGACGTAAACCACCTCGTCCACGGCCGCCTCGGCCCGGGCCCGGACCTCCTCCGGCCGCAGGCCCCCCAACGGGTGGGGAATGACCACCAGGGGAAGCCCCGGCATGCCCAGGGCCTGGGCCTCGGTCCGGCCCAGGCTGACGAATTCGTCGGTGCAGATGGTGGCCGTGGGCACCCCGCGGCTTTCCAGCTCGACCGAGTCGTGGACACTCCACGACGTGCACGACCCTCAGTCGCCGATGGCGTTGACGACCACGTCGCACTCTTGAATCAGCTTCTGGATGATATCGGGCGGTGCCGGGGCGCTCACGTTGGGCTTCACCGCCCGGACGGTCACGACGGCCCCGAACCGTTCCCCCAGAAGCCCCCCGACCCGGTCCAGCAGCAGGTCGGCGTTGGGCTTACCGTTCGAGAGGATCCCCACCCGCTTCCCCGCCAGGGAATCGGGCCTGGGGGCAATGGGGCGCTCCTTGACCCGCATCTCGGCGGTCGGGTTTAAGACCAGGATTTTACCGCTCGCCATCCTTTCCTCCTTCAGTGGGGTATCTGGCCCCCCTCGCCCTCCCCCGCCCGGCCCCCGGCCGGGACGCAGTCGGGGCTGAGCTCCGGGTCGGTGACGGCCGAGGGGTCGCACCGGGCCTGGCCGCCGCCCCCGCCCGGGGCCGGCCGGGCCGGCGGGTAGCGGTTCTGGGCCAGGGATGGGTCCAGCTGGAGGGCCCGGGCCATATCCTGCATCGCCTGGTCCGGCCGGCCGGTGGCGGCGTAGAGGTGGGCCCGAAGGTCGTAAAGCTTCGGGTCGGTGGGGTCGAGCTCGATGGAGCGGGTAAGCTCGTCGAGGGCGGCCTGACGGCGGCCCTCGTCCATGAGCCGGAGGGCCCGCCCGTAGTGCTCGGCGGCGGCCGCCGGGGGGTTGAGCCTTTCCAGCAGGAGCAGGCGCAGGTCGTCGCCGAAAATCAAAAAGGCCAGTAGTACGGCCAGGCCCAGGCCGGCCGCAACGCCCAGGGTGAAGTCTCGCCGTCTAATCGCTGGCACTTTCCGCCTCCCTTCGGGATGCGGCCGCCGGGACCCGGCCGATGACCCCTTCCCGCTCCAGGGCCGAAATCTCCTCCCGGCTCAGGCCCAGTAGCCCCCCTAAAATATACTCGTTATGCTCCCCGAGGCGGGGGGCCGGCCGGAGGACCCGACCCGGGGTCCGGTGGAGCTTGAGGCCCCCGAAGCTTACCGGGTAGCGGCCGACCCCGGGCTGGTCCAGCTCCCGGAAGAACTCCCGGGCCTTAAGGTGGGGGTCGGCCAGCAGCTCCCGGCCGTCGAGGACGGCCCCGGCGGGCACCCCGGCGGCCTGGAGCCGGTACATCAGGTCCAGGTGGTCGTGCCGGCGGGTCCACTCGGCGATGATGGGGTCAAGCTCGTCCTGATTCCGGCGGCGGGAGACCACGTCAGCAAAGCGGGGGTCTGAGGCGAGCTCGGGCCGGCCCATCAGCCGGCAGAGGGCGGCGAACTGGGCGTCGTCTTCGACGGCGACGGCCACCCAGCGGTCTTCCCCGGCGCAGGGGTAGACCCCGTGGGGGGCCATGGTCGGGTGGCGGTTGCCCATAGGCCGCCGGACCCGCCCGTTCATCACGTAGTCCATAATCACCTCCCCGACGATGGCGGTTACGGCCTCCCGCTGGGAAAGGTCGATGTAAAGGCCCAGGCCGGTCCGGCGGCGGAAGTGGAGGGCGGCCACCACCAGCCCCGCCGCCAGGGCGGCCACCACCGGGTCGGGAATGAAGGTGCCGGTGGCCGTGGGGGCGTCCGGCTCGTAGCCCGTTATCGCGGCCAGCCCCCCCGTCTGCTCCAGGACGGCCCCGAAGGAGCCGTAGCCCCTTTCGGGGCCGGTCTGGCCCTGGCTGGAGAGGGAAATCATGACGATGTCGGGCTTGACGGCCCGAAGCCGGGGGTAATCCAGACCGAAGTTGGCCATAACCCCGACCCGAAAGCTCTCGGCCACGACGTCGCTTATCCGGACGAGCCTTTTAAAGAGCTCGGCCCCGGCCGGGCGGGTGAGGTCCAGGGTAAGGCCCAGCTTGTTGTAGTTGCGCTCGATGAAGCGGGCCTCCCGGTTCCAGGGCTCGTCGCCGGGGTCGGCGCCGGGGTAGATGAAAACCCGGCCGGCCCCCGGCCCGGCCACCGCCTCCCCCCGGGACATATCGTAGCGGCGGGTCGATTCCACTTTGATGACCTCGGCCCCGAAGGAGGCCAGAATCCGCATGGCCAGGGGCCCGGCCCAGACGTGGGTAAGGTCTAAGACCCTTATGCCCCGGAGGGGAAGGCTGCCGTCTTCGGCCATTTTTTAAAGCCCGTCCTTAAATGACATTGCGGTCCCGAAGGATGACCAGGTCCTCCCGGGAGTAGCCGAGGCGGCCGCAGTAAACGGCCTCGTTGTGCTCCCCCAGCAGGGGCGCCCGGCCCAGCTCCCACCCGGCCTCGTCCAGCTTGAAGGGAATTCCGGGGTAGGTGAGCCGGCCGGCCGCCGGATGGTCGATTTCCTGGAAGAAGCCCCGGGCCCGGTACTGGGGCGAGTTGAGCAGGTCCGGGGGCGTGCATAGGTAGCCGACGGGCATCCGCTCGGCCTGGGCCCGGTGGTAGAACTCCTCGGCCTTCTGGGTGGCAAAGTAGTCTTTTAAAATCGCATCCACCTCCGGCCAGTGGTCCCGGCGGCTCGCCTGGTCTTTAAACCTGGGGTCTTCCATCAGGTCCGGCCGGCCGATGAGCCGGGTGAGGATGGGCCAGTAAACATCCCGGTAAATGATGCTTAGGGTGACATACCCGCCGTCGCCCGTCCGGTAGGTGGGGCTCTGGTCCCGGCGGCGCCGCTTGATTTCGCCCTTAAAGGCCCACTCCAGGTTGGCGTAGTGGTGGGCGAAGACGGCCGATTCCAGCAGGGAAACCTCCACCGCCTGCCCCTCCCCGGTGGCGGCGGCGTGGTAGTGGGCGACGAGGCCGCCGGTAAAGCCGAGGTAGCCGGCCAGGTACTGGATGGCGTTGCCCCCGACCTTCAGGGGCTCCCGGTCCGGGTCGCCCGAGAGGTAAAGGACGCCCCCCAGGGCCTGGGCGATAAGCTCCCCGCCCCTGAAATCCCGGTAGGGTCCGTCCTCCCCGAAATCGGTGATGGAGACCGTCACCAGCCGGGGATTGACGGCCGCCAGCGCCCCCGGACCCAGCCCCCGGGCCTCCAGGTAGCCGGCCGGCCCCCCGTAGATCAGGATGTCGGCTTCGGCCAGGAGCCGGCGGAGGATGGCGCATCCGGTGGCCGTCTCCAGGTTGAGGGTTATGCCCTGCTTGCCCGTGTTGAGGTAAAGAAAGAGGCCGCTCCTTTCCGGGTGGGGCTCATCCCCCGGGAACGGCCCGGCCCGTCGGGCCCAGTCGCCGGCGGGGGGCTCCACCTTGAGCACCTCGGCCCCGAGGGCGGCGTAGTATTTTCCGGCCAGGGGCCCGGAAACCCCCTGGGCTACCTCCACGACCCGCAGTCCGGGAAGGAGCGCCAGGCCCATCGGCCTTACCGGGGGAGCCCCAGGCCCCGAACGGCGATGATGTTGCGCTGAATCTCGCTGGTGCCGGCCCGGATGGTATTGGCAAAGGACTCCAGCCACATCCACTGGAGCCGGCCCTTAAGCTTTGCCCACCTGGAGCCCTTGACCAGGACCCCGGCCTGCCCCAGAAGCTTCAGGCCGGTGTTGGCCACCCGCTGGGAAAGCTCCGACCCGAAAAGCTTCGACATCGACGACTCGTAATTGGGGATGAGGCCCCGGGCCTGCATCGACGCCACCCGGTAGGCCAGCATCCGGGCCACCTCCGTCCCGATGGCCAGGTCGGCCAGCCGGTGGCGGACGACGGGGTCGGCGGCCAGGGGCCGGCCGTTGCGGGTGGCGGTCCGGGCGTATTCCACCAGCTCTTCCAGGACCCGCCGGGCCTCGGCCGACCGCTCGACCCCCGAACGCTCGAAATCCAGGGTAGTGACGATGGCGTACCAGCCCCGGTCCTGCTGGCCGATGAGGTTGCGCCGGGGCACCCGAACGTTGTCAAAGAAGACCTGGTTGAAATAGTGGGCGTCCCGCATGTCGATAATGGGGACCACGGTGATCCCCGGGGTCTTCATCGGGACGATAAAAAGGGATATGCCCCGGTGCTTCGGGGCGTCGGGGTTCGTCCTGGCCGCCAGCAGGCAGAAGTCGGCCTTGTGGGCCCCGGACGTCCAGATCTTGGTGCCGTTAATGACAAAATCGTCCCCGTCGGGAACCGCCCGGGTCTGGAGGGAGGCCAGGTCGGAGCCGGCATTAGGCTCCGAAAAGCCCTGACACCAGACCACCTCCCCGGAGGCGATGGGGGACAGGTATTCCCGCTTCTGCTCCTCGGTCCCGTGGACGATGATGGTGGGCCCGACGATGCGGGTGCCCATGGTCGCCCGGCCCAGGGGCGCCCGGTGGTAGGCCATCTCCTCGGCGAAGATCGTCTGCTCGATGTACGACCGCGCCTGCCCGCCCCACTCCTTCGGCCAGGCCACCGCCAGCCAGCCCTTCCGGCCCAGCTTGCGGACGAACTGACTGGCGAACTCCCAGGCCTCCTCGGAGACGGTCCAGTCCTCGGGGTCGCCCTCCTCCCAGTACCACTGGGGAAGCTCCTGCCGGAGGAAGGTGCGCAGCTCCTGGCGCCAGGCCTGCTCGGCGGGCGTGAATCGGAAGTCCATGGCCTGCTCTCCTGGTGAGGGTTACCCGGTCACTATTAATAAGTTAAACCAGATCGGCCGGCGGCCGCAACCGCCGGCGGCCTTCACCGGCCCCGCAGCCTCGGGTCGAGGACGTCCCGGAGGGCATCCCCGAACATGTTGAAGGCGAAGACGGCCAGGCTGATGGCCACCCCGGGGTAGATGGCCATCCAGGGGGCCTGCCGGATGTACCGCTGGGCCGCCCCGCTCAGCATCGACCCCCAGGCCGGCTCCGGGGGCGGGGTCCCCAGCCCGAGAAAGCTTAAGGAGGCCTCGGCCAGAATGGCCGTGCCCAGGGCGGTGGTGGCCAGGATGATGTAGGGCGCAAAGCAGTTGGGCAGGACGTGCAAAAACATGATCCTGAGCTCCGAAGCCCCGATGGCCCGGGCCGCCTCGATGTAAACGTTTTGTTTTATGGAGAGCACCACCGACCTTATCACCCGGTTGGCGGTGGGCGTAAGGACGATGCCCACGGCGATGATGACGTTGGTGGTGCTCTGGCCCAGGGCGGCCACGATGGCCAGGGCCAGCACCAGGGTCGGGAAGGCCATCAGCGCATCCATCACCCGCTGGATAATAAAGTCCGTCCGGCCCCCAAAGTAGCCCGAAATCAGGCCCCAGAGGGCCCCGTTGGTGGTCCCGAAAAGGACGGCCAGAATCCCCACGTAAAGGGAGATCCGGGACCCGTAAACGATCCGGCTGAAAAGGTCCCGCCCGAAGTCGTCTGTCCCCAGCCAGAACTCCGGTCCCGGGGGCGTAAAGAGCTTGTCGGTGCGGATCTGGTAGGGGTCGTACCGGGCGATATAATCGGCAAAGAGGGCCGTAAAGACCATGATTAAAATAATGGCCCCCCCGACGGCCCCGGTGGGCTTTCGACGGGCAAAGTTATAGATGCGCCTTAAGATACCGGGCCGGGCCGGCAGCCGCCCGGCCGGCACCACCCGGGCTTCGACGGGCCGAACCTGCTCCGTCACGTGTACCTGATCCTCGGGTCAAGCCAGCCGTAAATCAGGTCAACCACCAGGTTCAGGAAGACGAAGATTACGGCCAACATTATCACGATGGTCTGAACCACCGGGTAATCCCGGTGGAAGATGGCGTCGACCAGGTAGCGGCCGACGCCGGGGATGGTAAAAATCGTCTCGGTGATGACGGCGCCCCCCATCAGATTGCCCAGCTGGATGGACGAAAGGGTGATGACGGGGAGAAGGGCGTTTTTAAGGGCGTGGCGGACGACGATGACCCGCTCCCGCAGGCCCTTGGCCCAGGCGGTCCGGATGTAATCTTCCCGGAGCACCTCCAGCATGGCCGAGCGGGTCATTCGGCTCACCACCGCCGAGAGGAAAAAGCCCAGGACCAGGGTGGGCCAGACGATCTGCTGGAAATGCCGCCAGGGGTCCCGCAGGGGGTCGGTATAGCCCAGGGGCGGGATCCACCGGCAGCAGTAGGTCAGCCCCATGATCACCAGGGTGCCCATCCAGAAAACCGGGACGGCCAGGCCGGTAATAGAAACCACCCGGAATATCCAGTCGACCCAGGTATCCTGCCGGACGGCCGACAAAATGCCGGTGGGAATGGCGATCACCCAGGAGATTAGGATGGCCAGGAGGGCCACCTCGATGGTGATGGGGAGTCGCTGGGCTAGCTCCTGCCGGATGGGCTGGCCGCTCCAGAGGGAGTTACCGGGGTCGAGGCGAAGCAGACCCAGCATAAACTCGGCGTACTGGACGTGGTAGGGCTTGTTAAGGCCCAGCTGCTCCCGGAGCCTGGCGATGGCCTCGGGGCTGGCCCCGCCTTCCCCGCCCGAGCCCATCAAGATCATGGTGGCCACGTCCCCGGGGGCGATGCGCATGATGGCGAAGACGATAACCGAGACCCCGAACAGGATGGGGACGACCATCAGCACCCGCCGGATGATGTACTCGGTCATGCTCCTACGCGCTAAGCAACTCGCCTAAGTATAGACGGCTCCCGCAAACCGGGTCAACCGGGGCGTTCGGCCACCCCAAACGCCCCCGCCGTCAGCCCTCGGCCAGCCACACATCCTCCATCCGCTGATTGTTGTAAAGGCTCGGGTGGCGCCGGTAGTTGCGGACGGTGGCCCAGTGGATGGTCCGGTCCACCCGCCAGCCAAGGATTATCTTAGATTGGGTGACGATGGCCTTTTTCTCCATTTCCCAGACCAGCCGCCGCCGCTCGTTCACGTCCACGGTCTGGGACTGCCTTTCGAACAGGGCATCGACCTCGGGGTCGCAGATGCCGGAGTAATTGCGCACCGAGTTGCACAGGTAAAACTCCCCGTAGACGGCATCGGGGTCGTCCAGGGCGATGGCATGGCCCCAGGGGGCCAGGTCGAATTCCCGCCGGTTCAGCCGGTCGAAGGCGGCCGCCGACTCCTGGACGTCCAGGGAGGCGTCGATGCCAACCTTGGCCAGCTGATCCTTAAGGAAAACCGAGATGGGCTCGTAATCGGCCCCCTTACGGGTGAGCATGACGGCCTTGAAGCCGTTGGGGTAGCCGGCCTCGGCCAGAAGCCTTTTCGCCTCCTCCAGCTCCTGGGCCTTGTTGGGCCGGTAGCCCGGAAGTTTTTTAAGCTCGTCCTCGGGCAGGGCCCACTGCCCCCCCGCCGGCATAAACCCCCCGGCCACCCCGTCCCCCTGGGCCAGGACCTGGATGGCCGCCGCCCGGTCGATGGCCAACGAGACCGCCAGCCTCACCCTGGGGTCGTCCCAGGGTTTGCGCCGGGCGTTTACGTTCAGGGTGTCAAAGGAGTAGCCCTGAACCGTCTGGACAACGACCTTATCCCCCAGCTGCCGCCTGGCCTCCTCGGCGTCACTCTTAAGCCTGGGCCGGTACATCAGGAGCTGGCCGGAAATAAAGGCCGAAAGGGCCGTGTTCAGGTCGGGTATGATGAAATATTTGATACCGTCCAGGTAAGGCCGACCCTCCACGTGGTATTCGGTGTTTTTAACCAGCTCGATGCTTACACCCCGGATGTGCTCTTTGAACTTAAAGGGCCCCGTGCCGACCACGTCGTTTTTCATGTCCCCCTTGGCGTCGAGGATATCCTTGGGGTAGATGACATTCCAGCCCTGGGCGATGTTGGGCAGAAGGGACGGGTTCGGCCGCTTGAGCACAAACTTTACCGTGTAATCATCCGGGGTCTCAATGCCATCCACCACCTGGAACGGGCCTTTTCTTGGACTGACCACACCCCGGGGCGGCCAGATAATGCGCTCAAAGCTGGCCTTTACGTCCTCGGCCTTAAAGGGTTTGCCGTGGTGGAACTTTACCCCCCGCTTTAAGTAAAACGTGTAAACCTTCCCGTCGGGGCTTACCTCCCAGCGCTCGGCCAGGTCCGGAATAACCCGGTTGGGGTCCTGGGGGTCGAACTGGACCAGCAGGTTATAACACGGGGCCAGGGGCCAGAGGACCATATAGGTGGAGTTTTGGTGGAGGTCGTAATTAGGCGGGTCGCCCCCGGTCCAGGCGGTTAGGATTCCGCCGTAGCGAGGCCGGTCCCCGCCGCCGGCGCCTGAGGTCTGACCGGCGGGCTGAGGGGCGCAGCCGGCCAGGGCAAGGCCGAAGGCCGCCCCGAGGCCCAGAAACTCCCGTCGGGACCACTCCCTCCCTGCCAAGGTCCTGCCCTCCTTGGAACCTGAGCTGACAACGGGTTATAGCACAGGCGGCAGACGGCTGTCAATATTTTTGCCAGCGAGCCAAGGGCTTTCCGGCGCCGAAATCGGCCGCGGCCGACGGCTGTTTAAGGGCCCACGGCCATGGGGCCCGTACGACCAGTCTGTGGCCCGTTCGTGATAACCGGAAAGCCCTGCCAGCCGGCCGAGGGCTCCCCTGAGATAGTCGGACACCCGTCCGGCCCGGCCGTAAGCTATAATTCTGGCCGATGAATGAGCCCGAGCTTAGCCCGACGGAACAGCGGATCCTGGAGTTTATCGGCGCCCGGCTGCGGGCCACCGGCCTCCTCCCCACCGTGCGGGAGATCGGCCAGGCCGTCGGCCTGCGGTCCAGCGCCACCGTCCACCGCTACCTTCAGCGCCTGGAGCAGCTGGGCTACATCCGGCGGCTGCCCCGCCTGGCCCGGGCCATCGAGGTCCTGCGGCCCACCGACCAGCCGGCCCAGCGGGTCCCCATCCTCGGCCGCACCCGGGCCGGGGCCCCCATCCTGGCCGTCGAGGAGGCCGGGGAATACCTCGGCCTGGGGCAGGTGATGGGACCGGCCGGCGAATTCTTCGCCCTGGAGGTGACCGGCGACAGCATGGTCGGGGCCGGAATTTTGCCGGGGGACTACGTGGTCGTCCGCCGCCAGCCCACCGCCGAGCCCGGCGACGTGGTGGTGGCCCTCATCGGGGATGAGGTCACCGTGAAGCGGCTTAAAATGGTCGGCGGCCGGCCGGTCCTCTTTGCCGAAAACCCGGCCTACCCGCCCATCGGCGACGCCGAGTTTACCGTCCTGGGCCGGGTGGTCGCCCTGGTTAGGGACGTAAGAAGTTAGCCGGCCCGCTGGACCAGCTGGAAGAGCACCCCGTTGGCCGACCGGGGGTGGATAAAGACCTGACCCCCATCCTCGATAACCTGAACGCCCCGCTGCCGCAGCTGGGCCACCGCCGCCCCCAGGTCTTCCACCGCCAGGGCCACCAGGTAGACCCCCTCCCCGGCCCGCTCCAGCCGCCGGGCCACCGGGCCCGCCGAGTCCGTGGGCTGAATCAGTTCCAGAAAGCCCCCGCCAGGCAGGTCAAAGGCGGCCGCAATGTAGCCGGCCCGGGTATCGGCGCTCCGGCGGGACGGCTCCCCCAGGCCGAGGGCGTTCTGCCAGGCCCGAATGCCGGCCTCCAGGTCCCGGACCACCGCCACCACATGGTCGATCCGCTTGATCATGGGTTACCCTCCTCGAATCGCCGCGACGGTTTCCTGGGCAGTTTTCAGGGCCTGCTTCAGGTAAAACATCACCTTGTTGCGGTTGCGGGTAAGCTCCGTCTTTAAAAACCTGGCCTCATCCGAGTCGGGCCCAAGCCTTCCGAGCCGCCGGACCGGCTCCAGAAGGGGCAGCGCCGGCACCGGAACCGCCAGGTCGTGGTCAAAGGGACCGGCAGCCGTAAAGTAAATCACCACCAGCGCCCGCCCAAGGCCCATAAGCCCCCGGTTTACCGCCCCCACCAGCCCCGCCGAAACCCCATCCCCAAGCCCCGCAATCAGCCGGTCCAGCTCCCCGGTCACAGCCTCCAGCTCCCGGGCCCGGTCAATGACCGGGCCCAGGTCGAAGGCATCCCCAGCCTGGGCCCCATACGCCTCTAAAGTCGCCCGAATCTCCCGGGCCGTCGCCCCATACTTGAAGGGCAGTATCGGCCGACTCGCCGCCCGCCACACCCCCAGAAGATAAACCTTCGTGTCCCGAACCAAAACCTCGGGGTCCAGCTTGTCCACCGTATCCTCCGCCGTATGCCAGAACCAGGGCAGGCCGCCCCGGGGCGGACCCGCCTCCCCCGCCGCCCGGAAGAGCTGACTCTGCCCCCGCTCGGCCGCAAGCTCGGGCGGAACCAGCGAAAGGCTCATGAAGATGGAGGGGACGCCGTGGCCCCAGAAGGACTGGTCCCCGGCCCGGGGCATCCGCTCGCCGTAGGCTTCCCGGCCGATGGCATCCCGGATAAGCCCTAAGGCAAACTCCTCCGTCTCCGGCATGCACAGGGCGTGGTATATCTCCGCCCCCCGGGCCCCCGTCGAGTCGGCGTTTACGTGCAAAACGCAGTTTTCGTAGGTCTCCTCCCAGAAGTTGTCCGCATACCAGGTCGACCCAGAGTACCGGCCCTGGGTGTGCCCCGGCCAGAAGGCTACCCGCACCGAACGCCGAAGACCCGACCGGTTCTGGGCCAAAACCCGCCCAACCTCCAGCATGGTGGCGTTGGCCGCCCCGTTATCCATCGCCCCAAAGTACCACGAGCAGTGGTGGCCCGAAAAAAGCACAAACTTTTCGGGTTCAACATTCCCCAAAATCTCCCCCACCACCAGCGGGGTCTTCCGCCAGCCCCAAAAGGTCCGGGCCCAGACCCAGACCCGCACCGGCCCGGCCTTCAAAAGGGCCCGAAGATATTCGGCATCAGGGCCCCCCACCGAAACCACCCCAATCCGGGCCAGCTCCCGGGCCGTCCGGGTGGTCGGGGTGCCCCAGACCGGGGAAACACAAAGCTCATGAAGCCTTTCGCCCTGAAGGCCGATTAAGGCCAGGGCCCCGGCCCGCTGGGCCAGAAGCACCTTTAAGGGCGAGGGCATCCCCTCGGTAACGACAACCTTTTGGGCTAAGTCTGCCCCTTCAAAGTCGGACTCCCGGCCCGGGCCCAGGTAGACGGCCTCGGCCTCCAGGCCCTCGGGCGGGGTCGAGGGGACCAGCCCGTGGGTTATGGCCCGGAGCCGGCGCCTTTCGGGAACCCTCACTTCCACCTCGGCCGCCTCGGGCCAGCCTAAAAGGCTTTCAAACTCGTAGCGGGAAGTCTTAAGGCGGTACTCGGCAAGCTTCCCCTCGATGTAGTCGACGGCCGCAAGCTCGCCGGGGGTCCCCGAAACCTTCTCCCACCGGGCTAAAGCCTCGGCGTGGGCCCAGAGCCCCTCGGCCGAAACCTCCGCCAGCAGTCGGGCCTCCTCCGGAGTAAGTCCCGGCATCGTCGTCTCCTTTACCAGGTAATTTCCACCGCCTGACCGCCCTTGAGGGAACGGCGGACCGCCTCGGCCACCCGGTAGGCGGCAAGCAGTCCCTCAAGGGGCCGAAGCCTGGCCGCCGGGTCCTTCTCTGCCGCCAGGCGGATAAATTCTTCGAGGATAACGGCCCGCAGGTTGGGGGGCGCCGGGTGGTGCTCCACCCCGGCGCCGTAGAAGGCGACCGTTCCCCGGGCGGCGTCGGCCCGGAAGGCCCCCGTCTCCCCCACCACCTCGAAGACGGCCTCGGCCTGAAGGGGGAGGTCCGCCGGCAGAACCCGGCCGAACTCGAGGGTGAGCACCCCTTCGTCTTCCAGCCGGGCCACCACCGAGACGAGCCGGCCGGACTGCTCCTCGGCATAGAGGCGGCGGGGCCGCCCGAAGGTCGACACCACGTAAGCAAAAAGCTCGAGGCCCGGGCAGATGGGCAGGTCCCCGCCGGAGTCGGCCCCCGCCTTCACCCAGAAGGTCCCCGAGGCGCCCAGGACCCGTCCCGCCTGACCCGCCCGCACCAGCTCCGCCGCCCGAACCAGGGCTGGCTCGAAAAGGCGGGGCATGGCCACCAGTCCGGCCCGGCCCCCCTCTCGGGTCCGGAGGTAGAGGATTTCAAAGGTCTGGATGAAGGGAGCGAAGGGGCCGGGCGCCAGCCAGTGCTTCCGGGCCTGAATGGCCCGCTCCACCCACCGGCGGCGCCGGTCCGGGGCCGAACCCACCAGCACCGCCTCGGCCACCGGGTGGTGAAGGACGTAATCGGGCCCGGCCACCGGCCGGCCGGAAGGGGGCCGCTCCGGTGCTGGCTCCGCCCCGAACCTCTCCGCCACCCTTCCGACCAGCTCGGGGTCCGGGTCCCAGACGGGCCCCAGCCGGCAGGCCGGGTGGGCCGCAACGGTCTCAATCCAGCCGAAAATTTCCGGGTCCTGAAGCCCAAGGATTCCGAAAGTTAGCGTCCGAGCCATGGTCCGTCCTAGGCAGGCTGGGCTACAACCTCGATGTTAACCCGGGTCGCGACCGCGACCGCCCGGTAGAGGGGTCAGCGGTTTTTGTACCGATCCACCAGCTCCAGGGCCTGCTCCCGACTCACCCCGGCCAGCTCGAAGCGGAGGTTCACCTCCCGCAGGTTGGCCGGGTCGTCCCGAAGGCGGACCCCCTCAATGGTGGCCCGAACCCCGGCCAGGGGCCAGCCGGCCTCCCGGGCGAAGGCATCCACCAGCAGAACCCCGCAGGCCGAGATCCCCGCCAGGAAAGCTTCGGCCGGGGTCACCTCCTCCCCCGGCCCCCCGCCGTAGGCGGGCTCGTCGATAACGAAATGGTGGTTGCGGACGGTGTTCAGGGAGCGGCCCGGGATGCCGACGGTCCGGCTTTCGGCCCGGGTTATCAGCAGCTCTTCGGCCATCGCCTTACCTCCGGGCAGGGTCTCCAGAAGTATAACCCATCAGGCCCGCAAACCGAAGCGAACCAGCTCCGGCAGGTGGCGCACCAGCCGAAGCCACTCCGGCTCCGGCCGAAGCCCCTCGATGAAGTCGGCAAGCCGGGCCCCAAAGCCTTCCAGGATGGGCTCCCCGCGGCCGAAGCAGGCGGCCTCGGGGCCCAGGGCGAGGACCCGCTTTAAAGATTGCCGGTGAAGGTCGCCCTTGCGGCCGAAAAGGCCGATGGGTCGGGCGAGGCGGCCGTCGGCCCGCAGGAGCAGGTCGCCCAGGAAGATAAGCCTTTGCTCCGGCAGAAAGAAGCAGAGGTGGCCGGGGGAGTGGCCCGGGGTGTGGACGGCGACCAGGTCGCCAAGGCCGGGAACGAACGCCCCATCTTCCAGGGGCTCCACCGCCGGAGCCGGCCGGCTTCGGCCGGGTGGACGTAAACGGGCGCCCCCGACCCCTCCTGAAGCCGGGCGGCGGCCCCGGCGTGGTCGGGATGGGTATGGGTGACCAGGATGGCGGCCAGGTCCTGGGGCCCCAGGCCGTGGTCCAGCAGCGTCTGAAGGAGGTGCCGGGCCCCCGGCAGGCTTCCGGGGTCGACCAGGACCGGCCGGGAGGCCACGAAAACCAAGTAGCTGTTGGCGCTGTGCCGGGTCCGGGTCAGGAAGACGGCGGGCCCAACCTCCCGCATCGGTCAGCCGGTCGCCGGCCGGGTCCGGTCCCGTTCCAACCCCTGGATGGCCTCATCCAGCAGGGCCCGGACCGCCAGGAGGCCCTCTTTGACGGCGTTGCGCAGGTGGCGGGCCGCGCTCTCGGGCATGAACCTCCGCCGGATGGGTATCCGGATGTGCAGGGTGCCGAAGGGTTCGTCCTCTCGGGCCTCGTACTCGATAAAACGCCGCTCAGCCATGGCGATACCTCCCGGCTAAATGATAACCGAAGGTCCGGCTCAGGCGCTCCGGCCGGCGGCCAGCCTCCGGGCCAGCTCCAGGTCAGCAGGGGTATTGATGTTAAAAAACGACCGCAACTCGGGGTCGAGGGCCCTTAATTCGGCCTCGGGAACGTACCGGACCCGGAGGCGCCCCAGCAGCCGGGCCAGTTTCAGGTCGCCGGCGGCAATCTGGGCGGCGGCGGCCTCCCGGCAGGCCCGGGCGTAAACGGCGTGGAGGGGCTCGGGTTCGCCCCGGACCACCGGCACCACCGCGTCCACCCCGTCTCCGGCCAGGCCCAGCAGATGGCGCAGAAGTCTAGGGTCGATAAAGGGCATGTCGCAGGCCGCCACAACCACCAGGGGACAGGCGGCGGCCGAAAGGGCGGTGTAAAGGCCCCCGATGGCCGCCCGCCCCGGCACCAGGTCGGGGACGAACCTGGCCGGAACCGGAAGCGGGGGGCCGTTGGGCCGGCCGACCACCAGGACCTCGGCGGCCACCTGACCCAGCCGCCCCGCAACCCAGGCGAGCAGGGCCTCCCCGCCCACCTCCACCAGGGCCTTATCCTGTCCCAGCCGGGTGCCCCTCCCCCCGGCCAGCACCGCCCCCGTAACTTCCATCGGCCTACTTAGAGTATAGGCCGCAGCTTTGCGTTGAGCGGGCAGAGGCCGCACCGGCCGGGCCGGCAGAGGTTGTGATAGAGGTCGACGGCCCCCTGGTGTTCGGCCCCGGGCAGGGGCCCTTCCAGCTTCCAGATTCGGCGGACTAAATAGCGGGTGATAAAATTTTCGCCAAGGGCGGGGGCCGTCTCCCAGGCCTGCCGGGCCCTTTCGGCCAGGGGCCCGTTGCCCGTAAGCTCGGCCCAAGCAGCCACGGCCGGGACCACCCCGTTGACGGCGATAACCCGGGCCCGCTCGGCCCCAAGCCCCGGGGCCCGGCTTCGCAAAAGGCCCACCACCGCCCCCAGGGGCTTTGGGTCCCCAAAACAGGCCTCAAGGGGCGGCCAGAGGCCCCCGGCCGCGCCGGAGGCCAGCAGGTGGGCCGGCTGCCGGAGGCGAATGTCGGAGCGGTTGGCCGGCCGAATCGGAAGCCGGCCCGGACCCGGGCCTCGCTCGGCCAGGAGGGCAATGGCCCGCCCGGGCCGCAGGCCCTCAGGGACGGCCAGCAGCTCGGCCCGGAGGGCGGCCCAGCCCATGTCCGCCCCCGGCGGGATAAGGCCGGGTTCGGGCAGGCCGTACCCAAAGGCCCGGGCCAGCAGCCGGTAAAGGGCCTCTTCCCGCCCGAAAAGGCAGACCCAGAGTTTGCTCCGGGCCACCTTGGCACCCAGCCGCTCCCGGCCGGCCGCCCGCAGAACCGCCCGAAGCTCGGCCGCCGGAAGCCGCCGGGCGGCCCCCCGGCAGGGCTCGCCCCAGCCGGGCAAGGGCTCGGCGCCAGCCTCGAATCTGAAGGTGACCACCTGTTCGCCGGCCGGGGCCGGGCTCCGGCCGACCCAGGCCACCAGGTGGAACCTTACCGAGGCATAGGCCGGGTCGGCGTCGTGGCCGTGGACCTGCCAGTCGGATGGCTGCCGGTGGACCTCCAGGTCCCCGACGATTAATTCGCCGGCTTCGGTGTAGAACCGGGCGTCCCTGAAGTCGGGGCCCGCGCCCCGCCGGCGCCTCCCCGGAAAAGCCACCCGGAAGGCGCGGCCGTCCACCGCCCGGAGGGTGGCCGAAGCCACCCGGCCCTCCTCCCAGGCCCGGCAGACCGCCTCTTCATCAAGCCCGGCCAGCCGTCCCACGACCAGATCATAGTAAACCAGGCGGCCGCCCGTCAACCGGCGGCCGGTGGGGATGGGGGTTCGGCGGCCAAAACTGGCGAACCCTGCGGTTGACGGCATGGCGACCGCGGTTTAAAATCGGGCAGGCCCTTTTGAGGAGGTGCCCGTGATGGCGGTCCGACGGCCGACCCCCGAAGAGCTGGACGAGCTGGCCCACCTTTACGGCTTCGGGCTCACCCCGGAAGAAATCGGGGTTTTCCAGGCTTTTAGCGAAAATACCCTTGGCTCCCTGGAGTGGCTGGACACCCTACCCGAGCCGGCCCCGCCGGTGAAATACCCCCGGGAGGCCGGTTACCGGCCGGACCCGGCGGAGAATCCCCTTGGGGCCTGGGCCTGGCGGTGCTCGGTTAAAGGGGCCGCCGGGGGGCCGCTGGCCGGCAAGAAGGTGGCCCTAAAAGACAACATCGCCCTGGCCGGAATCCCCCTCCTGAACGGCTCGGCCCTGATGGACGGGTACGTGCCCCGGGTGGATGCCACCGTGGTCACCCGCCTGCTCGATGCCGGGGCGGAAATCGTGGGCAAGACCGTCTGCGAAGACCTCTGCTTTTCCGGCGGCTCCCACACTTCGTACCCCTGGCCGGTGCGCAATCCCCGCAACCCGGAGTTTATGGCCGGGGGCTCTTCCAGCGGCAGCGCCGTGGTGGTGGCCATCGGGGAGGCCGAGATCGCCCTGGGCGGGGACCAGGGCGGCCCCATCCGGATCCCGGCCTCCTGGTGCGGTATCGTCGGCCTGAAGCCCACTTACGGCCTGGTCCCCTACACCGGGTTCTTCCCCATCGAACTCACCCTGGACCACACCGGCCCGATGGCCCGAACCGTCCGGGATGTCGCCCTGGCCCTGGAGGTGGTCGCCGGCCGGGACGGCCTGGACCCCCGCCGGGGCTCGACCCCCGAAACCCTGCCCCCCTACGCTCAGGGGCTGGAGGGGGGCGTTGCCGGCCTTAAGGTGGGCCTCGTCCCCGAAGGGTTCGGCTGGCCGGGCCTTTCCGAACCGGACGTGGACGAGGCGGTGCGCCAGGCGGCCTCGGTCTTCTCGGCCCTGGGGGGGAGGTGCGGGAGGTCTCCATTCTCCTCCACCGGAAGGGCATCCACTTCTGGAACGGCTTCGGGGTCGAGGGCACCTGGGCCACCATGGTCCGGGACCAGGCCATGGGCTACGGCTGGCTCGGCTACTACGACACCGGCCTGGTGGAGTTTTACGGCCGGTCCCGGCGGGTGCGGGCCTGGGACTTCTCGCCCACGGTCAAGATGGTCACCCTCCTCGGCCACTGGCTTGGGGAGCGCTACCACGGCCGCTACTACGCCCGGGCCCAGAACCTGCGCCGGACCCTCCGGGCAGCCTACGACGCCGCCTTCCGGGAAGTGGACATCCTGCTGATGCCGACCACCCCCCAGAAGGCCCAGCCCTTCCCCAAGGGGGGCCTGGCCGAATACGTGACGGCTGCCCTGAACATGATCCCCAACACCTGCCCCTTCGACGTGACCGGCCACCCGGCCATTAGCGTGCCTTGCGGCTACTCGGGGGGCCTTCCCGTGGGGTTGATGCTGGTCGGCCGCCACTTCGACGAGGCGACCCTGCTGCGGGCGGCCTTCGCCTTCGAACAAAAGGCCGGGGTTAAGGTCTAAACCGACCCTTGCCCCATTTTAAGCGGGGGGTTGCGGCGGCCTTCGGCCGACCCGCCGAGGTCCGCCGTGCCATAATAGGTTAAGACCCCTTCAGGAGGAGCTGGCCATGCTTACGGTAGAGGAGCTGCGGGCCGCCCTCGGGCGGCTTCCCCGGGTCGACCTGGCGGTGCTTCCGACCCCGGTCCACGAGTGCCCGAACCTGGGCCGCCGGCTGGGCATCCGCCTGGCCATTAAACGCGACGACCTGACGGGCCTGGCATTCGGGGGCAACAAGACCCGCAAGTTCGAGTTCGTCTTTGGGGATGCCCTCGCCCAAGGGGCCGACGCCATCGTTGCCGGGTTCGGAAGCCAGTCAAATTTCGCCCGCCAGGCCGCGGCCGCCTGTGCCAAGCTGGGCCTCAAGTGCTACCTGGTCAACCGCTACGACGACCGGGCCCGCCGGGTCGGAATTCAGGGTAATTACCTCCTCGATTTCATCCTGGGGGCCGAGGTCTGGCTGGTGTCCCCGGAGCGGCTGGCCGAGGCCCGCCAGAAGCTGGCCGAAGAGCTCCGGGCCCTGGGCCACCGACCCTACGTCCTCAACGACACCGAGGCGGTGCTGGGGGCCGTGGCCTACGCCGGGTGCGTGGCCGAGCTCGCCGAACAGCTTTCAGAGCCCCCCGAATTCCTGGTCCTCGCCAGCGGCGGCGGGACCCAGGCCGGGGTCCTCCTCGGGGTGAAGGCCCTGGGCCTGCCCACCCGGGTCATCGGGTTCCGGCCGAGCCGGGTGCCCGAGGCCGCCGTCAAAGGGCAGGTCGCCGCCATCGCCAACGAGGCCGCCCGGCTGATGGGACTGGGGGTCGGGGTGGAACCCGAAGAGGTTGAAAACAGCGAAGAGTATGTCGGGGAGGCCTATGGGGTCGTTACCCCGGCCTGCCTCGACGCCGTCGAACTTCTCGCCCGGACCGAGGGCATTCTGCTGGACCCGGTCTACAGCGGGAAGGCCTTCAGCGGCCTGATAGATTACGTCCGGCGGGGGATTATCCCGGCCGGGAGCCGGGTCGTCTTTCTCCACACCGGCGGCCAGCCGGCCATCTTCGCCTACGCCCAGGAGTTCATCGAGCACGGGGGCTACCGGATGCGGGCCGTTGAGGACGTGGGCCGGGGGATCCTCTCGGCGGCCCCGGCCGCCGGCGGCTGAAGGCCCGGCCCGGGCCCGTTGCCCGCCGGGGCCGCCGGCGGTAAAATCAACTGGATATGGAAACGACCCTGACTTCGGCCGACCTTATCGCCGAAATTCAGCGCCTCCGCCGGGAGCGCAACGCCGTCATCCTGGCCCATAACTACCAGATCCCGGAGATTCAGGACCTGGCCGACTTCGTCGGCGACTCCCTCGGCCTTTCCCAGGCCGCCGCCCGGACCGACGCCGACATCATCGTCTTCTGCGGCGTCCACTTCATGGCCGAAACCGCGGCCATCCTCTGCCCCGATAAAAAGGTGCTCATTCCCGACCCGGAGGCCGGCTGCTCCCTGGCCGCCACCATCGACGCCGGGCAGCTGCGGGCCTGGAAGGCCGAACACCCCGGGGCCGTGGTGGTGGCCTATGTGAACACCACCGCCGAGGTGAAGGCCGAGGCCGACTACTGCTGCACCTCCAGCAACGCCGTCCAGGTGATCAACAGCATCCCCCCGAACCGGGAGATTCTCTTTCTGCCGGACCTTTTCCTCGGCAGCTACCTTCAGCGGGTAACCGGCCGGAAGCTCCACGTCTGGCTGGGGGAATGCCACGTCCACGCCGGGATTCGGCCGGCGGATATCCTGGCCAAGCTCCAGGCCCACCCCGACGCCGAGTTCCTGGTCCACCCCGAGTGCGGCTGCGTCACCTCCTGCATGTACTACCTGGCCGACGGGACCATCCCCCCCGACAACGCCCACATTCTTTCCACGGAAGGGATGGTCCGGCGGGCCCGCCAGTCGCCGGCCAAAAAGTTCGTCGTCGCCACCGAGGTCGGCGTCCTCCACCGCATGCGGAAAGATAACCCCGACAAGGTTTTCATCCCGGCCAGCGAAGACGCCGTCTGCCAGTACATGAAGAAGATTACCCTGGAGAAGCTTTACCGCTCCCTCCGGGACCTGGTTTACGAGGTCCGGGTCGACCCGGAAATCGCCGCCCGGGCCCGGCTGGCCATCGAGCGGATGCTGAGCCTCAGCTGATGGAGCTTCCCCCCTTTGCCGTCGACCGGGTCGTCGAGGCCGCCCTGGCCGAGGACCTGCCCTGGGGGGACCCGACCACCGACAACCTGATCCCGGCCGGGGTGAGAGCCCGGGCCGAGGCCGTCGTTAAGGCCGAGGGCGTAATCGCCGGCCTGCCCGTTTTTGAGCGGGTCTTTTGCCGGCTGGACCCCCGGGTCCGGGTGGAGCTTTACTGCCACGACGGGGCGGCGGTGAGGCCCGGGGATGTGGTGGCCCTGGTCGAGGGCCCGGCCCGGAGCATCCTGCGGGCCGAGCGGGTGGCCCTGAACTTCTTGCAGCGGCTGAGCGGCATCGCCACCCTCACCGCCCGGTACGTGGCGGCCGTCTCCGGCCTGCCCTGCCGCATCGTCGACACCCGGAAGACGACCCCGGGCCTGCGTTTTCTGGAAAAATACGCCGTCCGGATGGGGGGCGGGGCCAACCACCGCTTCGGGCTGAGCGACGGCATCTTGGTCAAAGACAACCACCTGGCCCTCCTCCGGCGGGAGGGGATCTCCCTCCCCACCGCCCTGGCCGACCTGCGCCGCCGGATACCCCACGGCGTCCGGATTCAGGTCGAGGTGGAGTCCCTGGCCGAGGCCGAGGCGGCCCTGGCGGCCGGGGCCGATGCCCTCCTCTTTGACAACATGCCCCTGGACCTTCTGCGGCAGGGGGTGGCCCTGGCCCGGGGCCGGGCCATTACCGAGGCGTCGGGGGGCATAACCCTGGAAAACGTCCGGGCGGTGGCCGAGACCGGGGTGGACCTCATCTCGGTGGGGGCGCTGACCCACTCGGCCCGGGCCCTCGACGTGAGCCTGGAGCTCAGGCCGTGACCCGACGTGGCTGAGACGAAATACCTCATCGTCGGCGGGGGGCTGGCCGGGGGCTCAGCCGTCCGGGCCATCCGCCAGGCCGACCCCGAAGGCCGCCTTATCTTAATAACCGACGAGCCTTACCCGCCCTACGACCGGGTTCCCCTCTCCAAAACCTACCTGCTGGGCAAATTTAAAAGGGAGAGGCTGTTTATTCTCCGCCCGGAACAGCTGGACCCCGCCCGCACCGAAATCCGGACGGGAACCCGGGCGGTGGCCCTCGACCTGCCCGGACGCACCGCCGCCCTGGACTCGGGGGAAACCCTCCGGTTTGAGCGGCTCCTGCTGGCCACCGGCGGCCGGCCCCGCCGCCTCGCCATCCCCGGGTCCGACCTGGCCGGGATTCATTACCTGCGGACCATCGACGACTCCGACCGGATCCGGGCCGAAGCCCAACCGGGCCGGCGGGCCGCCATCGTCGGGGGGAGTTTCATCGGGTGCGAGGTGGCGGTGGCCCTCCACCAGCTGGGGGTTCGGGTGACCATCTTTGAGACCGAACCCCTCCTTTTCGGCCGGGTCTTCGACCCCACGGTGGCCGGGGCCCTGACGGAGTTTATTCGCAGTAAGGGAATCGGGGTGGAGACCGGGGTAAGCATCGGCCGCTTTCTGGGCCGGGACGGCCGGGTAGCTGGGGTGGAGCTGGCCGACGGCCGGACTTTCGGGGCCGACTTCGCGGTGGTCGGGGTGGGGATTATCCCCAATACCGAGCTGGCCGAGGGGGCCGGCCTGGAGGTGCAGAACGGGGTGGTGGTCGACGAAAGGCTTGAAACCCGGGTTGAGGGCGTCTTTGCGGCCGGGGATGTCGCCCGCTATTACAGCCCCCTTTACGGCCGGCACCTGCGGGTGGAACACCACGACACCGCCGTGAAGCACGGCCGGCGGGCCGGGCTGAACCTGACCGGCCGGGGGGAGCCCTACGACGGCCTCCCTTATTTTTTCTCTTACCTGCTGGAGGTGAACCTCCACGTGGTGGGCGATTTCAGCCGCTGGGACGGGGTGCTGGAGGCCGGCCGGCCCAGCTTCCCCGAACCGTACGTCCGGTATTACTTCGAGGGGGGCCGGCTGGCGGCCGTACTGATGGTGAATGCTCCGCCCCCGGCCCTGCCGGCGGCCGAAGCCTACGTCCGGGAGCGGCCGACGGTTGAAGGCTTGCGGGCACGGGCCCGGCCCGAACTGCCCGTGCCGCCCGGCGACATCAAGCCCCGTTGAGGACCCGGGAGCTCCTCGGCCCGGCGGCCGTGGTGGGCCTGGCCGCCGGCCTGAGGTTTTACCGGCTGGATTGGGCCGAGTTTAAATTAGACGAGGCCCGGCTGGCGGCCCTGGCCCTGGGCGTGGTCCGGGACGGGCGGCTGCCCCGCTGGGGGATCGACGCCTCCATCGGCATCCCCAACTTTCCCCTGGCCGCCTGGCTTGCGGCCTTCCCCTTCGCCCTGTCGGCCGACCCGCTGGTGGCCACGGGGTTCGTGGCCCTGCTCAACACCCTGGCCGCCCTGGGCCTTTACCTGGTCGGCCGGAGCTGGTACGGCCCGGCGGGCGGGCTCGTGGCCGGCCTCCTCTACGCCGCAAGCCCCTGGGCCGTGCTCTTCAGCCGGAAGCTCTGGCCGCCCGAGCTTCTGGCGCCCCTGGCCGTGGCCTTCATCTTCGCCGCCGACCGGGGCTTTGCCGCCGCCTCGGCCCGGGTGCAGGCCGCCTGGCTCTTTCTGACCGGTTTGGTCCTTGCGGCTATGGTCCAGATTCAGTACGCCGCCCTAAGCCTGCTGGTTTCGGCCGGGCTCTGGCTTCTGGCCCTGCGCCCCCGGCCGGCGGGCCTGGCGGGGTTCGCGGCCGGCCTGGGCGGGGCCTTTTTGCCCTTCCTGCTGGCCGACCCGACCCGGACCCTGGGGGTGGGCCGGGCCATCCTGGGCCTGGCGGGACGGCCGGCGGAGACGGACCTGAAGGTCCTCGGGCTCCTCTGGATTCTGGCCACCGGCCAGGCCATCCATTCCCTGGCCGGACCCGAGCGGTACCGGGAGCTTCTCGGGCAGGTGGGGGATGCCGGCCCGGCCCAGGCCCTGACCGGCTTCTGGGTGGTGGCCGGGGCGGCGGCCCAGGCCGTAACCCTGGGGCGGCCGGCGGCCGCCCCGGACGACCGGCGGCGGGCGGCCCTCCTTCTGGGCTGGGTCTCGGGGCCGATTCTTACCCAGGTCCGCCACCCCCTCGATGTCCGTTTAGAATACCTCCTCGCCCCCATACCCGGCCTTTTCCTGCTGGCCGGAAGCGTTCCGGCCTTTCTCCGGCGCCGCCTTAACCGTCCCCTGGTCGGCCCGGCCCTCGTCGCCCTGGCCCTGGGGCTGGCGGCCGTTCAGGCCCTCCGGGTCGGCCGGGTCGTCGACTTTGTGGGCACCGAGGCCACCCCGGGGGCCTACGGGGTTCCCCTGAGGGCCCACCTGGCCGTTGCCGGGGAGGCCCGCCGGCTTTACGCCCGCCTGCCCGCGGCCGAGGTGTGGCTCTTGGGTCCCGGTTCCAACCCGGCCTACGACGAGTATCCGGCCGTCTACGCCGTCCTTCTCGGCCGGGAGCTTCCCCTCCGGTTTCACGACGTCCGGCAACCCGCCCCGTGGCCCAACCATTCGGGCCTCATCGTAACCTTGCCTGGGGCCATCCCCCCGCCCGGGGCGGAGGCGGTGGGGAATCCGGTTCCCTGGCGGCGGGGGGAGGGGGCGGCGGCCTTCTGGCTCTGGGCCGGGGGCGGCCCGGCCGAGCCGAAGGCGGCCTTCGACCCGCCTCCCACCTGGGCCGATGGGGTGCGCCTCCTCGGGGCGGCCGTTCCGGCCTGCCTCCGGCCGGAAGGACCGGCCCGTCTCTATCTTTACTGGGAGACCGGGTCGTTAAGTCGGCCCTTCCAGGTTTTCAACCACCTGGTGGGACCGGACGGAACCCGAATTGCCCAGGCCGACGGCCCCGGCCCGCCCCCGGTCCCGGGCCGGACGGTAATCAACTGGTTCGACCTTAAGGTGCCCCCTGATTCGCCCCCCACCCTCCGGCTATTGAGCGGCCGCTACCTGCTTCCGGGTGTCGAGAACATTCCCCGGGCCGATACCGGCCGGCCCGAGGTTCCGGTGGCGGAGCTCCGGGTCGGGCGTTGCGGCTGAGCCTTCGGTAAAATAAGGCTGGGATGACGGATACCGTCCGGGTCTACTGCCCCGTCTGCCAGGCCGAAGTGGAGCGGCCGGCGGACCTCTGGACGGCGGCCGCCCGAACCCCCCGCCGCCTCTACCGGGCGGTCCGGGGCCTCACCGCGGCCGACCTGGCCTACCGCCCCCGGCCCGACGCCTGGTCCCTCCGGGAGGTGATCCTCCACCTGGCCGATACCGAGCTGGTCCACGGCTACCGGCTCCGAAGGGCCCTGGCCGAGGATTCGGCCGAACTGCCCGCCTACGACCCGGCCGCCTGGGCGGTCGGGGCCGCCTACGACCGCCGGGACCTCCGGGCGGCCATCTCCGCCTTCCGGGCCCTGCGCCTGGCCAACCTGGACCTGCTCCGGTCGGCGGGGGAGGCGGCCTTCGGCCGGGCCGGGCGCCACCCCCGGTTCGGGCCCCTCACGGTGGGCCAACTCTTCGGCCACCTGGTGGACCACGACCGGGACCACCTGCGGCAGCTGGAATGGACCCGGGCGGTGGTGGAGGGCAAGGTTGACCCGGGGCTTTCTTAAGGGCCTCAAGGCCGCCTTCTGGTTTATCTTTGCCCTGGACGGCCTTTTCAGCGCCCTCTTTACCTACCGGTGGGTCCGGGCGCTCCTGCGCCTGCCCGGACCGGAAGTCTACCGCCTGAGCGTGGCCCTCTTTCTCATCCCGTCGGAGCGGGTCCTGCGGGTGGGGGGCGCCTTGCAGTTCGCCTTCGGCCTGGCCAACCTGCTCCGGACCCTGGGCCTTATTCGGGGGCTGCCCGCCAGGCCCCGCCGTCCCCGCCGGCCACCCGCCGAAAGAAACCCAGCATAAGCCGGTTGAACTCTTCCGGCCGCTCCTTGTGCAGGTTGTGGCCGCAGTCGGGGAAGATTACCAGTTCGGAGCCGGGAATGAGGCGGTGCAGGGTTTCGGCGTGCCGGGGGTTGATCAGCCGGTCCCGGCCGCCGTGGACGATGAGCACCGGGCAGCGGATAAGGTGGAGCCGGTCGCAGTGGTAGTTGCCGCCCCGCCCGAAGATGCGCCGGTTGGCGGCCACGAATTCGGCCAGCAGGTGCCGCCAGTAGGGCTCCCCGTGGGCCTCGGCCAGCTCCCGGGCCCACCGACCCCACCGTTCGGGCCAGTTTTCGACGGGCAGCCAGCCCTCCAGAACCGCCATGTTGTGGGCATCCAGCTCGCAGCTGGCGCTCACGGCCAGCAGGCCCCGGACCAGGTCGGGCCGCTCGACGGCCAGGTAAAGGCCGACAATCCCCCCGTCGCTGAAGCCTAAGACCAAAGCGGACTTCACTCCGAGGGCGTCCAGCCAGGCAATGGTGTCGTCGGCCTGCTGCCTCAGATAATCGTCGGGGAACCGGTCGATATGCTCCGAACGGCCGTAGCCCCGCTGGTCCACGGCGTAGACCTTAAACTCCCGGGCAAGCAGGTCGATTTGGGGTCCGAAATCGAGGCGGGCGGTGCCCATCCCCCCGTGCAGGACGACCACGGGTTCGCCCTCCCCGGCGACCTGGTAGTAGAGCCGAACCCCGTTTACCGTCAGGTGGGGCAAGGGACCGTCAGCGCAGCCTGGGCAACCTCAACCTGGGCCGGCGGGAAAGCCGGCCCCCCGTGGGGGTGCCGGTCGGGGCCGGCGGGCCCACCAGCTCCCACCCCTGGCCTTCGCAGAGCCGGCGCAGAATGCAAACCAGCTCCCGGACGATAACCTGCAGCTCCTCGGTCGTGGCCGGCCGGCTGGCGGCCATTTCCAGGTTTTCAAGCCAGCGCCGAAGGTAAAGCCGCTGCCAGAGCCGGAAGGCCTCCTCGTCGTCGGCAAGGTAAGGGGTGGACTCGTCCGGGTAGCCCAGGTCCACCTCCGGGGTGTATTTAAAACCCACGGCCGTAGCACCTCCTCGGTTTGGGGCCGCCGGGCAAACCCCGGCGGCCGGTCGCAGCACCTCCGCCATCAGTTTACAGGCTGCAACCGCAACCGTCAACGGACGACGGGTCCCGCGCTAATATTGAAAGCTTGGCGGCCTGCTGCACGGGGGCATGGCCGTGCGCCCGTATGGCCAGACTACGGATCAGCTGCCGGCAATCCCAAGGACAAAGCCCTGGCTCCCCGCAAAGTTAGCGGACGATAAAGGGCAGGTGGAGCCGGTTGGACGGGGCCGCCGGCGGGGGGCTGGGCCGGGGCGAAAGGCCCGGGGACGTGCCCCCACCGAAGCCCCCGACCAGGGTGTAGACGCCCCCGGCCAGAAGCCCCGCCTCCGGCTGGCCGATAACGGCCCCAAGGCCGTAGCCCCCACCCCCGCTGGATGCCCGGCTGCCGTCGACCCGGTACCGGCCAAGCTCATACCCGGCCCCCCGGACGACGAGGGCCCCGGCGAGGCCCAGCGCCCCGAGGAGCAGGCCGACTTTGACGGCAGGTTTAAAAGCTTTCAACGAAACAGCTCCCCCCCGGCCCGCCAGCCGCGGCCGGCAAAAATTGCCGTCTAATTTAAACCGCCGACCGGGAAGGCTGCCACCCGGCCGGCTTTTCCGGGGCCTTTTCATTGCCGCAGGCGGCGGAACCTCAATGGCCCTTAACAGCACGCCAGCACCAAAGAGAGGCCTGCCGGCCTTTCCAACGGCCTTGGCAACGGCCCGCCCCCTGTGGTATCATAGTTAGTGCCAGATTTCACAAGGGGAGGCGCTCAATGAACCTGCGGATTCCGGGCCCAACCCCGTGCCCACCGGAGGTCCTCGAGGCCGTCGGCCGCCAGATGGTCAACCACCGGGGCCCGGCCTTCCGGGAGCTGATCCAGCGGGTTACGGCCAACTTAAAGCAGGTTTTCCGGACCGAAAGCGACGTCCTAACCCTAACCGCTTCCGGGACCGGGGGCCTTGAGGCGGCGGTGGCCAACTTCTTCTCCCCGGGCGACCCCATCCTGGTGGTGGTCACCGGGGTTTTCGGCCGGCGGTGGGCGGAGATTGCGGCCGCCTACGGCCTTAAGGTTTTCCGCCTGGACCTGCCCGTCGGGGAGGTTCCCACCCCCGGGCAGCTTCGGGCCGCCCTTTCGGAACACCCGGAGGTGCGGGCCGTCTGCCTGACCCACAACGAAACCTCCACCGGGGTCGCCGTGGACCTGGCCACCCTGGCCGCGGTCGTCAAGGGGGCCGGAAAGCTGCTTCTGGTGGATGCCGTCTCAAGCCTCGGCTGCATGCCCCTGGAGACCGACGGCTGGGGCTGCGACGTGGTGGTCACCGCCTCCCAGAAGGGCCTGATGAGCCCCCCGGGCCTGGCCCACGTGGCCGTAAGCCCGGCCGCCTGGGAGTTTTACCGCCAGGCCCGGCTGCCCCGCTACTACTTCGACCTGGGCCGCCACCGGGACCTGCTGGCCAGGGGGGAGACCCCCTGGACCCCGGCCGTCTCGGCCCTCTTCGGCCTGGACGTGGCCCTCGGGCGCATCCTTGGGGAGGGCCTGGAAAACGTCTTTGCCCGCCACCGGCGGCTGGCCGAGTTTACCCGCCGGGAGCTCAAGGCCCTCGGCTTCAAGCTGGTCGCCCGGGACGAGGCCTACGCCTCCAACTCGGTGACGGCCGCCTATGTGCCCCCCGGGGTCGACGCCGGGGCCCTCATTAAGACCGTCCGGTCGGAGTTCAACGTCGAGATCCAGGGCGGCCAGGCCGAACTGGCGGGTAAAATCATACGGGTGGCCCACATGGGCTACGCCTCGGAACCGGACCTGGTCGAGGCCATCGAGGCCATCCGGGCGGCCCTGGCCCGGGTGGCCGCCGGCGCTTAAGCCATGGGTTTTCGGATCGTCGTAAGCGACCCCATCCACCCGAGCGGCCTTGAGCTTTTAAAGGCCCAGCCCGACGTGGAGGCCGTCCTTACCCCCGACGGGACGCCCCTGGCCGAGCTTCTGGCCGAGGCCGACGCCCTCATCGTCCGGAGCGAGACCAAGGTAACCCCCGGGCTTCTGGAAGGCGCCCGGCGGCTGGTGGTCATCGGCCGGGCCGGGGTCGGGGTCGACAACATCGACCTGAGCGAGGCTACCCGCCGGGGGATCGCGGTGGTCAACGCCCCCACCGGCAACATCATCGCCGCCGCCGAGCACACCATCGCCTTGATCTTTGCCGTCGCCCGACGCATTCCCCAGGCCTTCGAGGCCCTTAAGCGGGGGGAGTGGCGGCGGGGCGAGTTTACCGGCATCGAACTGCGGAACAAGACCCTGGGCCTCATCGGCCTCGGCCGGGTGGGGACGGAAGTGGCCCGCCGGGCCGTCGGCCTCCAGATGCGGGTCATCGCCTGCGACCCCTTCGTCTCCCACGAGTACGCCGGCCGCCTGGGCGTAAGCCTCACCGACCTGGAGACCCTGTTGCGGGAGGCCGACATCATCAGCGTCCACGTGCCCCTCAACGACCAGACCCGCAACCTGCTGGACCGCCGGCGGCTCGAGCTGGTGAAGCCGGGGGCCATCGTCGTCAACACCGCCCGGGGCGGGGTCGTTGACGAGGCCGCCCTCCTGGTGCTTTTGAACGCCGGCCGGCTCGGCGGGGTCGCCCTGGACGTTTTCGCCACCGAACCCCCGCCGGCCGACCACCCCCTCCTGCACCACCCCCGGGTCGTGGCCACCCCCCACCTGGGGGCCTCCACGGTGGAGGCCCAGGCCGAGGTGGCCCGGGAAGTAGTCGAGGAGGTGCTGGCCGTGCTGCGGGGGCGGCCGGCCCGCAATGCCGTCAACCTGCCGGCCATCCCGGCCGAGGTGGACCGGGTTATCCGGCCCTATTTCGACGTGGCCGCCATCCTGGGCCGGCTGGCCATCCAGCTCCTCAGCGGCCAGCTGGTGGGGGTCCGCCTCACCTATAAGGGGGAGGTGGCCCGCTACGATACCGCCGCCCTCACCGCCGTCGCCCTGGCCGCCCTCCTGGAACCGGTCTCCGCCGAGCGGGTCACCCCGGTGAACGCCCGGCTGGTGGCCGAGCGGCGGGGCCTGCGGGTGGTGGAAACCCGGGAGCTGGACGCCGGGGAGTACCCGGGGCTGGTCATCGTCGAGCTGGAGGCCACCGGGGGGAACGTCCGCCTCGGGGGCACCTGGATGCGCAACGAGCCCCACATCGTCCTGGTGAATGACTTCTGGGTGGACGTGGTCCCCTCAACCCCGTATTACCTGTTCATCGACCACCACGACCGGCCCGGCATGATCGGGGCCGTGGGGACCATCACGGGGCGGTATGATATAAACATCAGCTTTATGGAGGTGGGCCGTCTGGAGCCCCGGGGGCGGGCCATGATGGTCCTGGGCCTGGACGACCCGGTGCCGCCCCACGTCCTCGAGGAGATCCGCCGGGTGCCCCACGTCTACGGCGCCCGGGTGGTCCACCTTTCACCCCGCCCGGCCGCCGATCAGACGTGAAGCTCCACGATATCTTTATCCTTTAGAACGTACGTCCGGGCCACCGGCTGGCCGTCAAATTCGGCGCTGCCCCAGACCCGGGCCAGCTTGAGCCGTTTGACCCAGTCCCGGTGGACCTCCTCGGCCAGGTCGAGGACGGTGCTCCCCTCCGGCAGAACGAAGGGCTTTTCCAGGTCGGGCTTCCGGCCCGGGGGCTTGGCGTAGACCCGGATGACGTGGAGGAGTCGGAAGACGAGCCGCCTCAGCTCCTCAAGGTTGGCCCCGGTCCGGGCCGAAACGGCCAGGGCCGTAAGCCGGCCGCCGTAGGAGTCCAGCAGGAGGGACCAGCGGACGTCGGCGTCGGGGGCGTCGAGCTTGTTGCCCACCAGCACCGCCCGCCGGTAGGCCACCCCGGCCTCGTCCCGGGATTCGGCCTCGATGGGGACCGGCCGGACCCGCCGCTTCTCCAGGCCGCAGAGGACGGCCTCGGCCTGGTCCAGCACCTCGTCGGCGGAGAGGTCCACCACGATGAGGAGGCCGTCGGCCGACCGGATGAGGGCAGCCAGGGGCCCCTCCACTTCCTCCCCCACCGGCGGGGTATCCACCAGCTGAATCTGAATATCCTCATAGGCCATCATCGCCGGCTCGGGCTCCTGGGTGGTAAACGGGTAGTCGGCAACCTCTAAAGGCGCCCCGGTCAGGGCGGCCACCAGGGCCGACTTTCCGGCATTGGCCGGCCCGATGACAACCACCTGCCCGGCCCCGTGCCGTTCGACGGCAAAGGGGTCGTAGCGGCCGACCTTGCTCCGGCGCCGCCGCTCGGCCTCCTCCTTGAGCTTGGCGATGCGGCGCTTGATGTCGGCCTGCATCTTCTCCGTCCCCTTGTGCTTGGGGATGGTCGCCAGCATCCGCTCAAGGGCGGCCAGCTTCTCCGGAATGGTTTCGGCCTTGCGGTACTCCTCCTGGGCCTGCAGAAATTCCGGCGTCAGGTTGGCAGGCATGACGGCGCTCGCACAATCCGCACGTTGTGGCCTAATATTAATGATAAAGCCTGCACTTTCCCGCGGAGGAGACGACCTTGGACGGCAAGACCGCCATCGCCCGCATCCTCAAGGCCGAGGGCACCGAGTACCTCTTTTGCTACCCCCACAACCCCATCATCGACGTCTGCGCCGCCCACGACATCCGCCCCATCATCGCCCGAACGGAGCGGGTGCTCGTAAACATGGCCGACGGCTACAGCCGGATGACCTCGGGCAAGAAGGTCGGGGTGGCCGCCATGCAGCACGGGCCGGGGGTGGAAAACGCCTTCGCCGGGGTGGCCCAGGCCTACGGGGACAATTCCCCCATCCTGGTTCTGCCGGGGACTTACGAGCGCCGGGCCCTCGGGGTGCCCCCCAACTTCCAGGCCATCCTCAACTACCGGTCCGTTACCAAGTGGGTGGCCCAGGTGCCCTTCGCCGACCGGATCCCCCCGCTTATGCGCCGGGCCTTCACCCTCCTCCGGTCGGGCCGCCCGGGTCCGGTGATGCTGGAGGTACCCATCGACGTGATGGACGAGCCCCTCAACGGCGAGCCGGACTACCGGCCCTTCCGGGTCTCCCGACCCCAGGGCGACCCCCGGGACGTCGAGGAGGCCCTCGACGTCCTCCTTTCGGCCAAAAGACCGGTAATCGTCGCCGGACAGGGGGTGCTTTACGCCGAGGCCTGGGACGAGCTTCGGGAGTTCGCCGAGCTGGTCGGGGTCCCCGTCATGACCACCCTGAACGGCAAGGGGGCCTTCCCCGAGGACCATCCCCTGGCCCTCGGGGCCGGCGGCCGGACCCGACCCCTTACCGTGGACCATTTTCTCAACAAGGCCGACGTCGTCTTCGGGGTCGGGACCAGCTTCACCCGCTCGGCCTACATCGCGCCCATTCCGCCCGGGAAGACGATGGTTCAGATAACCATCGACGAGGCCGACGTCAATAAAGACTACCCGGTCTCCTACGGGGTCATCGGGGACGCCAAGGCCGTCCTATCCCAGCTCATCGCCCTGGCCCGGGCCCGCCTTGGGGGCCCTCGGCCCAGCGACGCCGTTCGGGAGGAGATAAAGGCCGTCAAGGCCGAGTTCCTCAAGGCCTGGCTGCCCCGGCTCACCTCGGACGATACCCCCATCAGCCCCTACCGGGTAATCTGGGAGCTTATGCACAACCTGGACCGGCGCCGCACGGTAATAACCCACGACGCCGGCAACCCCCGGGACCAGATGGTCCCCTTCTACGAGACCTTAATCCCCCACGGCTACATCGGCTGGGGCAAAACCACCCAGCTGGGAACCGGCCTGGGCCTGGTCATGGGGGCCAAGCTGGCCCGGCCCGACCTGCTCTGCGTCAACGTGATGGGGGATGCCGCCTTCGGAATGGTGGGAATGGACTTTGAGACGGCCGTTCGCTGCCGAATCCCTATTCTGACGGTGGTTTTAAACAACAACCTGATGGGCGGCTATGAGAAATACCTGCCCGTGGCCACGGCCAAGTTCGGGGCCCGCTACCTTTCGGGCAATTACGCCAGGGTGGCCGAGGGCCTGGGCGGCTACACCGAGCGGGTCGAAAGGCCCGAGGAGCTGGCCCCGGCCATCCGCCGGGCTGCGGCCCAGGTGGAAGCCGGGCGGCCGGCCCTGCTGGAAGTGATGACCCGGGAAGAGGCCGTCTTCCCGGCCGGATGAGGGGCAGGGCCGATGCCTAAGCTTTCGGCCGAGCGGGCCGTCCTTTTTACGGCCGCGTTGGGCAATTTTGGGGTGATGTCCGCCTTCGGCATCTCCGTCATGGTACCGGCCATAAGCTCGGAGCTGGGGCTGGATGTGAGCCGGGCCGGCCTCGTCGTCAACGCCTACTTCCTGGTCCTGACGGCGGTGGTTCTCCTGGTGGGCCGGCTGGGGGACCTGGTGGGCCACAGCCGGGTTTACCTGGCCGGCGCCCTCCTCCTTACCGGGGCGGGGCTTATGGCCGCCCAGGCTCGGGACTTCTGGCCGCTGGCCCTGGCCCGGGGAATTCAGGGTCTTGGGGCGGCGATGGTTTACACCGCGGCCCTGGCGGCCGTCGGCCGCGCCTTCCGGGTTGGTCGGCGGGGCCGGGCCATCGGGGTTCTCACCATGGCGGGGGCTTTGGGGTCCCTGACCGCCACCGCCCTGGCCTCGGCGGTGGCCCCGACCCTCGGCTGGCGGGCGGTCTTTCTGCTCCTGGCCCCGGTGGGCCTCCTCGGCCTGCCGGGCCTGCCGTCCCTGCGCCGGTTCGACCCCCCGCCGGCAAGGGGGCGGCCGGACCTCCTGGGGGCCTTCTGGCTCCTGCTCACCTTCGTTTTCTTCGCCCTTTCCCTTAATCATTTCCACGAGGGCCCGGAAACCTTCGTCGACGGCTGGGGCTACCACCTGCCCATGCACCTGGCCACCCTGGCCTGCCTCGGGGTCTTCGTCTGGTGGGAGAGGCGGGTGGGGACGCCCCTCATCGACCTGGGCCAGTTTCGGAACCGGCGCTTTTCGGCGGCGGTGGTGGCCAACGGCATCGCCCACTCCACCATGATGGGGTCCTTTTTCCTGCTGCCTTTTCTGGTCGAACGGGGCCTCGGCCTGCCCACCGCCCAGACGGGGCTCCTGCTTATGACCCTCTCCGGCTGCAACACCGTCGGAAGCCTGGCCGGGGGCGTGCTCCTGGACCGGACCCGCTCCCCCCTGCTGGCCCCGGCCGGCATAACCGTCCTGGGCCTGGGCCTGCTGGCCCTGGGGCTTGCGGCGGCCCTCTCCCCCTTCGCCGGCCTGGTTCCGGTGGTAGCCGTCCTGGGGCTGGCCATGGGCGGGTATATCACCGTTAACAACACCGCCATCATCGGGGCGGTGGCCCCGGACCAGCGGGGGTTCGCCTCCGGGATGGAGCAGGTCTCCCGCCACTTAGGCCACTCCGTTGGGGTTGCCTTGGCGGGGGCGGTGCTGGGCCTCTGGGTGCCGGCCGGGGCCGGCGCCCCGGCCGATTACGTGGCCGGTTTTCAGGCGGCCGTGGTCGCCCTGGGGGCGGTCACCCTGGCCGGGGCCGCCTTCGCCCTGGCCCACAGCCCCCGCCGCCGACTGGCCCCCAACCCGCCGGCCGCCGATTAGCCGGCCGGAAGGCCGGGCAGGGCGGCCCGAATCCTGGCCGGGTAGTCGGTAACTATCCCGTCAACCCCCATGGCCGCCAGGGCCACGGCCAGGTCCGGGCCGTTTACCGTCCAGACAAAGACGGCCAGGCCGAGGCGGTGGGCCTTTTGGACAAAGGGGCCGTCGACCAGGGCCACGTTGGGGTGCAGGTTGGCCCGGCCCAGCCGAAGGGCAAAGCCGAAAGGGTCGGCGGGGGCCGCTCGGCCCCAGATGAGGCCGACCCGGGCCCAGGGGGCCAGTAGCTTCAGCCGGCGCATCAGCCGCCACTCGAAGCTGGCAAAGAGCAGACGCCCCCGGGGGTAGCCGCCCACGACCCGCAAAAGTTCGGCCAGGGCCCGGTCGGGAAAGGGGGTTTTCAGCTCCAGGCAGAGGTCGACGGCACCCCCGGCCCATTCGAGGACCTCGACCAGGGTGGGCACCTGGGTCCCGGCAAAGGCCGGGTCGAACCAGGACCCGGCGTCCAGGGCCTTGATTTCGGCCAGGGTAAGGGCCGCCACCTCCCCCCGGCCGTTGGTCGTCCGGTCGACGGCGGCGTCGTGGATCACCACAAAGTGGCCGTCGGCGGTGACCCGCACAGCCAGCTCGATGGCGTCGGCCCCCTGGGCCCGGGCCAGCTCGAAGGCCGGCAGGGTGTTTTCGGGGGCCTCCCCCGAGGCCCCGCGATGGGCCACCACCAGGGGTCGTCGGCCGGCCGCCGGACCCATCCCCTCACCGCCCCAGCGGAAGGCTGCCCGCCATAAAGGCGTCGGCCTCGGCCAGGGTGGGCAATGCTTCGTAGTCGCCCGTAACGGAGAGCGTCAGGGCGCCGCAAGCGTTGCCCAGCCGGGCCGAGGCCACCAGGTCCCGGCCGAGGAGGAGGCCGGCCACGAAGCCGGCGTCAAAGGCGTCCCCGGCGCCTACCGGGTCCACCACCCGCTCGACGGGGAAGGCCGGAACCCGGTCCCGGGAGGCGGCCGTCATCACCAGGGCGCCCTCGGCCCCCAGCTTCACGGCCACGATGCCGACCCCGGCCCCCAGCAGGGCCTCGGCGGCCGCCTCGGGGGTGGGTTTCTCCAGGAGAAGACAGAGCTCTTCGTGGCCGCCCAGCACCACGTCGGCCTGCCCCATCAGGGGCACCAGCCCCCGGCGGGCCGTCTCCAGGGGCCACAGTTTCAGCCGGAGGTTCGGGTCGAAGGAGACCTTAAGGCCGTGACGGCGGGCCAGGCCGAGGGCGGCCTCCACCGCCGCCCGGCAGGACTCCGAAAGGGCCGGGGTGATTCCGGTCAGGTGGAGCCAGCGGGCCCCGGCGAAATAGGCCTCGTCCAGGTCGGCCGGGGACAGGCGGGAGGCGGCCGAGCCCCGGCGGTAGTAATAAATTCGGGTGCCCCCGGGCCGGCCCAACTCCTTGAAAAAGAGCCCCGTCGGGGCGTCGGGGTCGAACCTGACCCGGCTCACATCCACCCCCTCCCCCCGCAGCTGGGTGTAGATAAACCGGCCGAACTCGTCGTCCCCCAGCCGGCTTACCCAGCCGGCCGAAAGGCCGAGGCGGACGACCCCGACGGCGAAGTTGGATTCGGCCCCGCCCAGGCGCATATCGAAGCGCCGGGCGTAGCGGAGGGGCCCGGCCTCCTGCGGGGCGAAAAGGACCATCGTCTCCCCAAGGGTGATTACGTCGGGCACGGCCAGACCGACCATACCCCGCCGGCCCGACGCCTGTCAAGGCCCGGCAGAAGGACCGGTGGATAAACCCCTTCCCCAAGCCGCACATATGTGCTAATATCTGGGGCGAGAACGGCCGGATGGGAGGTTCTGATGGTCAGGCCGATTCGGGGTCCCGTCTGCCCCCTCTGCGGGGGCCCCCGAAGCTTTATTGTCGCCCAGCTGTTGGTCGGCCCGGGCCGGGTGCTCCGCCGGCGCCAGTGCGCCGCCTGCCGCCGCCAGTTCGAGGCCTGTGAGGCGGCCGGGCCTGAGGCCGAGGCGCTGGCCTCCTGATGCCGATGGGGGCCCCCTCTTTACCCTGGCATTTCCCGGCGGCGGGCCGGTGGGCCTGCTCCGGTTGCGGCTGCTGGCTGGCCTGCTGTTCCCTGGGCCGGCGGGCCTTCGCCCAACTTAACCTGGTGGGCGGCTCCGGCCGAAACCAGCGGTCGATTTGACAGCCGGGGGCAAGGCCGGCTAAACTGGGCTAGATGCTCGGTCGCCTCAGGCAGGGCCTGCTCCTGCCGCTGCTGGCCCTGGCGGTTGCCGGCTGCGGCAACGGGGCCCTTGGAGCCCCGGCCGTCCCCCGGGCCACCCCGGCCCCGGTGGAGCAGGCAACCCCCCGGCCGGAAGTCAGCCTGGGGGTCACCGCCGTCCAGGTGGAGCCGGCCGACCCCCATCGGCTGGCGGTGGTCATCGACAACCGGGGTCGGCGGCGGGTGGAGGCCCAGGTCCAGGTGAGGCTGGCCGGGGACGAGCCGGGGGACGTCCTGGTGGAGCTGACCAAGGACGCCGGGGCGGTGGCCGCCGGCGAAAGTCGGGTGGTTCGTTTCGATATTCCGGCCCAGATTCCTGCCCGGCCGTGTTATACTCTCTCGGTCCAAGTTGCACCCGGCGGGGAGGTAAAGGAGATGGCGGACCAGGGTACCCGGACCTACCGGGTTTGTCCCGGCCGCTAAACGGGGAGTCGGCCCCCTTTGAAAACCTTGCTCCGTCTCTGGCTCGTTCTGGCCGTCGTCCTCCTGCCCGTTTTTCTTGTAAGTTTAAACGTCCGCTTTCTCGTCAATAACCTTGACCTTTACCTCTGGGGGTTCGAACAGAACCGGGTGGCCGCCGCCACCGGCCTTAACCCCGACGAGCTTAAGGCCATTGCCGGGCAGTTTATCGAGTACTTTAACTCCGACCGGGAGTTCTTAGAGATTCGCGTCCGGCGGGGGGAGGCCGAGTATCCGCTCTTAACCGAGCGGGAAATTCTCCACCTGCGGGACGTTAAGGGGCTGGTGCTCGGCCTTGACCGGGTGCGGCTTCTTGCGGGCCTTCTGCTCCTCGGCTTTGTCGGCGCAAGCCTTCTGGGGGAAAGGCGGGCGGGGCTGGTCCTCATCGGCGACTGGCTGGCCCTGGGCGGCGCCTTAACCCTGGGCCTCTTTCTCGTCGGGGGCCTTGCCCTGCTGGTGGGGTTCGACCGGCTCTTTCTCCTCTTTCACCTGGTAAGCTTTCGCAACGACCTCTGGGTTCTGGACCCGGCCCAGCATAACCTTATCCGCCTCTTCCCCGAGCCCTTCTGGTTTGCGGCGGCCCTGATGCTGGCCGCCTTCACCACGGCCCAGGGGATTCTGGCCCTCTTCCTGGGGCTCCTGCTCGGCCGGGCCGGCGCGGCCGGCAAGGGGAGATGAGCCTCGGCTTCTTCGGCCGGCCGCCCGTCCTGCTGGCCCTGGCCGTCATCGGCCTGGCCCTGGCGGCCGGCTACCGGTTCCCCGCCCAGTCGCCGGGGGCGGACCGGGAGGCCGGGGAGGTTTCGGCGGTGGTGGCCCGGCTGGAGGCGGAACAGCGGCACCTCCAGGAGCGGCTCGGGGAGCTCCAGGCCGAGCGGGACCGGCTCCGAAACCGGGCCCAGGGGCCCCAGGGCGGCCTGAGCGGCCTCCTGGCCGAGCTGGTGAGCCAGCAGGTTCTGGCGGGCACCGTGGGCCTCGCCGGCCCCGGGGTTGTGGTGGTGCTGGACGACTCCCCCCGCCGGCCCCTGCGGGGGGAGGACCCGACCCTTTACCTGGTTCTGGATTCGCACCTGCGGGACGTGGTCAACCTGCTGTGGGAGGGGGGTGCCGAGGCGCTCGCCGTCAACGGCGAGCGGCTCATCGCCACCTCCTCCATCTACGCCGCCGGGGGCACCATCGTGGTCAACACCGCCCGGCTGGCCCCGCCCTACGAAATCGTGGCCATCGGCCCCCCGGAGCTGGAGGCCCTGCTTAAGGCCCCCGACCGGCTGACCCAGCTCAAAGCCCGGGTTCAGAACTACGGCCTCCAGTTCACCGTCCGGCGGGCGCCGGAGGTGAACGTTCCGCCCTACAAGGGGGGCTTCCCGACGGAGCACCTCCGGTGGTGAGGGCCGCCCTGCGCCGCCCCGACCCCGGCCGGCTGAGCCTCTTTCTGGTGGCCTTTCTGGTGGGCTTTCTCATCATCACCCAGCTCCGGGGCCAGCTGGCCGTCGACCCGGCCTCGGACCGGTCCCGGCTGAGGGATGCCCGCCTGCTGGCCGACCTGGTCGAGGCCAACAACCGGCTCCGCACCGAGATCACCAAGGCCGAACAGGAGCTGGCGACCCTGCGGGGCAACAGCCGGGTGGACGTGGACACCCTGGTGACCGAGCTTAACCGCCTCAAGGCCATAAACGGCCTGCTGGAGGTGAGCGGACCGGGGGTCGAAGTGGAGATTCTGGGGACGCCGGAGCCCTTCGAGATGGTGGACCTGATAAACGAACTGCGGAACGCCGGGGCCGAGGCCATCGCCTTGGGGAACCCGCAGACGACCGTTCGCCTCGTTTACCGGTCGAGTATCGGCGGGGGGCGGGGCTGGCTCCTGGTGGACGGAATCCTCCTTCCCGGGCCGTACTACGTCCGGGCCATCGGCAGCCCGGATGCCCTCCTCAAGACCCTGGAGCGGCGGGGCGGCCTTCTGGCCCTCCTCCGCTACACCCACCCGGATTGGTCGATTACCGTCCGGCCGACCGACCGCCTTACCCTCCCCGTCTACCCTAACCAGCTGGGCTTTAAGTACGCCCGGACGGCCGACCGCTAGCGGGCCCGGCTAGTTAAGGCTGCAGCAGCTGCAGGCGTGGGTGGAGCAGGAGGCGCAGCCGCCCCCGACGGGCGTCACCGAACCGTCGGCGCCCCGGGAGAAGGAGGCGAACACCGACATCACCCGGGGGGCGCTCTGCCGGCAGGTGGGGCAGGTGCCGTCCTCGCCGGCGCGGCTTATCGGACGTAGCAGCTCGAATCTGGTCCGGCAGTGGGGGCAGAAGTACTCGTAAATGGGCATTTTCAGGCACCCTCCGCTCCATTTTATCAGCCGCCGCCCGGCCCGGTCAATAGGCCAGGCGGTGGAGGGCGGCGGCCAGCAGGGCAACCCCCGGCACAATCTCTTCTGGCGGGGTGTACTCCAGGGGGCTGTGGCTGCGGCCGTCGCGGCTGGGGACGAAAATCATCGCCGCCGGAAACTTCCGGGCGAGCCAGGCGGCGTCGTGGCCGGCCCCGCTGGGCATCTCCAGGAACTTAAGGCCCAGCTCCCGGGCGAGGCCCACCAGAAGCCCCCGCAGGCCGGGGTCCAGGGGCGTCGGCGGGGTGGTGGAGACCACCCGGAACTCGACCCCGAGGCCGTATTTTCGGCCGACCTGCCGGCAGACCCGCCGGGTGCGCCTGACCAGGTCCCCGAGGGCCTGGGGGTCGGTGTGGCGCAGGTCCACGCTGAACCTGACCCCTTCGGGCACGACGTTAGTGCCCCCGGGCCAGACCTCCAGCCGGCCCACCGTTCCCACCGCCGGCGGGCCGGCCCGCAGAGCCGCCCGCCGAATCCCGAGGACCATTTCGGCCGCCCCCACCAGGGCGTCCCGCCGGGACGACATCGGGGTGGTCCCGGCGTGGTCGGCCCGGCCGGTCACCTCGACCAACCCCATGGTCAGGCCGGTGACCACGGTGACGACCCCCACCTGATGGCCCGAAGCTTCTAGGACCGGCCCCTGCTCGATGTGAAGTTCGATAAAGGCCCCGATGTCGTCCCGGCGGGCCTCGGGGATCCGGGCCGGGTCAAAGCCCAGCCGGCGCATCGCCTCCCCGATGGAAATGCCCTCGGCGTCCAGGATGGTATCCGGCTCCTCGGGGCCGATGATGCCCAGGATGGCCCGGGAGCCCCAGAGGCGGCTCCGGAAGCGGGCCCCGTCCTCCTCGCAGGTGGCCAGCACCTCGATGGTCCGTCGGGGCCGGCCGAAGCGGGCCTTCAGGGCTTCGACGGCGGTGAGGCCGGCCACAATGCCCAGGGCCCCGTCATACCTGCCCCCGTTCCGGACGGTGTCGATGTGGGAGCCCGTCACGATGGCCGGGCCCGGCTCGGTACCCTCCAGCCGCAGCCAGAGGTTGCCGACGGCGTCCTCCCGAACCTCCAGCCCCGCCGCCCGTCCCCAGGCCGCCACCTCGGCCCGGGCCTCGGCCCAGGCGGGGGAGTAAACGCCCCGGTAGATCCCTCCTTCGGGGAGGCGTCCGAACCGGCCGAGGCGCTCGATTCGCCGGGCGATCAGGTCGGCGGAAAGCTCCACCGGCAGTATTTTAGCCTACCGGCCCGCAGAACGCGCATCCCTCACTTGACAGTGGGTTATGGGTCAACCTAAAATGGGCTAGAACCTGCGAGGGGAAAGTATTCCGAAGGGAGCAGGGCCCATGGGACGGCAGTTTGTCAGGGCAGGCCTGGTCTGGCTCCTGGTCCTGGCCGTGGTCCTTTCCGGGTGTCGGTTCCTGCCGGGGGCCCGACAGCCGTCGGCGGAGACCCGGGGAACCCAGGAGCAGTTGCCCCCGGGCAAGGCCAATATCCTTACCATGCTCGGGGCCGACCCCCCAACCCTGGACCCCCACCTCACCACCGACGCCACCTCGGCCTCGTATATCGTCGAAATCTTCTCCGGGCTGGTCACCTTCAACAAGGACCTTCAGCTCGTCCCCGACCTGGCCGAGCGGTGGGACGTGAGCCCCGACGGCAAGACCTACACCTTCTACCTGCGGAAGAACGCCAAGTTCCACAACGGCAAACAGGTCACCGCCCGGGATTTTAAATACTCCATCGAGCGGGCCGCCGACCCCCGGACCCAGTCCACGGTGGCCGACACCTACCTGGGCGATATCGTCGGGGTAAAAGAGATGCTCAACGGCCAGGCCCGGCAGGTTCGGGGCGTCCGGGTGGTGGACGATTACACCCTCCAGATTGAGACCGACGCCCCGAAGGCTTACTTCCTGGCCAAGCTCACCTACCCGACGGCCTTCGTTGTGGACAAGGAGAACGTCGAGTCGGGCCGCAACTGGATGTTCCGGCCCAACGGCACCGGGCCCTTTAAGCTGCGGGAGTGGCGGGTCGGGGAGCGCATCGTCCTCGAGCGAAACGAGAACTACTACCTGGGGGCCCCCAAGCTGGAGCGGGCCATCTTTATTCTGTCGGGCGGCTCGGCGATGACCATGTACGAAAACAACGAAATCGACATCACCGGCGTGGGCATCGACGACATCGAGCGGGTTCTGGACCCCAACAGCCCCCTGCGCAACGAGCTGGTGGTGGTCAACAGCTTCAGCGTCGGCTACATCGGGTTTAACGTCACCAAGCCGCCCTTCGACGACCCGAAGGTCCGCCAGGCCCTCAACCACGCCGTCGACAAGGAGAAGCTGGTGGAGGTGGTCCTGCGCAAGTTCGTGGACCCGGCCTACGGGATCCTGCCCCCGGGCTTCCCGGGCCACAACCCCAACCTGAAGGGCCTCCGGTTCGACCCCCAGCGGGCCAAGCAGCTTCTGGCCGAATCCAAATACGGCACCAGGCTGCCGCCCATCACCCTGACCATCCCGGGCACGGCGGGCAACCCGCCCCGGACCACCAGCGCCATCATCGAGATGTGGCGCCAGAACCTGGGCATCGAGGTCCAGGTCCAGCAGGTGGAGTGGGCCACCTTCCTCGACGACCTGAAAAAGTATAAATACCAGGCCTTCGAGCTCGGGTGGATCGCCGACTACCCGGACCCCCAGAACTTCCTGGACATCCTCTTCCACAGCCAGAGCCTGGACAACACCACCCGCTACTCTAACCCGGAGGTGGACCGGCTCCTGGAGCAGGCCCGGACCGAGGCCGACCCCCAGCGGCGGATTCAGCTTTACCAGCGGGCCGAGGAGCTCATCGTCCAGGACGCCCCCTGGGTGCCCCTCACCTTCGGCAAAGAGTACGTGCTGGTCAAAAAGTGGGTTAAAAACTACGTGGTCTCGCCCATCATCATACCGGTCCTGAAGGACGTTGTGGTCGAACCCCACTAGCGCCGATGGCCCGCTACATCCTTCGCCGCCTCCTCTGGCTGCCGGTCGTCCTGCTGGCCGTGTCCTTCATCACCTTCACCCTGGGCTACTACGCCCCGGGGGACCCCGTCGAGGTGATGTTAGGCCAGCGGGTGAACCCGGCTGCCGCCGAGCGGCTGCGGGAGGAGCTGGGGCTCAACCGTCCGTTCTTCGACCGCTACGTCGACTTCGTCCTCCGGGCCGTTAACGGCGACTTCGGGGAGAGCTATAAATACCGGGGCCAGCCGGTCACCGACCTCATCGCCGACAAAGTCTGGGTCTCGGTTCAGCTCGGCCTGGCCGGCCTGGCCCTCGCCTTTGCCCTCGGGGTTCCCCTGGGAATCCTGGCCGCCCTGAAGCAGGGCACCTGGCTGGACGACCTGATCGTGGGCACAACCCTGGTCCTCAACTCCATCCCCGTCTTCTTCACCCTACCGATGATGCTCCTTATCTTCGTCCGGACCCTTCACTGGCTCCCTTCCTCCGGCTGGGGCGGCCTCTTCGATTCCCGCATCATCATCCCGGCGGTGGTGATGGCCCTGCCGGGGCTGGCCGTCATAACCCGGCAGATGCGGGCCAGCACCCTCGATGTCCTTTACCAGGACTACGTCCGGGTGGCCCGGGCCAAGGGCCTGCCCGAGTCCACGGTTATGGTCAGGCACGTGGTTCGGAACGCCCTGCTCCCCCTCTGGACCATCCTGGGCCTCAGCCTTGGGGGCCTGGTGGAGGGGTTCTTCGTCATCGAGACCCTCTACGGCATCCCGGGCATCGGGGCCATGGCCGTCGACTCCATGTTCACCCGGGACTACCCGGTGATCATGGCCATAACCCTGCTGGTAGCCACCTCCTTCGTCCTGGCCAACCTGCTGGTGGACATCGGCTACACCTTTCTGGACCCCCGCATCAGGTACGACTGATGGCCGACCGCACCGCCCTGTCCCCAGGGCTCCCGGCGGCCGGCGAAGCCCCGGTAAAGGGCCGGAGTCTCTGGCGGATTGCCTGGTCCCGCTTTAAGCGCCGGAAGGTGGCGGTGGCCGGGCTGGTCTTTATCATCCTGATTTACGCCGCCGGCATCCTCGCCCCCTGGGTGGCCCCCTACGACTACCGGACGCAGAACCTGGACCGGGCCCGCCAGCCCCCCTCCTGGGAGCACCTTCTCGGCACCGACGAACTGGGCCGGGACATCCTGAGCCGGCTCATCTGGGGGGCCCGGACGGCGGCGGTGGTCTCCATCCTGGCCGTGAGCCTGAGCACCCTCTACGGGGTGGTCCTGGGGGCCCTTTCCGGCTACCTGGG
>DAOTYJ010000031.1:0-2704 GCA_034434875.1 Dehalococcoidia bacterium | reverse complement strand
GCTGTTCTCGGGCGCCGTCTCACCGTGGGCAAGCTAGCCGAGGCCATCGGGTTGGATTTCGACAAGCATCGCCGCGCCTGGGCCCATGCATGGCTACTGTGATCTCTTGGAACTGGAGGTTCCGGGCGAACTTTTCCACAATTTTAGCGTTGACCGCCAGAACGCGCGTATGCTATGGTCAGTCCGGAATGGTTGACCCGTCGGAAGCTGCAAGGCTGCTAGCCAGTCTCAGGAAGCCCCGGAAGCTCGTCTGTCCGGAGTGCGGCCGGGAGTTTGAGGGCCGGGGCCGGGCCAAGTACTGCAGCTACACCTGCATGCACCGGGCCGGGGCTCGGGCCTGGTACTGGCGCAACCGGGACCGGATTCTGGCAAAGCGACGTGCCAGACCATCTGCGGCGGGGTCTGAAGGCCGGCCGTCTTCCGGCTAGCCTCCTTACTGAGCTTTCACCCCTGTCCCCGGCCTTTTTTTACTGGCCTCGCCTTCGCCGGCGGCTGCCTCAGCGGATGCCGGTGTCGATGTGGATTTCGGTCCGGGTGGTTTCCCCTGGCCTCATTTCGATGACCTTCGGCAAATCTTTTGCGAGAGCCGGCCGAGGCCCCACGTAGTCCAGCCGGTAGCGACCGGCGGCAAGTTCAACCCGGAAGCCGCAGTCCGGCCCGGCCTTAAACCTTAATAGCTCGGTCCGGCCGGCCTCATCAAGAACCCGGAACTCCTGCTGCCGGCAGAGCTCCGGCGGTGGCGATGGACTGGGCTCACCCGCCCGCTCCCCGGGCCGCAGCGGCCCGATGGTCACCGTGCCCTCCAGGGTGCCCCGGGGCGCCGCCGGCCCGGCGCAGCCCAGGCTGAGGGCCAGCAGCCAGCAAAATGCCGCCAGGGTCAATTCCCGGCCAGGAAAGGCAGCCACAGTCTGTAGTTTACCTTCACCTTTAGCTGGGCGGCCCAGGTACCCCAGTTGCAGTCCACAGCCACAGGCGCAGAGTACTCCCCCGCAACCCAAACCGTCCCCGGCTCGGCCGGGTCCGGGGCCGCCGCCGAACGGGTCAGACCGGCAATAATAGGCCGTGGTGCCGGACGAAAGGGGTGTAAGGCCGAAAACCCGGTAGGCGGGCCCGGCGGCCGGGGCGTAGGCAGCGTAGACCCCCGGGTGAAAATTGCCGACGGCCGAGAATACCACGGTCATGTTGCCGGCCGGGTCCAGGCCGACGGCCGGGTACATCAGGTAGCCGGCCGGGGGCGAGTACCCTAAGTCAAAGCTTTGAATCACCTGATATGCCGTGGTCGAGACCTGCACCAGCCGCAGACATGACCGGACATAAAGGTCGCCGGGCGGGACACACCCGGTGTTGCCCGCTGCCCAGAGTACCCCGTTCTGCCAGACCGCCCCAAGAAACCGGTCGTCGCCAGTGTCGAGCGGGGTGGCGGGGAGTAACGAAAAGTCGTAGGCTACAGGCGGGACTGATGTCGGCGGCATCGGCAAAGTCGTTTCGGACCAGGTCACGTTGCCCAGGGCCGGCGAGCCGGAAAGCACAACCAGACCCAGGTAGCCATTGCCTGGCTGAACGCGCCACCCGCCGGACCGGAAAAGGTCAAAAGCTGGGCGGGCACCAGCCGGAAGCGGTTCGGGTCCGGCCCAAACCCCTGCATGGCCGCCGGTGCCCCATTGAGGACGGCCGCCTTGTCCACCACCCAGGTCTCCTGGCCTGAGAAATAACCGGGGCAGAAGAAGCCCGAGAAGTCCTTCCAGGAGAGCACCACCTTGTCCGCAGTAACACCCAGAAACGGCTGGTCATAGATAACTCCGGCCAAGTTACTCCGCAGGGTGTAAACCCACCACCCGCCCGCAGGGGCATCCGTCCAGGAAACGGCCAGGTAGACCTGGCTGTTGCAATATTACGGGTCGCGGGCAAAAGCCGAGGCGAACCAGCGGCTGTTGAGCGGGTCGTAAAGGACCCTCGGGTCGCCAACCGGATAATTCCACGGGGCCCCAAAGAAGGCGCTGAGGCTGAACAGTTTGACCAGAGCTCCGTCCTTCGACCAGACGGCTCCGGCCGAGTTGAGCAGCTCGACCAGGTGATACGGCCCGGCCGCCAGCTGCGTGTCCGGCGGAAAGTACACCCCACCGGAGGCAGCCTTCTGGGTTACCTGATTCATCACCGGGAAGCTTCTCAGGACGACAAGCTCGGTTGCGGTCGCCGGCGTCAGGCCCAGAGTCCGGGCCCCGTTCCGGGGAGCCTGGGGCTGGCGCCTCGCCCGCTCATACTCGGCCCGGTCCAGCGGCAGAAAGGGCACTGCCCGGGGCGCCTGGGCCTCCCCGGGGGCACCCGCCGGCAGGTCGGCAACCTTGATGGTCCGGGGTGGAGCCGCCATTGCCCGCTCGACCGGCGGAGGCGGCGGCCCCGCGGCCGGCGGCGAGGCCCGGGCGGAAAACCCCGGCCCCGACATGAGAATAACCGCAAGGAGCAGACAGAATCCGACCAGACGACTCGCCATCTGCTTCCCGCCACGCGGCCTGCCGGTAAAGTAATCGCCTGACTGGCGCCGCCGTAAGTATCGGTTACGGAGCGCATTTTGTCAATCGGAGGCATGGGGTTGCCAGCAGTTGCCGATGCCGAACAGGTGTGCGATGGCTTTTCGGTTTGAGCTGGACCCGAATGGGGGGCAGCGGGTGCTGCTTGCCAAGCACGTGGGGGCCGCCGGGGACTT
>DAOTYJ010000030.1:0-10681 GCA_034434875.1 Dehalococcoidia bacterium | reverse complement strand
GCTGTTCTCGGGCGCCGTCTCACCGTGGGCAAGCTAGCCGAGGCCATCGGGTTGGATTTCGACAAGCATCGCCGCGCCTGGGCCCATGCATGGCTACTGTGATCTCTTGGAACTGGAGTATTATACGCCGGCCAACCGCGCCGACTACGGCACTATAAACAAAGGTCCCTGGTCCCAGCTGCCGCTCGCCCGACCCAGGGCCCACCAGCTCCGAAACCTCCGGCCGCCGGCGGCCGGAACTCAGGGCTACCCGGCCCAGGTTGAGCAAACCCGACTCTTACTGGCAGCGTGGCGTCGCCCACCGGCGGTCCAAGCTCCCAGGCGTCGAACGAGGCGATGAAGGCCGCCTTACCCGACGAGGCCTTAAGGCCGAAAATCTGCGATGATTCTATTACTGCCGACCCGACGGATTAGGGCCCAACTCTGCCCCCTCGGCGGGCCGGCGGTTCCGAGTTTTCGGCAAGGTAACGGCACCTTTCCCACCCCGGCGGGCCGGGGCTGTTTGCGCTGCCGCAAAGAATCCGCCGGGCGCAACGCTTAGAATAGACTTGGGGTCGGGCCTTTGGGGCCCGGCCTCCGAGTTGACCCATGGGGAGGGACCACCCGTGACCGAGAGCCTTGTCGACGTTGTCCGGGCCCACCACGCCGAGCTCCGCCGGAAGCTGCTTGAAAAGGTCGAAGCCTGGCTGGGCACAGGCTCGCCCGAGGCCCTCCGGGACCTGACCAACTTCCTTTCCGGCGAACTGCTCGGCCACGCCCGGGCCGAGGAAGCACACCTTTATCCCGTCGTGGAGCCCCTGGTCAAGGCCTGGGGCCGGGCGACCGCCACCATGAGCATCGACCACGAGTTTATCGAGGACTACATCCGGCGGATTCAGGCCGGGCCGGCCCCGGAGGTCCTCCGGGAGCTTGTTCTGGGCCTTCGGGCCATCCTTCTGCTTCACCTGGAGAAAGAGGAGCGGGTTTACCTGCCCCTCATCGCTGACCACCTTCCGGCCGCGGAGCAGGCGCGGGTTCTTAACGATCTGCGGGCCGGGTCGGACGCCGACGCCGGGGAAGAGCCGGCCGCCGAAGTCATCCTCGACGTCCGGACCATCCCGCCCCGGGAGCGGCACCCCCTCATCTTCGCCACCTTCGACCGCCTCCGCCCCGGCCAGGCCTTCATCCTGGTGAACGACCACGACCCGAAGCCCCTTTGCTACCAGTTCGACGCCGAGCGGCCCGGGGCCTTCGAGTGGACCTACCTGGAACAGGGCCCCGAGGTCTGGCGGGTGCGCATCGGCCGGACCCGCGCCCGGGGTCCGGGAGGTTAAAATTGGCCAGAGATGCGGGAGCTTTACCTGCTGGTCGTCGCCGTCCACCTGCTTGCGGCCGCGGCCTGGGTTGGCGGTTCCCTCTTCCTGGCCCTGGTCGTCATCCCCGGCATCCGCCGGCCGCAGTTTCGGCCGATTATGCCCGACCTGCTCGATTTCATCGGCCGGCGGGCCCGGGTCGTGGGCTGGGGCGCCCTGGTCACCCTGGTGGCGACCGGCCTCATTATCCTGATTCTGCGGGGCATCCACCCGACGGCTTTCTTTGACCCGGCCTTCTGGCAGACGGGCTTTGCCCACACCCTGGGGACAAAATTTGGGGCCGTCGGCCTGGTGCTGCTTCTGACGGCCCTCCACGACTTCGGGGTCGGGGTCCGGGCCAACGAGCTGGCCCGCAAGGACCCAACCTCGGCCGAGGCCCGGCGGCTCCGCCGGCTGGCCATCTGGTTCGCCCGGGCGAATCTGGTCCTGGCCGTCGTCATCGTCGGGCTCTCGGTCGTCCTCGTCCGGGGCGTATAACCGTGTCCCACCTGGTCCTGCGCCGGCTTTTAATGCTCCCGGCCGGCCTTGGCCTCCTCCTGGGGCTTGGGGCCGGCCTTGGCCGGCTCGGGTTCGGCCTGCCCGTCCCCACCCCCGGCCTCCACGGGGCCCTGATGGTCTCCGGCTTCCTGGGAACCCTCATCAGCCTCGAGCGGGCGGTGGCCCTCAACCGCCGGGCCGGATACCTGGCGCCGGCGATTGCGGCCGCCGGGGCCCTGAGCCTGGCCGTCGGTGCCCCCCACCCCATTCCCCACCTGCTTGGCCTCGGGGCATCGGTCGGACTGCTCGGCCTCTACTTTTATGCCCTCCGCCGCCACCCCGATATCGGCCTGGCCGTCATGGGAACAGGGGCCGCCCTCTGGGCCGGCGGCAACCTGGTCTGGCTCCTTACCCAACGGCTTCCGCCGGCGACCGAGTGGTGGGTAGGCTTTCTTGTCCTGACCATCGTCGGCGAGCGGCTCGAGCTCACCCGGGTGGCCGCCCGGCCGCCCCTGGCCGGCCGCCTGCTCACTCTGTTTACGGCCCTACTGGTGGTCGGCCTCCTGGCCGGTCTTACCGCCCCCGACGCGGGCCGCCGCGTTTCTGGGGTTGCCCTGCTTGGCATATCCGCCTGGCTGTTTAAATACGACATCGCCTGGGTGACGGTCCGTCGGCCCGGCCAGCCCCGCTTTATCGCCCTGTGCCTTATCGCCGGCTTCTTCTGGCTTGGACTCGGGGGCCTCTGGTGGGTCTTCGGTCCCTACGCCACCGCCGGCCCCCTCTACGATGGGGCCCTGCACACGGTGCTTCTGGGCTTTGTTATGTCGATGATTTTCGGCCACGCCCTGGTTATCTTCCCGGCCGTCAGCGGCATCCCCATCCCCTTCCGCCCGGCCTTTTACGTCCCGCTGGGCCTGCTCCATGCCTCGCTGGCGGTCAGGGTTGCCGGGGATGCCGCCGGCCTGGGACCGTGGCGGGGGCTCGGCGGCGCCCTGAATGTGGGGGCGATTATCCTTTTCCTGGGGGTAACCCTGGCCGCGGCCCGGTTCGGCGCCGCCAGGCCCCTGACCGCCCGTCAGGAGGTTAGATCTCGTGCGCCTTGATTACCGGCAGGTCGCTCCCGAAGCCGTCCGGGCCATGCGGGGGCTTGAAGCTTACGTCAAATCCAGCGGCCTTGAACCGCCCCTCCTCGAGCTCGTTAAGATCCGGGCCTCCCAGCTGAACGGATGCGCCTACTGCATCGACCTGCACACCCGTCAGGCCCGGGCCGCCGGGGAGGCCGAGCGGCGCATCTACGCCCTGAGCGCCCGGCTGGAGACCCCGTTCTTCTCGGCCCGGGAGCGGGCGGTCCTCGCCTGGGCCGAGGCGGTAACCCTCCTGGCCGAGAGTCGGGTGCCCGACGACGTTTACGAAGAGGCCCGCCGCCACGACCGGGAGCTGGTCGACATGACCATGGCCGTTGTCGCCATCAACGGCTGGAACCGCCTGGCGGTGGCCTTTCGAATCCCGCCGGAATGAACGGACGGAATCCGGACCCCGATGCCCCTTTCCTTCTGCCTTGAACCGGTTCCACCCTTCCGGCTCGACCTGACAGTCTGGGCCCTCCGGCGGCGGGCCGAAAACCGGGTCGACTCCTGGGACGGCCGCCATTACCGACGCCTCCTGGTCATTAACGGCCGGCCCCGGGCGGCGACGGTAATCCAGACCGGCAGTCCGAACGCCCCCCGGCTTGAGGTTCGGGTCGACGGCCCCGACCTTTCGGAACGGGATATTCCGGCCGTCGACCACCTCTTGACCCGGGTGCTGGGCCTCAACCTGGACCTTGCCGACTTTTACCGGCTGGCCGCGGCCGACCCGGCCCTGGCCCCGCCCGCCGACCGGTTCCGGGGCCTCAAGCCGCCCCGGTTTCCGACCGTCTTCGAGGCGGTGGTCAACGCCGTCGCCTGTCAGCAAATCAGCCTCAATTTCGGCATCCGGCTCCTTAACCGGCTGGCCGAGGCCTTCGGCCCCGCCCTGGAAGTGGCCGGCCAGCTCCTTCGGGGCTTCCCGACGCCCGAAGACCTGGCCGGCCGTCAGGTCGACGAACTGCGGGTCCTCGGCTTCAGCCGCCAGAAAGCCCGGGCCGTCTACAAGCTTGCCGGGGCCGTCGCCGGCGGCCTCGACCTGGAGGGTCTGGCCGAGGTGGACGGCGAAACGGCCGCCGCCCGGCTCCGTCGGCTCCGGGGCGTGGGCCGGTGGACGGCCGAGTATGTGCTCCTCCGGGGCCTGGGCCGGCTTGACGTCTTTCCGGGGGACGATGTCGGGGCCCGCAACAACCTGCGCCGCTGGCTCGGCCTGGGCGAGCCCCTGGATTACGCCCGAACCAAGGCCCTGGTCGACCGCTGGCAGCCCTACGCCGGCCTGGTTTATTTTCACCTGCTTCTGGAGTGGCTGGAAGGGCGGGGCCTGGTCGGCCGGGAGTATAATCCGGTGGGAGTGGCATGGTCCGGCTCAAAAGGGTCTACGAGCCGCCGGAGCCTTCCGACGGCCGCCGGTTTCTGGTGGAGCGGCTCTGGCCCCGGGGCCTTAAAAAGGACGCCTTAAAGCTCGACGGCTGGCTCAAAGACGCCGCCCCCAGCGACGGCTTACGGCGCTGGTTCGGCCACGACCCGGCAAAATGGGCCGAGTTTAAGGCCCGCTATTTTGCCGAGCTGGAGGCCCGGCCGGAAGCCTGGCGGCCCCTGCTGGAGGCGGCCCGGGCCGGGGACGTAACTCTGCTCTTCAGCGCCCGGGATGCCGAGCACAACAACGCCGTCGCCCTGAAAGAATTCCTCGAGGTCAGGCTTGAGACCGGATAACCTGCCGAAGGGACTGCCCGGGCCGCAAGAGATTGCGGGGCGGCTTTCCCGGACGCCGGTGTTCCGGCCCGCCCCGGCCGAAGCCGTGCTCGACCTGGTCAGGGCCGGGGTAATCCGGCGGCTTGAACGGAAGGAGTTCCTTTTTATCGAAGGCGACCGGCCCGGGGGGATTTACTTCGTCCTCGACGGGCAGGTCAAGGTCGTCCGCCAGGGGACCGACGGTTCGGAGACGATCCTCCACCTGGTCGGGCCGACGGAGTTCGTGGGCCTGGTTGCCGCCCTGGCCGACCGGCCTCTCCCCGCTTCGGCTCAGGCCATCAGCCCGGCCGTCGTCCTCTGGATTCCCGGCGACCGGTTTCGGGCCTTCCTGCTCCGCCACCCGGAGGTTGCCCTCGGGGTGATGGGACTGATGGCCGCCCGCCTCCACGAAATTCAGGGCCGTTTCCACGATGTCAGCACCGCCCGGGTTGAGGGCCGGCTCGCCCGGCTGCTCCTTTCCCTGGCCGGACGGGCGGGCGGCCGGATGCCGGAGGGTGTGGCCCTGGGGCTGCCCCTTACCCGGGCCGAGCTGGCCGAGCTGTGCGGCACCCGGCTTTACACGGTGAGCCGGCTTCTTAACGGCTGGCAGCGGGCCGGGCTCATCCGGCTGGCCCGGCGCCGGGTTGTCATCCTCCGCCCGGACCTGCTGGCCGACATCGCCGGGGAGGCCGAACCGGCCGGCTGGGTTATCGCCTAGGAGACCATGCCGGCCCTTACCCGCTGGTGCATCCGGGCCGCCCTGGTCAATCTCCTCGCCGCCCTCACCGTCGGGGTCCTCCTCGCGGTCGGCCTCCTTCCCGACCCCTTCCGGCCGGTCTTCTATCACCTTTTCATGCTCGGGGGCGTGGCCCAGTTCATCTTCGGGGTGGCCTGGTGGATGTTCCCGCCCCTCTCCCGGGAGCGGCCCCGGGGCAACGAGGCCGCCGGGTGGGCCGGCTTTGTCCTGCTCAATGCCGGGATGCTCCTGCGGGCGGTGGCCGAGCCGGCCGTTGCCCTCAGCCCCGCCCCCTGGGTCCGGGTCCTGCTCCTTCTGAGCGCGGCGGCTCTGGTGGCGGCCGGCGGGGTCTTTGCCGGCCTGCTCTGGCCCCGGGTTAAGCCCCGGCCCGGAAAGGAGGGCTAGCCTGCCCCGCCTGAGCTGTTACATGGTGAGGCTCGCCCTTCTCCACCTCGGGGTCGGGTTCGCCGTCGGCGGCCTCATGCTGGCCCACAAGGCCGTCTTTATCCACCCGGCCGTGCCGGCCCTCCTGGGCTGGCACATCCACGCCCTCTTCTTCGGCTGGACCCTCCAGCTCGCCTTCGGGGTTGCCTACTGGATATTTCCGCGGCTGAGCAGTTGGGGCTTTCGCCACCCGAGGGGCCGGCCCGGACCGGCCTGGGCGGCCCTGGTCCTGCTTAACATCGGGGTGGCCCTGGCCGGCCCCGGCGCCCTGGTGGCCGGCCGCCCCGCCGAGACGGCCGGGACCCTGGCGGAACTGCTGGCCGCCCTCGCCTTCGGCCTCCACCTCTGGCCCCGAATCCGGCCGGCCCTCCCCGGCGGCTGAAGGCGCCCATCGGTCCCGGGCTGACCGACCGTCCCCTTTACCGCACCAGGTAGAGGCTCGGGTAAATAAAGACCCAGGCCACGTCCACGAAGTGCCAGTATTTGACGGCCCCTTCAACCGGCCAGAAATTGCCCCCGGTAAAGCGGCCGTCCCGGCCAAGGAGCAGGATAAAGGTGAGGGCGATAACCCCCGTCAGGACGTGGAACCCGTGCAGGCCCGTCGTGGTGAGAAAAACCGTGCCGTAGGCCGTGCTCGGCGGGAAATAGTGAAAGGCCTCGTACCATTCGATTACGACCCCGACCAGGAAAAGCAGGCCCAGGCCGATGGTGGCCGCCAGGTTGCGGGTGAGACCTTTCAGGTGACCGTGGACCGCCGCCCGCTCGGCCCGGTAGGCCGTCAGACTGCTAGTTAGCAGAACCAAGGTAATCCCCAGCCCGAGCAGCTGGTTGAGCTCCGGGGGCCGTTCGACCCCCTGCAGGTAGTAGCGGCTTGAAAGGGCGGCCCCGAAAAGAAAGCTCTCCGAAAGGATAAAGAGCCACAGGCCCGTCCGGTTAACGGCGAGCCGCTCCTGGGCCCCATGCTCGGCAACCTGCGGGTACGCCATTTTATTCGCCCCTCCAGAGCTGGGCTATGTGCATAAAATAGTAAGCTATAAGCCAGGCGTCGGCCAGATTGACAGCCAGCAGGAGGACCCGGAACAGGCCGGCCGGCATATCGATGAGGAGCAGGCCCAACTCAAAGACGGTCAGAACCACCAGGGCTGCGAAAACCCACCAGCCCCGCCCCCAATCGGCTGCGAGTCCGCCGGGTCGCCGCATGGGTAATTCCCCCCCCTTCTAACCGGTCTTGTTCGCCCCGTCCGAACCCCCAGCCGGCCCCACGACGGCGTGGACGGCGCCGGGCATCCCGTAAGTGTAGGGCGAATCAACCACGTTCGGCCGGTGCGGGAAATTCCCGTGGGGCGGTGGGGAGGAGGTCTGCCACTCCAGGGTAGTCGCCCCCCAGGGATTCGCGGCCGCAACCGGCCCCCTGGCCCACGAATAGACCATGTTGACGACGAACACCACGAAACTCCCGGCCAGGAAGAAGGCCGCCAGGCTGATAAACAGGTTCACGTCCGCCAGGACCGGCTGGTAATCGGCCACCCGCCGGGTCATGCCCCTAACCCCGGCCCAGAACATGGGCAGGAAGGTCAGGTTGAATCCCAGGAAGGCCCACCAGAAATGAAGCTTGCCCAGCCGCTCGCTGAACATCCGGCCGGTAATCTTCGGGAACCAGTAGTAGGCGGCGGCCAGAAAGGCGAAGATCTCCCCGCCCATGATGGTGTAGTGGAAGTGGGCCACGACGAAGTAGGTGTCCTGGAACTGGATGTCCGTCGGCACGTCGGCCAGGAAGATGCCGGTGATGCCCCCGATGAGAAAGTTGAACAGAAAGCCCAGGGCGAAAAGCATCGGCGTGTTAAGCAGGATCCGCCCCTCCCAGAGGGTCCCCAGGGCCGCCAGAAAAACCATCCCCGTCGGGATCGAGATGAGCTCGGTGGTAACCATAAAGGGCACGTGTAGGCGCTCGTCCATCCCGCTGGTGAAGAGGTGGTGGGCCCAGACGATGAAACTAAGGAAAACGATGGTGAGAAACGCCCCGACAACCCAGCGGTAGGCAAAAAGGGGCTTCCGGGCCAGGTGGGCGATGATTTCCAGGACGATGCCGAAGGCGGGAACTATCATAATGTAAACGGCCGGGTGTGAATAAAACCAGAAGAGGTGCTGGTAAAGGAGGGGCTTGCCACCCCCGACGGGGTTATAAAACACGGTCCCGGCCACCCGGTCCAGGATATCGGAGAGCAGGGCGAAGGCCACGAACTGGGTGGCCGTCAGGCTGATAAGGGAGGCCGCAAAGACCGACCAGATAAAGATGGGCAGCCGGGACCAGGTGAGGCCCGGCGCCCGCAGGCCGATGATGGTGGCCAGGAAGTTGAGGCCGCCCAGGATCGACGAGAAACCGAAGGTTAAAAATGCCAGCAGGAAGAAGGACTCGCCCCGGGGGTTCACCACAGCCAGGGGCGGGTAGGCCGTCCAGCCGGTCTCGAATCCGCCCAGCAGCAGGCTCCCGACCAGAAGCAGCGCCACCGGCGGGATGAGCCAGTAGCTCAGGGCATTGAGTCTGGGGAATGCGACGTCCTCGGCCCCAACCATCAGGGGCACCAGGAAGTTGGCAAAACCGCCGAGGAGGATGGCCACCGCAACCGCGATCATAAAGATGCCGTGCAGGCTCATGACGGCGTTGTAGCCGGCCAGCCCCAGGACCCCGACCCCGGGGGCCATCAGCTCGAGACGCATCAGCATCGCCAGCAGGCCCCCCAACAGCATCATCGCCGTGAAGGTGACCAGGTACTGGACGCCGATAACCTTATGGTCGGTACAGAACCGGAAGAACCGGCCCGGGCCGTCGGCCGGCTCGGGCCGGCGGGGCAAGCCGAACCACTCCCGCACCCAGTAGTCCCACATCCCAACCCCCAACAGCCAGCCGATGAGTCCCGACGGGTAGCCGGCCGCCAGCAGAACCTCCGGGGCCCACGGCGTTCGGCCGGTCAGAAGCCGAATGACCGCCGCCAGGCCGCTTCCCACCAGGAAGCCGAGGGCGCCGAACAGAAGGCCCCTGCCCACGGGCAAGAGCATCCGCAGGCCTACATCTGTCGGGACTGGTTTGCCAGCCACTGCCGGAACTCCTCCTCGGTTACGATGCGCACGGGGATCACCATCAGGGAATGGCCGGTCCCGCAAAGCTCGGCGCACTGAACCCGCAGGTCCGGGTTCTGGTCATAGCCGCCGGTGCGGTTCGGGGTGAAGGCCACCGAGGTGACCATGCCGGGCACGGCGTCAATTTTTGCCCGGAAGGCCGGAATCCAGAAGGAGTGGACCACGTCCCGGGAAGTGACCTCGACCCGAATCCGCCGTCCGACGGGCAGAACCAGCTCCCGGTTCGTCGAAACCCCGGCCTCGGGGTAGGCGACCTGCCAGCCCCACCGCATCCCCTCAACCCTGACCACCAGGTCGGGGGAGAGGCGGGCCGTGTGCCGGAGCTCTTCGAGGCCGACCGTCCCCACCCCGATCAGGACCAGGGTGAGGGCCGTGGTCACGCCGAGCCAGGTGACCGCCACCGGCCGGCTGCCCCGGACCGGCGGGCCGTCGGCCTGCTCGCCGGGACGCCGCCGGAACCGGAGGGCGCTGTAAGTTAAAAAGCTCAGGACAAAGGCGAAAACGGGAATGGCCAGGAAGGTCAGGGTCCGAAAGGCCCCATCCACCACCCCGGCTTCGGCGGCCGCCGCCGGCGGGGACGGGTCGAAGCCCAGGGCGACCGATTCGCCCAGGACCGTAAGGCCCAGGGCGCCGAGGAGAGGAAACCAGAACGACCGGCCCAAGGTGCCTTCTCCCCCCAGGATTTGTGATTATTGCCACAATCAAGGTAAAGGCATCCCAGCGCCAGAACTAGATTCGACTGCATCAATCTTTCGGACGGCCTTTCAGATAAGCCGGAGCTGGGAGGCGTAGACCACGGCCTGCAGCCGGCTGTTCACCCCGAGCTTCGTCAGGACCCGGTTCACGTGGTTGCGGACGGTGGTGGGCGAGAGGGAGAGGGCCTCGGCCATCTGCCGGGTTGTCAGGCCGCAGGCGAGAAGCCGGAGGACCTCGGTCTCCCGGGAGGAGAGCTGGGGGGGCGGGCCGGCGGGGACCTCAGCCCCGGGGGGAAGGGCCGTGCCCCGGGTCGTTTCCCGGAGGAGGGCCGCGGCCTGGCGGGCAAACTCCTCGAGGCGGCGCCGCTCGGTGACATCCCGGCAAAAATGGATAACCACGGTTTCCTGCCCAGGCCGCTTAAAAACGAGAATACTTACATTAAGCCACTTCTCCGTCCCGTCGGCCGTCGGGCAGAGGACGTCGTAGTCGGGGGTCGGCCGGCCCCGCCGGGCATTGACAACGACCGGGCAGTTGCGCCGACAGAACCGGTGGTTCCGGGTGTCCCGGCCGGCCAGCACCTCGTAGCAGGGCCTGCCCAGCACCTCATCGGCGCCCCACCCGGTAAGCCGCTCGGCGGTGGGACCCCAGAACACAATCTGCTGACGGTTATCCACCGCAAAAATTCCGTCGGCCGTTACCAGGCCGGCCCAGAAGGCATTCCCGGTATCGTTCGACCGCCCCGACATCTTATGACCTAATTGTCAGTATATCATTTTAACACCCACTCCTCGGGCAGGTGCTAATAAGCCGCTCCGGGAAGCCCGAGAGCTTCCCGGAGCGGCCTCAGTACCCGGCTCAGGCCGCCGGACGGCGCCCGAGGGCAACCTTTCCCGGCTGCCAGGGGGTGCCCAGGGCCGGCAGGAGCCACCGGTCGAGCCCAATCCAGCCGGCGTTCTTCCAGGCCAGCATCAGCAGGACGGCCA
>DAOTYJ010000029.1:0-70759 GCA_034434875.1 Dehalococcoidia bacterium | reverse complement strand
AATCGCCAAGGGATTTATGTCTAGTTTTCCCGACGGTCGCCGAGCTCAAAGCGGCCGTCGGTGAAGTCGTGCGGCTACTTGAAGGGACCGAGTCTAAAACTCAATGCTCAGGAACTTAGGGCCCTGGCGCCCAAGCCGCCATCAGGCCGCCTGTTTTGACGGGGGAGTGGGGTTGCGGTTAAAATCCGGGTAAGACCAGAAGGAGTCGTCGCCCCAATGGAGAAAACCTTCGAGGACTTTATCGAAATCGGCCCCGACGGGACCGCCTACCTGCGCGGAACCGATATCGCCGTGGCCGACATTATCTTCGTCTACAATAACAGCGGCGGGTCCTTTGCGGCCATCGCCCGCCACTTCCCCGAACTTTCCGAGGAGCAGGTCGACGCCGCCTTTCTCTATTTCGAAGAAAATACCGCCCAGGTCTACCGGGACCTCTCAAACCGCTATTAAGCGGCCCGGGCCCTTTTACTGCCCAAGGAGGCTTATTCGCCGGACGTAAGCCTCAAAGTCGTGGCCGCTGGCCATAACCTCGACCCACCGAATATACCGGACGCCCCCGGCTAAGCTTAAAAGGCTCGGGTCCTCCGCATCCGGCACCCAGTATTCCACCCAGCGGCCGCCGTCGACCTTAACCCCGTGGTCGGTCCGCCGGCCCTCCACGTTCTGGATGTAAAAGCCCCGGACCCACAGCCGCTCGCCCCCGTCGGTCCCCCGGTAAAGCATCCGGACCTGGACCGGGTATTCGCTCCCCAGGTAGCCGCCCCCCGAAAGGCTGTGGCGGTCTATCCGAAACTCAATCTTAAGCCGCAAAGCGATCAGGTCCGAGACGTCCCGGTTTATCTCCTGATGTAAAAACATCTGGCAAGGGGTGCCCTCGCTCCCCTGCCGGAAGAACCGGACCGCCTGCTCCCCGTCCACCCGGCCCAGTTCGAGCCGGTTCTGAACCTGGGGGGCGGCCCGGCAGGCCTCCTCGATGACCGGCTGCCAGGCCCGGTCGTCGAGCCCCCGGCCGAAATCCCCGGCCCGGATCAGGTCCTCTTCCGGGGGCAGGGGCCCCTCCACCCGGCCGGGGTAGGCTACGGCCCGCTGGAGGGAACCCAGGCTCACCTCAAAGGGGCCGCTCCGGACCAGGGCGCTGCCCAGCTGGCGGACCCGCACCTCGAGCCGGTCGGCCCCCTTGCGGACGGCGTAATTGCCCTCGGCCAGCCGGACCTCGGCGCCCCCGTCCAGGACCCGGAATTCGGTGGGCCGGCCGGTGGGGTGGGCCACCCCCAGGACCAGCCGACCGGACCTGATGGTGATGTCCAGCAGGTAGCCCGGCTCCCCAAATCTAAACCGCCGAAGCCGGCTCAGGGCAAGCTCGGTGGCCGGCAGAACCGAAACCGTTGAGCCGTCGGGCAGCCGGATAAAGGCGGTGGAGCCTTCGTCGGTCCGCACCTGGTCCGACTCCCCGAGGGTTGCCTGGGGCGGGGCCACAACCCAGTCGGGACCGCCCTGGCTCAGGGGCCGGATGGCGACGGTGCCGCCGGTGACGGTCAGCTGGGCCTCCTGGGTTACCGTGGCCGACCGGATAAACCACCGGACGGCCAGAACGGTCCCGGCGCACAGCATCAGATAAACCCCGAAGGCCGTCCAGAGGACGACCCAGGCCGCCGTCTCGGGTTTGAGCCCCCGGACCGTCATTGGGGCGGGAAGGTGATGGTTACTACCGCCCCCCCGCCGGTTCCGAAACGCAAACGACCCCCCAGGTCCTGCTCCACCAGGGTCCGGACGATCCGCAGGCCCAGCCCCCCATCCCGGTCCACGTCGAAGTCGGGGGGAAAGCCGGGGCCGTTATCGGCGACGATAACCCGGACCTCCTCCTCGGAATACTGGCCGGTTATCTTGACCCGAAGGGGACCTTCGGCCGGCCGGCCGTGGTCGATGGCGTTGTTTAAAAGCTCATTAAGCACCAGGGCAAAGACGGTGGCCGCCCGGGCCGGCAGGCGGATCTCGTCCCCGTCCACCCCAAACTCAACCCGGAGCTGCGGGGGCACCAGGTGGCTCAGAACCAGGTCGGCGATCTGGTGGGCGACCCGTTGCAGGGTGGTGCACTCGGCCTGGCCCGCGGAAAGCAGGTCGTGGACGGCCGCAATGGCCTCGATCCGGCCAAGGCTTTCTTTAAGCACCCGGCGGGCCTCCTCGGTCCGGCTGCGCCGGTACTGGAGGGAAAGCAAGGCGGCCACGTTCTGAAGGTTGTTCTTGACCCGGTGGTGCATCTCGGCCAGCATCGCCGACTTGGCCGCCAGGTTCCGCTGGGCCTCGGAGTAAAGCCGGGCGTTGGTCAGGGCGACGGCCGCCTGGTCGGCAAAAGTCGAAAGGAACATCACCTCGTCGGGGCCGAAGTCGTGGCGGTCGCGGCAGTAGATGCCCAGGGCGCCGAAGGTCTGGCCGTGGGTGGCCAGGGGAATGCAGAAGACGGCCCGGAAATCGGTGATTTCCCCCAGGGGAACCACCCTCCGGCCCACCAGCTCGGCCGTATCCGGGATGACCAGGGGCAGGCCGGTGCGGACCACCAGGCCGGGGGCGGTTTCCCCGGGCCGGGCCCGCCAGGTGCGGGTTAAATTCTCCGGCAGGCCGTGGGCGGCGACGATGGTTAAAAGCTCCGAGTCGGGGTCCAGCTGGAAGATGGCGGCGGCGTCGCAGCCGGTCAGGGCGACGGCCTGGTCGACGATAACCTTAAGCACCTGGCCGATATCCAGGGTGGAGGTCATCAGGTGGAAGACCTGCTGAAGGGTCGAAAGCTGGGCGACCTTTTCCTGGAGCTTCTGGTCGGTGTGGCTGTAAAGGCGGGCGTGTTCGATGGCGATGGCCAGCTGGCCCGCAACGGTCTCCAGAAAGTTGAGCTCATCGGGGGTAAAGTCCCGGGGCTGGCGGGTCATCAGGTTGAGGACCCCGACGAGCTTGGTGCCGTTGCCGGCGAAGAGGATGATGGGGACGGAAAGCATCGAGTTATAAGGTTCTTCGCCCAGGCCGGGGGCCACCATAAAGCGGGGGTCGCCCCAGGCGTCCCTTACGGCGATGGGGCGGCCCTGGGCGGCGGCCAGGCCGGTGATGCCGGCCCCAAGGCGAATCGAATACTTGCCCACCGCCTCCGGGTTCAGGCCGACGGTCGCCCGCAGGACGAGGCGGTCGCCGGGCTCGAACAGGTAGACGGAGCAGGCGTCGGTGCGCATCACCTCGTTGACGGTGTGGACGGTAAGGCGGAGCATCTCGTCCAGGTTGAGGGAGCTGTTGGCGGCGGCATTAACCCGGTGGAGGGCGTTCAGCTGGGCGATGCGGCGGATAAGCTCGCCCTCGATCTGGGCCTTAAGCCGCTCGTTCTCGGCCCGGAGCCGCTCGATTTCGGCCAGAAGCTCTTCCCGCTCCGTCGTACCCATCCCAATCGGCAATATATGGACGCCTGCCCAGGCTTGTCAAACCCGTTTGTGTTAACTTTTTAGCGATGAAGCGCTGGTCGGCGCCGGGCCGGACCTTGCCCCTTCTCCTGCTCATCCTGGGGGCCGCGGCGGCTTTACGCTTTCAGGGCCTTAACTGGGACCAGAACACCCACCTGCACCCCGACGAGCGCTTTATCACCATGGTGGCCACCGCCCTCGGGTGGCCCCAAAGCCTGGGCGAATATTTCGACACGGCGGCCTCCCCCCTCAACCCATACAACCGCAATTTCGGCACCTACGTCTACGGAACCTTTCCCCTCTTTCTCACCAAGTTCGTCGCCGAAAAGCTTCTGGACATGCCCGGCTACGACCGCATCTTTCTGGTGGGCCGGGCCCTCTCGGCCCTGCTCGACCTGGGCACCGTCCTGGTCGTCTTTTTTATCGGGCGCCGGCTTTACGGGACGGGGGTGGGCCTGCTGGCCGCCGGCCTGCTGGCCTTCACCGTCCTCCACATCCAGCAGGCCCACTTCTGGACCGTAGATGCCCCCGGAACTTTTCTGGTGACCCTGGGCCTTTACTTTGCCGTTGAGCTCGCCTTTGGGGGCCGGGCCTTCCCGGCCCTGCTCGGCCTGGGCTTGAGCTTCGGGCTGGCCCTGGCCACGAAGATAAACCTGGGCCTTTTCGGGGTAATAGCGGCCCTGGCCTGGGCCCTTCGCTGGCTCCACCTGCGGGGCCGGCCGGGCCCCCAGCCCACCGCCCCCCGGGGCTGGTCGGGACGCGTCGGCGGCTGGGAATTTTACCTTCAGGCCCGCCCGGCCGGGGGGCAGGCGTCCCTGCTGGGGGCCGCGGCCGGCTTCGGCCTTACCCTGGCGGCGGCCTTCCTGGCCTTCCGGGTGGCCCAGCCCTACGCGTTTGCGGGCCTGGGCTTAAACCCCCAGTGGGTCCAGGATATGGACATGGTCGGCCGGCTCATCGCCGGCGAAATCGACTACCCCCCAAGCCACCAGTGGGCCTTCCGGACGCCCTACGTTTTCCCGTGGGTGAACATGGTGCAGTGGGGGCTGGGCTGGCCCCTGGGCCTGACGGCCTGGGCCGGGGTGGCCTTCGCCGCCTACGAGGCCCTCTTCCGCCGGCGCACCGAGCACCTGCTCCCCCTTGCCTGGGTCTTGCTGGTTTTCGGCTACCTGGGCGGGGGGTTTATCCCCGCCATGCGCTACCTTTTCCCCAGCTACCCGAGCCTGGTCCTGCTGGCCGCCTATCTGCTGGCCCGCCTCTGGGAAGCCCGGGGCCGGTTGGGCCGGGTCGGGGCGGCGGCCGCGGCCGGGCTGGTGGCGGCCGTGGTCGGGGCCACCGTCCTGTGGGCCCTGGCCTTTACCCAGGTTTACCGCCAGCCCCACTCCCGCATCGAAGCCTCCCGCTGGATCTACGCCAACATCCCCCCGGGTTCGGTCCTGGCCTACGAGCACTGGGACGACCCCCTTCCCCTCCCCATCGACGGTCGGAACCCGGCCGAGCTTTACCGGGGGGTCGAACTGCCCCTTTACAACGACGATACCCCCGAAAAGCTTTACGGCTACCCGAATCAGCCGGGGTCGGGCCTGCTGGACAAGCTGGACCAGGCCGACTACATCATCCTGAGCAGCAACCGGCTTTACGGGTCCATTCCCCGCCTGCCGATGCGCTACCCGATGACGACCCGCTACTACCAGGCCCTCTTCGGCGGGGAGCTGGGCTTCGAGCGGGTAAGGACCTTTAACTCCTTCCCCGGCCTTTTCGGCCTGACCGTCAACGACCAGGGGGCCGAAGAGGCCTTTACCGTCTACGACCACCCTCAGGTGGATATCTTTAAAAAGACTCCGGCCTACTCCCGGGCCCGGGCCGAGCGGATTCTGGGCGGTGTCGACTGGGAGGCTGTCCGCCGGGTGACCCCCCTGGAGGCGAGCCGCGCCCCCACCGGCCTGATGCTCCGGCCGGAGGACCTGGCTGTCTACGAGCAGGCCTTCACCTGGTCGGAGGCCTTCGACCGGCAAAGCCCCGTCAGCGCCGGCGGGCTTCTCGGGGTGCTGGCCTGGCTTCTGGCCGTGGAGGTCATCGGCCTGGCGGCCTTCCCCATCGTCCGGGCGGCCCTGGGGGGCCTGCCCGATGGGGGCTGGGCCGTGGCGAAAATTTTCGGCCTGACGGCCCTGGGCTGGGGGGTCTGGTTTGGGGCAAGTCTGCGGCTCTTCGCCTTCGGCAACCTGGCCGTGGCCGCCGGCCTGGCCGGGCTGGTCGGGCTGGGCCTGGGGTTCGCCTGGAAGACCCGGTGGGAGCTCCGGGAATTCTTTGCGGGGCGCTGGTGGGCCGTGGGGGCGGGGGAGGCCGTCTTTCTGGGCGGTTTCGGGGCTTTTTTGCTCATCCGGATGGGCAACCCCGACCTCTGGCACCCGATTATGGGGGGCGAAAAGCCGATGGACCTGGCTTTTCTTAATGCGGTCCTCCGGAGCCCCCACTTTCCCCCCTACGACCCCTGGTTTGCCGGCGGGTATATCAACTATTACTACTTCGGCTTCGTTCTGGCGGCCGTCCTTATCAAGCTTACGGGGATCCTGCCGTGGGTCGCCTACAACCTGGCGGTCCCCACCTGGTTCGGCCTGACGGCGGCCGGGGCCTTTGGGGTTGCCGCCGGCCTGGTCGGGCACCCGAGACCCGGGCGGACGGTGCTCTTCGGCCTGCTGGGGGCCCTCTTTGTGGCCGTCCTGGGCAACCTGGGGGAGGCGAAACTTTATCTGGAGGGCCTGGCCGCCCTCGGCGGGGACGTCCGGAGCACGGTCCCCGGCCTGGGCGGCCTGCTCCGGGTAATCGCCGGCCTCGGGCGGGTGCTGGCCGAGGGCCAGCCCCTCCCCTTCCGGCCGGAGTGGCCCTACTGGAACCCGACCCGGGTGATCCCGGATACCATTAACGAGTTTCCCTTTTTTACGTTCCTTTACGCCGACCTCCACCCCCACCTGCTGGCCCTGCCCCTCACCCTGGGGGCCCTGGCCGGGGCGGTTGGGGCGGTGGCCGCGCCCCCCAAGGCCGAGGGCATCGGGGCCCGCCTGCTGCGGGTTCTCCTCCTCGGCCTGGTTATCGGGGCCCTCTGGCCGGCCAACACCTGGGATTTCCCCACCTACCTGGGTCTGGGGGTGCTGGCCATCGGCCTGGCCGAGTACCGGCGGCTGGGCCGCCTCGACCTGAACTGGGCCCTGGCCTGCGGCTGGCAGGCGGCGGCCATTCTGGTATTAAGCCGGGTTCTTTTCTGGCCGTTTTTTGCCCACTACGCCGTCCCCTACACCGCCTTTGAGGTCTGGCGGGGCCCCCGAACCGGGCTCTTAGACTACCTTACGGTGCACGGCCTCTTTATCTTCGTCCTAGGTTCCTGGCTCCTCGGGGAAGCCTGGCCCCTTCCGCGTCCGAGGTCCGACCTTACCGAGCGGCTGATTTTCTACGCCGGCCTGGCCCTGGCCGGCGTTTCGCTGGCCGCCGGGGCCGGGGCTCAGCTTACGGCCGCCGTCCTTCTGGGGCTGAGCCTGCTCAACTTTATCCGGCCGGAAGTCTCGGGCCTCCGCCGGCTGGCCTTTGCCCTGGCGGGCGCCGGGGCCGCCCTCACCCTGGCCGTGGAGGTTGTGGTTCTGCGGGGCGACATCGGCCGGATGAACACGGTCTTTAAGTTCTACGTCCAGGTCTGGGTCCTCTGGGGCCTTTCGGCCGCCGTCGGCCTGGCCGACCTGCTTCGGGCAGTTCGCGGCTGGAATCCGTCCGTCCGGCAAGCCTGGTTTGCCGTCCTGGGGGTGCTCCTGGCGGCGGCCTTAAGCTACCCGGTCCTGGCCACGGCCGCAAAAATCCGGGACCGCTTCCCCGGGGCCGAAGGCTTTACCCTGGACGGCCGGGCCTTTATGGAAAGGGCCGTCTACGCCGACCGCCAGCCCCTCACCCTCAGGCACGACCTGGGGGCCATCGACTGGCTTCTGGATAACGTCCGGGGGTCGCCCGTTATCCTCGAGGGCCACACCCCCGAATACCGGTGGGGCGCCCGCTTCTCGGTTTACACCGGCCTGCCGGCCGTTATCGGTTGGAACTGGCACGAGCGCCAGCAGCGGGCCATCTACACCGAGCCCCTGGTCGAGCGGCGGACCCAGGACGTGGCCGCCATTTATAATACCCCCGACCCGGCCCAGGCCCTCCGCCTGCTGGCCAGATACCGCGTCCGGTACGTCGTCGTCGGGGAGCTGGAACGGGCCTATTACGACCCGACCGGGCTGGCCAAGTTTGAGGAGATGGCCCGGCAGGGCCTTCTGGAGGTCGCTTACCGGGCAGGGCCGGTAACCATCTACCGGGTTCGGGCCGGTTAGCTAGGACTCCGACCGCCCGGCCGAATCCCGGAGGTGGGCGGTGGCTTTTTCCCCGACCCGAAACCACACCTCCTCAGCCAGGGGCTGCCGCATCTCCTCGAGGATGTGGCCCACCAGCCCCACCGCCCGGGCCATCACCCCGAGCCCCCGGCAGACCTGCCACGGTATGCCCAGCTCGCTGGCCAGGGCCCCAATCGCCCCGGTGGCGTTCACCGGGAGGCTCCGCCCGAACCGGCCCTCGGCCTCGGCGGCGATAAGCTGGATGAGCCCCACGTAGCGGCCGGCAAAGCCGTTTTCGGCGGCGATGGCAAAAAGGCGGGGGGTCCGGGGGTCCACGGGCCTGTGGATGGGGTGGCCCAGGCCCGGAATCAGCTCCTTGCGTTCGGCGAAGCCGGCCACAACCCGGGCCGCAATCGGCCGCAGGTCGGCCCCGGGCGGGACGTCGCTAAGGGCCTCCTGAAGCATCCGGGCCGCCCCTTCCAGGCTCCCGACGAAGACGTTGCCCAGACCCAGCAGGCCGGCGGCCACCGCCCCCCGCAGGGCCTCGGGGGCCCCCAGGTAAGTGAGGCGGGCGGCCAGGGCGCTCGGCGTCAGCCCGTGCTCCACCAGGGCCACCAGCATCGCGTTGAAGACCGCCGACTCCTGGGGGGTGGGCAGCCGGCCCATCAGCACCAGGAACGCCATATCCCCCAGGTTGACCCGGCCCAGCAGTTCCCCGGCCAGGTCGTAGCCCCGGACGACAACCCGGTCCGGGGCGCTCCAGGCAATGTTGGAGCGAAGGGGACGCCGCTTCCGGGACATCTATCCCTGCCGGGCCTGGAGCCGTTCGACGGCCAGCCTTACGTGCCGCTCCCCAATGGCCGGGGCCCCCTCTTCGACCCGGATGCGGTGGGCCTCGGCCAGCACCTCAGCCGTGGTGTGGCCCGGGGGCGGGGTGAACTTGTAAACCGAAAGTTCAATCCTGAAGCCGTTGGGGTCCCGGAAATAGAGGGAATCCATAAAGCCCCGGTCGACCCGGCCGGTATTCGGGTAGCCGAGGGCGTTGAGGCGCTCGGCCGCCCGGTCGAAGGTTTCCCGGGAGACGGCGAAGGCGATGTGGTGGACGCTGCCTACCACCTCGGGGACCGGGGTGGGGTCGTTGGGCCGGTTCTCCCGGACGAAAAAGGTTATGAGGCGGCCGTCGCCCGGGTCGAAGAAGAGGTGGGTCTCCTCGGGCACGTCGAGGTTGGGCTGCTCTAAGACCAGGCGCATGCCGAGGACGCCCTGCCAGAAGTCGATGACCGCCTGGCGGTTGGACCCGACCAAGGTGATGTGGTGGACGCCCGTGACCGGAACCGGCGCCTCCATCGGCAACAACCTCCCCTTTAAATCGAGAAAAAGATCTCCCGGTAGCGCTGGGCCATGCCCTGGTCGCCGTAGGCGGTTCCCGCCCGAATCCGGCCGAAAGCGGTGAGGACCAGGCTGGCCGGGTCGAACTCGAAGACCGTCGGCAGGTCGTCGATGGGCCCCCGCTCATACTTGGAGCCTTCCCGGTCCACCTGGACCCGCCAGGTCCCGCCGTTTCGGCCCGAGACGCTGAAGCCCACCCGGATGGGCTCCGGCCCGACCCGCTCCAGGTCCGCGGTGGCCTGCCAGAGGACGAACATCCACGGCACCAGAAAGTCGGCCGCGTCGGGCGAGAGGCCGTGGGGCACCCCCAGCCGCTCCCGGATATCCCATTTGTGCACGCTGTAATTATTCTAGAATATCGGGTAACAGCAGGCCGGCACGGGCCCCATATACGGGTGGGAGACCATAAGTCCGGTCCACTCGGCCTCGGTTAAGCCCTCGAAGATCCCCATCAAGGTGTCATAGTCCCGGCGAAGCCGGGCCAGGAGCTCCTCCCGGGGCGTGGTCCGGAAGGCCCGGGCCCGCTCGTCGAGGCGGCTGGCCATCACCTTAAGGCCGTAGGGGGGGCGGGGCTTCCTGCCCCCGCCGGGCCAGGTCGAACCGCTCCAGGTAGCCCTCGATGACATCCACCATGTGGCCGACCAGGTCCCGGACCTGCCAGTGGCCTGAGGCGGTGGGGTTTTCCCAGTACTCGGGGGTCCACCACAGGCCGAAGAAAGTTTCGGCCTCGGCCCGGACCGTATCAAGAAGCCGCCCCTTGTTGGCAAAATTGGTGAGGTCCCACTTTTCGTTCTCAAGCTGCACCTGAACCACTTTGCCCTCCGCTTTTTGGTTTCCGCCCGGCCCTCGGCCGCGGGCGCTAGCTAATCATATTAAAGCGGCCCCGGGATGTCAAGCCGGCCGCCCGGCCGGATTTGCCTTCCGGCCCGGCCTGTGGTATACTGGGGCCTGAGTGGGCTGAATGGCCCGCCTTTAAATCAGTCCGGCGAGGCTGGTAAGGCTGGGCACGGAATCGACCTCCCCCCGTTGAGCCTGTGCGCCACCTGCCGGCCCCGGACGGCCCAAGCCTAACTTTGAGGGTCTGTTTCCGGTGGCCGAAGTCGTTTTACTTAACCGTAGCGACATCCGGCGCGCCCTGACGCGCATCGCCCACGAGGTTGCCGAGCGCAACCAGGGCACCGCCGACCTGGTCCTGGTCGGCATGCGCACCCGGGGCGTCCCCCTCGCCCGACGCCTTGCCCGCATCCTCGGCGAAATCGAGGGCCGCCCGGTCCCCGTGGGCGAACTGGACGTTACCCTCTACCGGGACGACCTCCCCATGCGGGGCCTGCGGCCCGCCCTTCAGCAGACCGACATCCCCGTGGACATCACCGGCAAGGTCGTCGTCCTGGTGGACGACGTCCTCTACACCGGCCGGACGGTCCGGGCGGCCCTCGACGCCTTGATGGACTTCGGCCGCCCCCGCCGGGTCCAGCTGGCGGTCCTGGTCGACCGGGGCCACCGGGAACTGCCCATCCGGGCCGATTACGTCGGCAAGAACGTCCCCACTTCCCGCCGGGAGGAGGTTCAGGTCCGGCTGGAGGAGGTGGACGGGACCGACGAGGTGCTCCTAATTAAACCCGAAGAGTAAAGGGGGTTCGCCTTGGAGCTTAAGACCCTCAGCCCGCCCGATGCCGGCTCCCTGGTGCCGGGGGCGCCGGTGCGGCGCCGCCACATCCTCGACCTGGACGACTTTACGGCCGAGGAGATCGATTACGTCCTTTACACCGCCGCCCGGATGAAGGAGATCCTGGGCCGGCCCATCCCCCGGGTGGCCGCCCTCCGGGGCCGGACGGTGGTCAACTGCTTCTACGAAGAGAGCACCCGCACCCGGGTCTCCTTCGAGCTGGCGGCCAAGGCCCTCGGGGCCGACGTGGTCAACATGTCGGCCGCCGGCAGCAGCGTGGCCAAGGGCGAGTCCTTGGTCGACACGGTGCTCACCCTCCAGGCCCTTGGGGCCGACTTCGTGGTCATCCGCCACCCCCAGTCGGGGGCGCCTTACCTGGTGGCCCGGCACATCCGGGCCTCGGTTATCAACGCCGGGGACGGCTGGCATGCCCACCCGACCCAGGCCCTCTTAGACCTTTTCACCATTAAAGAACACTTCGGCCGAATCGCCGGCCTTAAGGTGGTCATCGTCGGCGACATCCTCCACAGCCGGGTCGCCCGGTCGAATGTCTGGGGCCTTACGAAGCTGGGGGCCGAGGTGGTCCTCTGCGGCCCCCCAACCCTCCTGCCCCGGTCGCTGGTTTCGGCCGAACTGTGGCCGGCCGTAACCGTCGAATACGACCTGGACCGGGCCCTAGCGGGGGCCCACGTGGTGATGCCCCTCCGCCTCCAGCGGGAGCGGCAGCAGGCCGGCCTGCTGCCCAGCCTGCGGGAGTACATCCGGCTCTACCAGGTGAACCCGAAGCGGCTTGAGCGGGCCCGGCCCGAAGCCGTCGTTATGCACCCGGGGCCGATGAACGAGGGGGTGGAGATATCCTCCGAGGTTGCCCACGGGCCCAGGTCCCTGGTGGAGCGGCAGGTCGCCAACGGGGTTGCCGTCCGGATGGCCCTGCTATACCTGCTGTCCGGGGCGGTGGTGGAGGGCTGATGGGCAACTACCTCATTCGGGGCGGGCGGGTCATCGACCCGGCCGCCGGCCTCGACCGCCCCCTGGACCTGCTCATCGAGGCCGGCCGGCTTAAGGCCCTGGCCGAGCCCGGAACCGTCCCCCCGCCCCCCGGTTTTGGGGTCATCGACGCCGCCGGCCTGGTGGTGACCCCCGGCTTCATCGACCTGCACGCCCACCTGCGGGAGCCGGGCCACGAGCACAAAGAGACCATCCTCACCGGCACCCGGGCCGCCGCCCGGGGGGGCTTTACGACCCTCTGCGCCATGCCCAACACCGACCCCCCCATCGATACCCCCGAGCGGGTCGCCTTCGTCTACGACCGGGCCCGGGAGGCCGGGGTCGTCCGGGTGCTTCCCATCGCCTGCGTCAGCCGGGGTCAGGCCGGCCGGGAGCTGGCCGACCTCGTGGAGCTGGCCGAGGCCGGGGCCGTCGGCTTCAGCGACGACGGCCGGCCGGTCTACGACGGCCGGCTCATGCGCCGGGCCCTGGAGTACGGCCTCCTCACCGGGCGGCCCGTCATCGACCACTGCGAGGAGCCGGCCCTGGCCGAGGGGGCTTCGGCCAACGAGGGCCCGGTGGCGGGGCGGCTGGGCCTGCGGGGAATGCCGGCCGCCGCCGAAGAGGTGCCGGTGGCCCGGAATATCGCCCTGGCCGAACTCACCGGCGGCTGGGTCCACCTGGCCCACCTGAGCACCCGGGGCTCGGTGGAGCTGGTGCGGGCGGCAAAAGGCCGGGGGGTCCGGGTTACGGCCGAGGTCTGCCCCCACCATCTGACCCTCACCGACCGCTGGCTGCTGGGGGCCGAAGGCAACGCCTACCCGCCGGTGGGGACCCTCCCCATCCCCAACGACCTGCCCCCTTACGACGCCCGGACCAAGGTCAACCCGCCCCTGCGGGCCTGGTCCGACTGCCTGGCCCTCATTGCGGGCCTGCGGGACGGCACCATCGACGTTATCGCCACCGACCACGCCCCCCACCACTGGCTGGATAAGGCCTGCGAGTACGGCCAGGCCGCCTTCGGCATCAGCGGCCTGGAGACGGCCTTCGGCCTGCTCATGACCCTGGTCCACGCCGGCCTCCTGGACCTGCCCACCCTCATCGCCCGGCTTACCGCCGGGCCGGGCCGGATTCTGGAGCAGGCCGGCTTTCGGGTCCCTTATACCTTCCGGCCGGGCGAGCCCGTCGACCTGGCCGTCCTAGACCCCGAGGCGGTCTGGGTTGTCCGGCCGGAAGAGTTCGCTTCCCTGGGCAAGAATACGCCCCTGGCGGGGGTGACCCTGCGGGGGCGGGTGGTGCTCACGATCTTTAACGGCGAGGTTGTATTCGATGGACGCCAGCGCCCGGCTTGAGAAGGGCCCGCCGGCCATCCTCGTCCTCGAGGACGGGACGGTCTTCGAGGGCTACTCTTTCGGGGCCGAAACCACGGCCGTCGGCGAAGTCGTCTTCAACACCAGCATGACCGGCTACCAGGAGGTCCTTTCGGACCCCTCGTACGCCGGCCAGATCGTGGTTTTAACCTACCCCCTGGTGGGCAATTACGGCATTAACGACTTCGACTTTGAGTCCAGACGGATTCAGGTCCAGGGGTTCATCGTCTACGAGCCGTCGCCGACCCCCAGCCACACCCTGGCCCGGATGACCCTTAAGGAGCTCCTGGTAAAACACAACATCCCGGGCCTGGCCGGCATTGACACCCGGGCCCTCACCCGCAAGCTCCGCCAGCACGGGGTGATGATGGGGGCCGTCGGCGTCGGCCGCCGCCCCGGGGAACTGCTGGAGGCCCTTAAGACCGGCCCCCGCTACGACGAGCTGGACCTCGTCCGGCTGGTCACCACCCCGGCCCCCTACCGCTGGCCGGCCCCGGGGCCCGACTGGCGGCCCCGCTTCCGGGTGGTGGTCGTCGACTGCGGCGTAAAGTTCAACATTTTGCGCAGCCTCACCCGCCTCGGCTGCGAGGTAACCGTAGTCCCGGCCACGGCTTCGGCCCAGGAAGTCTTAAGCTTCGACCCGGACGGCATCCTCATCTCGCCGGGGCCGGGCGACCCGGCCCTCCTGGACTACCTGGTAAAGACGGCCGAGGGGCTGGTGGGCCGGCGGCCGATCATGGGCATCTGCCTGGGCCACCAGGTGCTGGGCCGGCTCCTCGGCGGCCAGACTTTCAAGCTTAAATTCGGCCACCGGGGGGCCAACCACCCGGTCAAGGACCTGCGGACGGGCCGGGTATACATTACGGCCCAGAACCACGGCTACGCCGTCTCGGCCGAGGGCCTGGACCCGGCCGTCCGGGTAACCCACATCAACCTCAACGACGGCACCGTGGAGGGCTTGGAGCACCCGGGCCTTAAAATCTTCAGCATCCAGTACCACGCCGAGGCTTCCCCGGGACCCTGGGACAACATGTATCTCTTCGAAGAGTTCATCAAGCTGATGGAGGGAAGCGGCCGCAAAGATGGCTGAAAAGCCCCGCAAGGTTCTGGTCATCGGCTCGGGGCCCATTATCATCGGTCAGGCGGCCGAGTTCGACTACTCCGGCACCCAGGCCTGCAAGGCCCTCCGGGAGGAGGGGGTCACCTGCGTCCTGGTCAACTCGAACCCGGCCACCATCATGACCGACGAAGAAATCGCCGACGTCGTCTATATTGAGCCCCTTACGGCCGACGTTTTGACCCGCATCATCGAGCGGGAGCGGCCCGACGGCCTGCTGCCGACCCTGGGGGGCCAGACGGGCCTCAACCTGGCCGTGGAGCTGGCCGAGCTGGGGGTGCTGGAGCGCTACGAGGTCCGGCTGTTGGGGACGCCCCTGGAGGCTATTCGGCGGGCCGAGGACCGGGCCCTCTTTAAGGAGCTGCTTATCTCCATCGGGGAGCCCGTCCTCGAAAGCGAGGTGGTCACCAGCGTGGCCGAGGCCGAGCGGGTTGTGGCAAAGCTGGGCCTGCCGGTGGTCATCCGCCCGGCCTACACCCTGGGGGGCACCGGGGGCGGCATCGCCTACACCCGGGAGGAGCTGATTCGCATCGTCGAGACGGGCCTCATCATCAGCCCGGCCCACCAGGTCCTGGTCGAAAGGTCGGTCATCGGCTGGAAAGAGATTGAATACGAGGTGATGCGGGACTCGGCCGACAACTGTATCACCGTCTGCAACATGGAAAACATCGACCCGATGGGGGTCCACACCGGCGACAGCATCGTCGTCGCCCCCAGCCAGACCCTGACCGACAGAGAGTATCAAATGCTCCGCTCCTCGGCCCTCAAGATCATCCGGGCGCTGGGGGTCGAAGGGGGCTGCAATATCCAGTTCGCCCTGGCCCCCCGGGGCCATCCCGTTGGCCCCAACGGCCTTCCCCCCTACTACGTCATCGAGGTCAACCCCCGGGTGAGCCGCAGTTCGGCCCTGGCCAGCAAGGCCACCGGCTACCCCATCGCCCGGGTTGCGGCCAAGATCGCCATCGGCCTCACCCTCGACCAGATCCCCAACGCCGTCACCGGCAAGACCGTCGCCGCCTTCGAGCCGGCCCTGGACTACTGCGTGGTTAAGATTCCCCGCTGGCCCTTCGACAAGTTCCCCTTCGGCGACCGCCGGCTGGGCACCCAGATGAAGGCCACCGGCGAGGTGATGGCCGTCGACCGCACCTTCGAGGCGGCCCTCCAGAAGGCGGTGCGCAGCCTGGAGGTCGGCCGCCGCCCCCTCCAGTGGGAGGACCCGGCCTGGGCCGAGGCCCTCAAAAACGGCCTGCCCACCGACCCCGGGGACTTAAAGCGGGTGCTGCCCCTTCACCCCAACGACCTGCGCCTCTGGGCGGTGATGGCCGCCCTCCGCCGGGGGGTAAGCGTCGAACTGCTCTTTAAGGCCACCGGCATCGACCCCTGGTTTCTGGAGCGGATGCTCAACATCGTCCGGATGGAGCGCCGGCTTCTCTCGGAGCCTTTAAATCCGGCCCTGCTTAAGGAGGCCAAGCGGCTGGGTTTCTCCGACGAGGAGATCGCCAGGCTGGCCGACCGGCTGCCGGACCAGGTCCGGGAGTTGCGGGCCCGCTGGGGGATAAGGCCGGTTTACAAGCTGGTAGATACCTGCGCGGCCGAGTTCGAGGCCGAAACCCCCTATTTTTACAGCACCTACGCCGGCACCGAGAACGAGGCCGAGCCGGTAGCCGACAAAAAGGCCCTGGTCATCGGGAGCGGGCCCATCCGCATCGGCCAGGGGATCGAGTTTGATTACTGCTCCGTCCACAGCGTCTGGGCCCTCCGTTCGGCCGGGGTTAAGGCCCTCATTATAAATTCCAACCCGGAGACGGTCTCGACGGATTTCGACACCTCCGACCGGCTCTATTTCGAGCCTCTGGACGCCGAGTCGGTCTTAAGCGTCCTCGAAAACGAGGGGATGCCCCCGGCCATCGTCCAGTTCGGGGGCCAGACGGCCATAAACCTGGCCTGGCCCCTGGCCCGGGCCGGGGTGGAGCTTTTGGGGGCCCCGGCCGAGGCCATCGACCTGGCCGAGGACCGCCGCCGGTTCGAGGACTTTTTAAGCCGTCTGGGAATCCCCCAGCCCCCCGGGGCGGCCGTGAACACCGTTTCCCAGGCGGTCAAGGTCGCCGACGCCATCGGCTACCCGGTCCTGGTCCGGCCCAGCTACGTCCTGGGCGGCCGGGCCATGGAGATCTGCCACGACCGGGAGGAGCTCATCCGCTACGTCAAGATGGCCCTGGAGGCCGCCGGCCGCCACCCGATCCTCATCGACAAATACCTGGAGGGCCGGGAGGTGGAGGTGGACGCCGTCTGCGACGGGGAGCAGGTGCTCATTCCGGGCATCATGGAGCACATCGAGCGGGCCGGCGTCCACAGCGGCGACTCCATGGCCGTCTACCCGGCCGTCCACCTTACCCCCCAGGAAGTCGAAACCGTCGTCGACTACACCACCCGGATCGGCCGGGCCCTGGGCCTTAAAGGGTTGCTTAACATCCAGTTCGTCATCATGCGGCCCAACGGCGACCGCTGGCCGTCCTGGGGCCGGCCCCCGGCCGGGCCGGTGGATTCGGAGGTCTACGTCCTCGAGGTTAATCCCCGCTCCAGCCGGACGGTCCCCTTTATTTCGAAGGTGACCGGGGTTCCCATGGTCTATCTGGGCACGAGGATCGCCCTGGGGGATTCCCTGGCCTCCCTGGGCTACTCCGGGGGCCTCTGGCCCCGGTCCCGGCTGGTGGCGGTGAAGGCCCCGGTCTTCTCGATGTCGAAGCTGGCCGGGGTGGACACCTACCTGGGGCCTGAGATGAAGTCCACGGGCGAGGTGATGGGCGTCGACTTCACCTTTGAGGCCGCCCTCATCAAAGCCCTCATCGCCTCGGGCCTGGCCCTGCCCCGCAAGGGGGCCATTCTGCTCACCATCGCCGACCGGGATAAGCCCGAGGCCGCCCCGCTTATAAAGGCCCTGGCCGACCTGGGCTTCGACCTTTTCGCCACCGAAGGGACGGCCCGGTTCATCCGTAAGCTCGGCCTTCCGGTAAAACAGCAGGTCTACAAGCTGGGCGAGGGCCACCCCAACGTCGTCGACGTCATCCGGGAGGGGCTGGTAAAGGGGGTAGTCAATACCCTCACCGGAAACCGGACCCCCCTTAAAGACGGGTTTGAGATCCGCCGCGCCGCCGTCGAGCGGCAGATCCCCTGCTATACCTCCCTGGATACCCTGCGGGCGGCGGTTCAGGCCCTTAAGGCCGGCACGGCCGGCTACTCGGTTCTGCCCCTCCCCGACTACCGGCGTCCCCGCCGCTGAAATGTCCCCGGTGCTCGCCGAGGCGACCGTTACCGAAAGCCGGCCCCAGGATGGCCGGTATTTCTACCTGGAGCTTTCGGCCCCGGAGATCGCCCGGCAGTTCGAGCCGGGGCAGTTTATCATGGTCCGGTGCGCCCCGCCGGGGAGCCTGGACCCCCTGCTTCCCCGGCCCTTCACCCCGATTCGGGCCGAGGCCGGCCGCCTCGGCCTGCTCTACACCCCGACGGGGCGGGGCCGGGGGTGGCTGGCCGAGCGCCGGCCCGGTGACCGGCTTACGGTCTGGGGTCCCCTGGGCCGCGGCTACCGGGTCGGGGCCGGGGGACCGGTTCTCCTGGCCGGGAGCGGCCGCCACCTGGCCGCCCTCTTCCCCCTCGCCCGCCGCCTCGCCGGGCTGGGGGCCGACTACCGCCTGGTCGGCCTTTCCGACCACCCGGATTCGGCGGCGAACCCGACCTCCCCTGACCTTAGCTTCGAGCTTCGGCCCTTCGCCGGGGTCGACTGGGGGGCGGCCGCCCAGGTTTTCCTGGCCGGACCCCCGGAGCTTTACCGGCTGGCGGCCCGGACCCTGCCCGCCGACGTGGTCGGCCGGACCCAGGTGCTGGTCGAGGCGCCGATGGCCTGCGGGGTGGGCGCCTGCCTGGGGTGCACCGTCTGGACCGAGCGGGGACCGGTCCGGGCCTGCGTCGAGGGCCCCGTTTTTGCCCTGGCAGACATCAAGGGGGACTTGAGGGAGGCCGCTTAATGGCCGCCGGGCGGCTTTGCCGGCCCCACCGGCCCTACCCCCGGCGTGTAAAATTTGTGCGGAGGCCGGCAGATGTCCGTAAACTTCGACGCCCTTGACCGAATCATCGGGCTGCTGGAAAGGATTCTTCAGGTTCAGGAGCGGTCGGTCGATGCCCAGGGCCGGACGATAACCCTCCTGGAGGAGCTGCTCCGAAGGCAGGAGGATGCCGGGGCCGGAATCCGGGCCCTCGAAGGCCGGCTTGAAGACCTGGGGCTCCGGTTCGGCCGGCTGGAGGGGCGGGCCGACGGCCTCTTGCGGCTTCTGGACGAGCTTTCCGCCGGCGTCCGGGACCTCCGCCTGGAGCAGGAAGAGCTGGCGGTGGGGGCCACCCTGGCCCCGGCGTTGCTCAGGCTTTTGGAGGCCAGAGGCCTGGAGGTCGTCAGTCCGCCGGCGCCCCTGGCCGCCGACCGGGTGGAGGTCGACCTTGTCGCCCTGACCCGGGAGCCTTCCGGGGCGGAGCTGTGGGTCCTTGCCGAGGTCCGGGGCAGGGTTCGGCGGCCGGATGTGCGGGAGGTGGCGGCCAAGTTTTCAAATCCCGAGGTCCTCGAAAGCCTCCGGGCCGCGGGTGTCCAAGGCCCCGGCCTCGTCTACCTCGGCGGCCTGGCCGTTTACCGGGGGCTGGAGCCGGACGCCTCAGCCCAGGGCATCGGCCTCTTTGACCCGTTCGGCGAAAGGTCGCCGGCCAAGCTGAGGACCTTCTGACGTGGCGAACCTTTCGGTGGAGTTAGCCCCCCGAAATCCCCGGGGCCTGCGCCTCAAGAACCCGGTGATGGCGGCCTCGGGGACCTTCGGCTACGGCACCGAGTACGCCGACCTGGTTCCCATCGGCCGGCTTGGGGCCGTCGTCTGCAAAGGCACCACCCTTAAGCCCCGCCCCGGCAACCCCACCCCCCGCATCGCCGAGACGCCGGCGGGAATGCTCAACTCCATCGGCCTGCAGAACATCGGCGTCGAGGCCCTCATCCGGGAGAAGGCCCCCATCTGGGCCGCCTGGGACGTGCCCGTCATCGTCAACATCGCCGGCGAGACCGTCGGCGAGTTTGCCGAGCTGGCCGCCCGCCTGGACGGGGTTCCGGGGGTGGCCGGCCTCGAGGTGAACATCTCCTGCCCCAACGTGGAGACCGGCCTGGAGTTCGGCACCGACCCGGCGGCGGCCGCGGCCGTAACCGCCGCCGTCCGGAAGGCCACCTCCCTGCCCGTCATCGTCAAGCTTACGCCCAACGTGGGCGACATCGTGGCCGTGGCCCGGGCCGTTGAGGCGGCCGGGGCCGACGCCGTAAGCCTTATCAACACCCTGCTGGGGATGGCCATCGACATCCGGACCCGCCGCCCGGTGCTGGGGGCAGGGTTCGGGGGCCTTTCGGGGCCGGCGATAAAGCCGGTCGCCCTCCGGATGGTCTACGAGGTCGCCGGGGCGGTTGAAATCCCGGTTATCGGCATCGGCGGCATTACTACGGCCGCCGACGCCTTAGAGTTTCTCCTGGCCGGGGCCACCGCCGTCCAGGTGGGCACCGCCTGCTTTGCCAACCCCCGGGCCCCCATCGAGATCCTGGACGGCATCGCGGCCTACCTCATGGCCGCCGGCATCGCCGATATCCGGGAGGTCATCGGGGCCGCCCGGCGGGAGGCGGCGGCCCCGTGAGGCTTCCCCCCCGCCCCGGGCTCCTCCTGCTGGCCCTGGCCGTCCTCGCCGCCGGGTGCACGGCCGAGAATTGGGCCCGGTTCAGCCAGTTCCTGGGCCTCAACCGCCAGCCCGGGGCCGCCCCGGCCGGCCCGCCGGTGCTACCCGCCGAACCCTGGCCGCCGGGCCGGGTCGTCTTTACCAAGGGCACCGGCCTCTGGGTCTGGGAAAAGGGCAAGGTTTGGCGGCTAACCGACGGCTACCTGGATTTTCAGCCGGCCTGGTCGCCGGACGGCCGAAAAATCGCCTTCAGCCGCCGCTACGAGGAGGGCTTTTCGGATATCGTCGTTCTTAACCTGGATACCGGCAGGTTCCAGGAGCTGACCCGCAACGGGCGGCCCCTGACCTGGGCCTTCCGGCCGGCCTGGTCGCCCGACGGCCGGCGGGTCCTCTTTCTTTCCGAGCGGGGCTCGGCCTTCCTTCAGCCCTGGGTTATCAACGCCGACGGGACGGGTCTTCGCCGGCTGGCCGTCCTTGGGGACGCCTGGGGCGGGGTGGACCGCCCCAGCTGGTCGCCCGACGGGACGGCGGTGGCCCTCGCCGTCTACCAGCAGTCCCGGGTTCCCCAGATTTACATCCTGGACCCGGCCACCGGGCAGGCAAAACCGGTAACCTCGGAGGCCGAAGGGGCCTACGACCCGGCCTGGTCGCCCGACGGCAACTGGATTGCGTTTGTTAAGCGGGCCCAGCGTCGGCACGAAATCTGGGTGATGCGGCCCGACGGCTCCGAAATGCAACCCATCATCACCGACGGGGTCAGCCGCAGTCCGGCCTGGTCGCCCGACGGCCGCTACCTGGCCTTCATTTCGGCCCGGGGCGGCACCTTCGACCTGTGGGTGGTCCGCCTGGAGTTCGACGCCGAGGGCCATCCCCGGGCCGGCAGCATCCGGCCCCTCACCCAGAACTTCGAGGTGGACCCGGTGGGCGACCTGAGCTGGACCCATTAAGTCTTAAGCCGAAAGCTGAGCCGAGCCGGAGCGGGCCGATGTCACCCTGGCGGTCCCTTCTTGACCGCCTCGGCCGGCGCCGGGTCTGGCGGGACCTGGCCGGCTACGGCGTCCAGGTCGAGGAGACGGCGGCGGGTTTGAAAGCCCGCTTCCCGAATGGTACAATCTGGCTGGTATGGCTGGCCGTTTCGGCCGTGGGCGACCCGCCCTGGCCTTCGGAGGCCGAGCGGGCGGAGCTGATTGCGGCGGCCGAGGGGCTGGGGGCGGTCCCGGTTCTGGCCCGGGTCCGGCTTACCGGCCCCCGGCGGAACCGCCGGTCGAAAATCCGTTATTATGACCTTAAGGCCTGTCGGGAGACACACCCGGGCCTGTTTCTCGCACCGGGAGGGTGACCTTGAAAGGAGCGGAGTCTACGGGTAGGTTCAGCGAGGTCTGCCACGCCTGCGGCCGGGCGCGCCGACTCTTCCGCCTCAACGACGGCCGCCAGTTCTGCGCCTGGTGCCTCTGGGTAATGGCCATGATCCCAGACCCGCCCTTCAAGGTCGTTTCGGAAGTTCCCGAGCCTACGAGTACGGCCGGCAACAACACCCACCGGTAGCCCGGCCTACTCGGCCTCCGGCCGGGGCGGGTAGTAGAGCACCGGCGGCTTGGTCGCCAGAAGCCCGACGGTGACGGCCAGCCGGGTGGTAAAGTCCCGGACGGCCCGGCGCATGATCTTGAAAACCGGCCCCCCGTGGGAGTGATAGACCCGGGCGGTAGGCTCGTATTTTATCAGGTAGCCCAGCTCCTGCACCTGCTTGGCCCAGGCGAAATCCTCGGCCCCCGAAAGGGTCTCGTCGAAGGGCACCCGAACCCAGAGGGTCCTTCGGATGGCGCTGTTGGCGTTGGAGAAGTTGGAGCGGCCCCGCCGCTGAAGGCGGGGATACGGGCTGTTCGTCCCCTCCAGGGCCAGGCCGACCACCTCGAGGAAATTGCAGTTGGGCCGGGGGATCTGCATGCCGTAGACCCCGGCAACCTCCGGGTCGTCGAAGCCGGAAAGGAGGTTGCCCAGCCACTCCTCGTCGGCGGGGATGGCGTGGGCGCTCAGGCAGACCAGGTACTCGCCCCGGGAGGCGGCGATGCCGATGTTGAGGGCCCGGCCGTAAGTGAACCTTTCCGGCGGGATTTCGATGATTTTCACCGGAAACCGCCGGGCGACCTCTAAAGTCCGGTCGGTCGACCCCGAATCCACGATTATCACTTCAAAGTCCCGCATCCGCTGGCGGAAAACCATCGAAAGGGTCAGGCCGATATCCCGCTCCTCGTTCTTGGCGCGGATGATTATCGATGCCTTGGGAAACCGACGCATCGCTTTCAACCCCTCTTAACTGGCCTATTCGGATGGCAAGGTGAGGTCCCGCCCGATGACGATGCGGACGTCGGCGGGTTGTTCGCCATTCCGGCCGGCCGCACCCCCGTCGGCGGGCAGGGCCTGGACGCTGTCGGCCGGAAGGCGCAGGAGCTGCTGGAGCCGCTTTACGGTTTCGGGCTTCCCCGTCAGGTCGTAAATCACGGTGTGCGCCTGGTCCGCCGCAACGGCGGCGTTGCCGAAGGTGACATTCTTAAAGCCCTGCGCCCGCAGGTAATCGGCCGTCCGCCGGGCCAGGCCCGGAACCCGGGTGCCGTTAAGCACCTCGACCCGGGACTCCTCGGGAACCTCCCGGGGTGTCGGGGTTTCAAAAAGCTCCCGGACGATGCGGTTAATTTCGGGCTTAACCGGCAGAAGCAGATAGGCCCCGTCCTCCCCGGTGACATCCCGGACGGCCGGGCCTTCGATGGCCCGGACGGTTACCGAGCCCGGGTCGATCCCGGCCGCAACCCGGGCCAGGGCGACGATTTCCACGGGCTTAAGGTCGGTGCTCACCAGGTTTCCGTACTCGAGGATGAGCTGGGGCAGCCTCGGCAGCAGGTTGAGCTCCAGGGCCCGCTGGCGCATAGCCAGGAGCACCAGCTGCTGGCGGCGGATCCGGCCGAAGTCGGTGTCCTGGTGGCGGGAGCGGGCGAACTTGAGGGCGGCCTGGCCGTCCATGGGCTGAAGGCCCCCAAAAAAGAAGATACGCTGGACCCCATAGTATTCGGTGGGGTACTCGTCGTCCCGGAGGGGGTAGGGGTTGTCCACCACCACCCCGCCCAGGGCGTCCACCAGGCCGGTGAAGCCTTTAAAGTCCACCCGCACGTAGTAACCCACTTTCACCCCGAGGTTGTACTCCACCGTCTTCTTGGCCAGGGCCGGGCCCCCGCCGGGGTATCTATAATACGCCCCGTAGCGGTGGGCGGTGTTTATCCGGTCCTGGACCACGGTCTTGCCCGGCTCCACCGGAATGGGCACCCAGAGGTCCCGGGGGATGCTCAGCATCCCCGCCCGCCGGTTGACCGGGTCGATGGTGGCCAGGATCATCGTGTCGGTCCGGGCCAGGTCAACGGCCTCGTCCGGCCGGCTGTCCACCCCGAGGAGCAGGATGTTTACCCGGTCGGTTCCGGCCCAGCCCGGGCCATCGGCCAGGCGGCCCACAAGGGGCGTCACCGGCACCGGCGAAACGGCCACCACCAGGAGCTGCAGGTAAGTGCTTCCCCGCCAGAGGAAGATCAGCGCAAATACCGTTGCCCCGGCCGTCCAGAGGGCGGTCAGCACGATGAGGACCAGCCGCAACAGTGCCAGCCGGAGCGGTAGGCGGCCGCCCATACCAGAGGGGATTATAGCACACCGACCTGCCGGGGCCGACGGCCGAGCTACCGGGTCTATCCCCGGCTCAGGGCCTGGGCGCACCGGGCGGCCACCGCCGCATTCTCCCGCAGGAGCCCGATATTCACCCCGACGGTGAGGCCCCCGGAAAGGCGGGCCAGATTCTGCAAGAAGAGGGGGGTTAAATCGGACCCGGTTTTTGCCGCCCACCGGGCGGCCTCAAGGGCGGCGGCCGTCCAGCCCTCGATTTCGGGCGGGGCCGGGCTGGGGGGCGGGACGGCCAGAAGCAGGCCTGCGCCCCCGAACCGGCGGTGGGCAACCCAGGCCGCCACCGCCGCCTCGGCCGTCTCGACCCGGTGGCGGAGGGGCGGCCCGTCGGCGACGAAAAACCTGGGAAGCCGCCCGGTCCGGTAGCCGACGACGGGGACGCCCCGGGTCTCCAGCCACTCCAGGGTCGCCCGGGCGTCGGCCGGCAGTTTCGGGCCGCTGCAGACCACCAGGCCCGGGTAGCGGCCGAGGGCCCACAGGTCGGCGGAGACGTCGGCGGGGTCGTCGGCCCCCACGCCCCCGATTCCGCCGGTGGCCAGGATGGGCCAGGGGGTAAGGTGGGCGGCTAAAAGCAGCGTGAGCCCGGCGGTGGTCCCCCCGGTGAGGCCGGCGGCCAGGGCCGGTCCCAGGTCGGCGGGGCCCAGCTTCTGCCCCGAGCGGATTATCTCGGCGATTTCGGCCTCCCCCAGGCCCGCCCTGGGTTCGCCCCGGACCACCCCGACCACGGCCGGCACCGCCCCGGCCGACCGGACCGCCTCGGCCATGGCGGCCAGGGCCCGGCGTCCGTCTTCGGGCGGAAGGCCGGTGGCCAGCAGGTTTGATTCTAAAAATACCACCGGCCCGGCCCGATTAAGAACCGCCTTAACCTCCGCCTCAACCCGAATCCCACCGGCGGGCCCGGACGCCGGGCTATCCCCGGCGGGCCAGGGGCCAGCGGAGCCGGAGCCTAAGCCTCCGGCCACCCTCATGGTAGTAATAATAACGGGTCCCCTTCGGCTCGACCCGGTTAACTACCACCCCCAGAATCCTGACACCTTCGCCTTTAAGCTGAGCCGTCAGTCGCCCGGCCTCCTCCCGCTCCGTCAGACCCAGGCTTACGACCAGGATAAACCCGTCGGCCGCCGCGGCCACGTTCAGCAGGTCGGCCCCCGCCACCGCCGGGGCGCTGTCCAGTACAACCAGGTCGAACTCCCCGGCCAGAAGCCGGATGAGCTCCCCAAAACGCCGGGATGCCAGCAGGTCCGCCGGATTCGGGGCCGGGGTTCCCGCCGGAAGCACCCACAGCCCCTCCCCCACCGGGCGCAGAACCCTTTCGGCCTCAAGGGCCGGGTTTACCAGCCAGTCCGATAGGCCCGGCGAACGGCCAAGCCCAAAAAGGTCGTGCAGAGACGGCCGCCGCAGGTCGGCGTCCGCCAGCAGAATCCGCTGGCCCAGAGCTGCCAGCGCCCGGGCCAGGCCCACCGCCACCGTGGTCTTGCCCGCCTCCGGCTCCACCGCCCCCACTCCCACGACCTTAAGGGGCCGGTCCGCCGCCGAGAACCGAATGTTTGTCCGCAGAATGCGAAACGCCTCGGCATTATAACCCCCCCCAGAACCTGGATTCTCCCGGTAGAGGGCGGCGAGAACCGGCAGCCGCAACATCTCCTCAACCTCTTTAAGCCCCCGGAACCGGCGGTCCAAAACCGCCGCGGCCGCCGCATAAGCTATCCCCAGCAACAGACCAAGGGAGCCGCCGACCGCGGCGTTTAAAAGGGGGGCGGGGCGCACGGGCCGCTCGGGCGTAGCGGGGGGCTCCAGGACGATGATCAGGTCGCCCGCCTGAGCCTGGGCCAGCTTCAGGTTCCCGTAGCTGGCCTGAAGCTGGCCTAAGGCCGCCTGAAGTCGGCTGGCCTGGTCCGCAAGGGCGGCCCGCTCTGCCTCCGACCTCGCCTGGGCGAGGGCCCCCCGAACCCGGTTAAGCTCGGCGGTAAGCTCCCCGATCTGGCCCTCAAGCCGCTGCTCGGCGGCGGCAAATCGCTCCGCCTGGCGCTGGCGGACCAGCTCCTGAAGGACCGACAGGACGGCCCGGGCGGCGTCGGACGCCAGCTTCGGGTCGGGACTTTCGGCCTCAAGGACGACCATCTGGGTGCCCCGAACGGAGCGGGCTGCAAGTTCGAAGGGAAGGCTTCCCGAAAGGGGGAGGTCAAGCCTGCGGGCGACTTCACGCTTGAGCCACTCGCCCCGGACCAGCTCCACGTAGGTATCGGCGGCAACGGGTATGGCGCCGGCGGCCGTCAAGGCCGGGGCCTGTCCCGATTCGACGAGGATGCGGGCGGAGGCCCGGTATATGGGTTGCATAAAGAAGCGGGTGAGGAGCAGGGCGGAAAGGGCTCCGGCGAGGGCAAAAAGCAACAAAATAAGGAGCCGACGGCGGAGGGAATCAAGGACCGGCCCCAGATCCAGCTCGTCACCTTCCACGGGGTCATCCTCCCAACCGATTGCTCTCCGACACGATATTGTAGGCCGGGGTTGGCGACTGGGGCAAGCCGTTAGGCGAATATTCTGCCGAATGTGGCGAAGGCTTGCTAACCTTGACCTTCGCCGCGACCGGGCCCCAGTCGGTTCTGCTCTTCGAGCCAGCGGCCGAATTCGGCCTCGGCGTCGGCCACCCCAAGCTCGTCCATCAGCCCCCGCCGGGACCGCAGGCCCCGCTCCACCAGCAGCCCAAAATCGGCCACCCGCCGGGACTCGTCCCGGGGCGTCACCTGCCCCCACACCACCCGCTGCCGGTGCAGAAAGCGCCGCCCGGTGAACTGCTCTAAAAGCCGCAGGATAAACTCGTTTCGCCGCTTGTAAACCGCCGTCCGGATGAGCCGCTTGCGCTGAACCCGCTGGTAAAGGGGCGGCATCTCCACCTCCAGCGCCACCCCCGAAAGGTTGCGCTGATTGTCCCCAAAGGCCGTCCGGGGAACCTCGGCCTGGTCGTGAAGCATCCGGTAGAGGGCATTGATATATTCCAGGTGGAGCTGGGCCGCCCCGTTGGCCAGCAGGTCCAGCAGATAAGCCTTGGCATCCTCCGGCAGGGTCCAGACGGCCCCCGGCTGGACGGCAATATCCTCGGCCTCGGTAACCCCCGAAAGGACCGCAATGGGGTTGCCCGAAACCTCCATTATCCGGGAAAGCTGGGTGAAGGCCCGGTTAAGCTCCAGCTGGACCTCCTTAAGGACCAGCGCATCCGATTCGCCCCAGAAAGATTTGGGCCTGCGCACGTTGGGGAAGACCACAACGGGAATAAACCCGTAAGGGTTCGGCCGGGCCGGCCGGGGCCGGCCGTCCACCCAGACCTGAAACTGCCCGGCCGTCCAGTCCTCGATAACCTCCACCTCTTCCCGGTCGGCCCCAACCCCGAACCGGGCCTCAACCTCGGCGGCCGGCAGCAGCTGGCGCAGAACGGCCCGCCGGGGCCCAAAGGGCGAGGCCGGGTCCGGCCAGGCGTACAGGCCCTGGACATCCGGGGCCGAAACCCGAACCTGCCCGGCCCCGGGGTCCCACCAGACTTTATAAGCCCCGTCGCCCAGCACCGCCGTATCGACCTCGGTCTCCAGCTCCAGCCAGTCCAGCTCGTTCTGCTCGGCCACCTCCCGCAGGGCGGCCTCGGTGGCCCGGGCCAGGGCCGCCTCGGACGGGTCGGCCGGCTCAATTACCACCGCCCGCCCCGCCATTAAGTAAGTCGCAACCTTATCAATCACCGTTCGGATGTAGTTCACGGTCAGGGTCCGCCGGCGGCCGCGGCCGGGCCCCTCGGGCCAGTGGGTGCCGGCGTAAAGCCCCAGCGCCTCCTGGTAGCGGCGCATCCGGTCCAGGTCCAGCCGTCGGATCAGCCGGGGCAGGTCCTCAGCCATCGAAATCCTCCTTCACGGCCCGGCCCCCGCCGCCGGGCAGCCCCGGGCCCGCCGGGGCCGGACCTGCCCGGCGGCCTCCAGGCCCAGGGCGGCCGAAATTAAAAAGTCATCGTGGCCTTCGGCCGGGTCCACCGCCACCTCCAGGTGGCCCCCCGGCCGGGCCCTCGTCCGGGCCAGCCCGAACTGGCGCAGGAACTCGGCCCGCCCGGCCGAAGCGTCCGCATAGACCTTGAGCCGGCCGGCCTTCACCGCCGCGATAAGCTCGGCCGCAAGGCCGCTTTTCCGGGCCGCCGTGAACACCACCGGCAAGACGACCCGCCGCCCGAATTCGGCCCCCAGCAGGCCGACGATGGGCTGGCCCAGACCGGTGGCGTCGGCGGCCACGGCCTCCGGCCGCCAGCGGCGGATGACCTCCACCAGCCTGGGGACCAGGATGTCGTGGCGCAGGCCGGTAAAGACCTCGTGGTGGACGATTTCAAGGACCGGGCCGAAATTGCCGGTCCTCACCCGGCCCACCGTAACCACCGTCGAGTCCCGGCGTCCGGCTGGGTCCCAGCCGCCCAGCCCCCGCAGCTCGTCCCAGGCCTGGCCGGCCAGGTCCAGCCCCACAACGTACTGCTCCCCGGCCGCCGGGCCCAGAAGCCGGGGGTGCTCGCCGGCCAGGAGGCGCAGGTCGGCCCCATCGAAGGTCCGGCTGAGGGCGGCCACCGGCCTGAGCGCATACTGGGTCTGAAAGAGGGGATGGGCCTCGCCCAGGCGCGCCCGCTCGGCCCGCACGTAGCGGCCGGAGGCCGGATTGTAGCGGGCCACCGTCTCCCAGTCGTACTCAAAGTGGCGGCGAATCCCGTCCCGGCCCTCCAGCTCCAGATGCCGGGCCTTGACCTGTTCCAGCAGGGAATTTCCGTCCCAGGGGGTGCCGTAATAGACGGTGGTGGCGTTGGCGGCCGCCCCCATCGGCCGGAAGTCCTTGTCAAACTTCTCCGCAAGCACGTCCTGGGCTTCGTCCACCTCCAGGATGAGGCCGGCGGTGTGGCCCATCACCCGGGCGGAGGGCTCGGCCGAAAGAAAGACCATCCGGGCCCGGCCGAGGCGCACGGTGTAGCCCCGCTCGGCCCGCCAGAGGCCCCCCAGGCCGGCATCATCCAGCCTAGCCTTAAGCCGGTCCAGGGAATTTAAGGTTTGGGGCCGAAAGGTGGGGCTGGCCTTTATCCCGTCGCCCCCAAAGGGGGCAAACCTTAAAAGCAGCCGAACCTCCAGCTGAGCCGAAAGCTCATTCTTGCCCGCCTGCCGGGCCATCATCACCGAAAAGCTTAAGCCGGCCCCCGCCCGAACCGACCCCCAGATGGCCCGGAAGGGCTCCAGCTGGTAGGGCCGCAGGGGCGGCATCATCCCGGCCGAGCCAGCCGCAGGATAACGTCCAGCAGGATCGCCCCGGCCAGCATGAAAAGCAACCCGTTTACCCGGGCCTTGAGCTCGGCCAGCTCGGCCCGCATATCCTCCAGCATCTGCCGGGTGACCAGCTCATAGGCGCAGCACGGCTGAACCTCCGGCAGCGGGGGGCGGGGCGGAGTCGGGCGGACGAGCCGCCGGGTAAGCTGGGCGACGGCTTCCCGCAGGCCGCTCACCGCCCGCCTCCGCCCCGCCCGAGGCGAAACACCGCCCCGCTCACCATCACTCCGGCGCGCCGGCGGGGCCGTCCAGCCCCTCCCCAAGGCCCTCCAGCACCTCCACGATGGCCCGGTAAATCCGCTCCGACTGGTCGGGCCCAAGTCAGTAGCGGGTCCGCAGGGCCTTAACCAGCAGGTCGATCCCCCGCATCAGGCCCTTGGGGTCGTCCAGGTCCTGCCGAATCCGGAGGCGGAGCAGGGCGATCTCCTGGTCCAGGCCCTCAAGCTTTAAGGCGTGCTCGAAGAGGGGCCGCTCAGCCGGGCCAAGGCGGGCGGAATAAAATTCGGCCGGGGTCTGGGCGGCCGGGGCGGCGCCGGGATCACCAGCGCCAGGCTGAAGCCCGCCCCCCGAACCCGCAGCATCCGACTGCCCCGGCCCAGGTTCCGCTCGGAAATGCTCACCGTATCCCAATTCACTAACCGAACCTCCACTCATAACCTTGCCGGTTAATAGTGTTCCCCCAAACCTTTAAAAACTGCACAATTGTTCTATTCAAAAAATTTGGCTAGCCGGGCCCGAGGATAGACCCAAGCTGGGCGGCCAGGTAGCTTCCCGCCGCCAGGGATATAAGCCCGAGGCTTCCCCAGCCCACGGCGTTCTCGGTCCGCTTATTTTTAAGCCTGCCCATCAGTTTCGGGTTGTTGGCCAAGCGGAGGACGAAGAATAACACAGCCGGCAAAAGCAGGCCGTTGAGCACCTGCAACCTGACCAGCAGGTCGATAACGGGCAGACCGGGGATTAAGGGCACACCCCCCGCGAAACCGATGAGGCCGGTGAAGGTCCAGAGAAAGACCGGTGCCCGCCGGAAATCCAGGTCCACCCCTTTCGGCAGGCCGAAAGTTTCGCTTACGGCGTAGGCGGTGGCCAGGGGCAGAACTCCCGCGGCCAGGGCCGACGCCCCAAACAGTCCGACGGCGAACAGGACCTCAGCCGCATCCCCCGCCACCGGCCGCAGGGCCCGGGCCGCATCCGCGGCGCTTTCCACCCCGGTTCCCGACCCATAGAGGGTTGCGGCGGTGGCAACGATAATAAATACCGAAACCAGGTTTGAAATCGCCGACCCCAGGTAAGCATCCGCCCGCTACGGACCGGAGCGGGCCCGGCTCACACCCTTATCAACCACCGAACCCTGCTGGAAAACCTGCATGTACGGGGTAATGGTTGTCCCCAGTAGGGCAACGGCCATCGCCAGAAACTCCGGCTCCAACCGAACCCGGGGCACCAGCCCCCGGACAACTTCCGACCAGTCGGGCCCGGCTATAACCGCCGAGGCCGGATAGGCCAGGAAAACGAGGGCCATCCCAATGAAAATCTTCTCCACCGACCGGTAGCTTCCGTGGACGACCAGGTACCAGATAAGGCCGGCGGTCAGGGGCGCCGCCAGGTAGGGGCTGATGCCCAGAAGGTCGGCCGCCGCCCCGATGCCCAAAAACTCGCTCACCGCAAGCCCGGCGTTGGCAATGGCCACAAGCCCCACCGCAAACAGCGACCAGCCCAGGCCGAAGACCTCCCGGACCAGGTCCAGCAGACCCCGCCCGGTCGCGGCCCCAATCCGGGCGCAAGTTTCTTGAATAACCATCAGGGCCGCGGTTATAGGCACCAGCAGCCAAAGAAAGTCGTAGCCGAACCGGGCACCCACCTAGCTGTAGGTGGCGATGCCACCGGCATCGTTCCCGGCGCAGGCGGCGATGATGCCCGGGCCTAAGACTAGGACCCAGCCAAGAAAACCGGGCAGGGGCCGCCTCAGGCCGTACAGGACCACGCTGCGTCCCCGAATGTTCAGCCGAACCCCCCAAAAAGCCTCCCCCCTCAAGCAAAAAGCCGGGGTGCCTGCGCCCGCCAGACCGGCGGGGCAATTGCGGCCACGGCCGCATCCACCGTCAAGACCCCCACAATCAGACCCGCCTCGTCAACCACCGGCAGGGCTGCCAGCTGGGTTTCCACGACCCGCCAGGCGGCCCGGTCGGCCCGCTCGCCGACCCGAATAACCTCCACATCCCGGGTCATAAGGTCCGAGAGGGGACGGTCGGCATCGGCCACCACCAGGTCCCGCAGGCTCACGACACCTGCCAGCCGTCGGTCGTTTTTGGCGGCAACCGCGTAGATAAAATAGACAAAGTCCGGCTCCCGCAGGGCATCCCGCAAGGCGGCCAGGGCCTCGCCGGCGGTAAGGCCGGCTTCTACGGTAACGAATTCGTTGGTCATTAGCCCCCGGCAGTATCCGCCGGGTACCGGAGAAGCTGTTCGACCCTCACCGCCCGCTCCTTGGGCAGGGCCTCCAGCAGTTCCCGGGCCTGCGCCAGGTCGAGCCGTCGCAAAAAGGCGGCCGCCAGGTTCGGGGCCATCAGGCTCAACAGCCTCCCCAAAGTTTCCCGGCCGAGCTCATCGGCCACCTGAACTTGCCGCTGAAGGCCCATGGCCTCAAATACGTCGGCCGCCTTCGACTCCGGCAGCAGGGTCAACGCCTCGGCGGCATGGATGTAAGGCAGCAGAACAAGCAATCGGGCTATTTCCCCCGGACTCAGCCTGGCCAGTTGCCGGTGGTAGTCGCGGCCGGCCCGGGCCGCCGCCGGGTCCCCCCGTAAAAGCTCAATATCCTCCCAGGGGACCAAACCCGACCCAGGGCCCCGGCCCAGCAGGCCGCGACTGACCCGCCGGAGGACCGCCCGCGGCCCCAACTCAACCCCAACCAGCCGCCACCTCCCACCGGACGCCCCCAGCCAGAGGTCGTTGGCCCGGGCCGCCCGGCGGTTGGCCAGGTCGATCACCAAGGCATCCAGGATGTCCCTTTTTAACAGCACCAGTTGACCCACCTGTTCCTCCGGAAGCCCGGAAAAGCCGTCCCCCTCCAACCGAAGGCGTCGGGCCGACCGGTCCACCCGGACCCGGTCCCAGGGACAGGCTTTGGGCCCGCCCGTTTTCGGCCGGACGAGCCCGGCCGTAACGAGTCCTTCGGGCGTCTTAAGATCGACGGCCAAGTCCCCGACCCTAAATTCGAACCGACCGTCGGCCTCTAACCGATGCCCAATAAGTTCGGAGAAGGGCAACATAAAAGTTCTGGCTCGGACCTCTTTTCCCGACCTGACGACTTCTTTGAAGACAAATCTAGCCAAGCCTTAATTCCCCACCAACATACACATAACGCCAAGTACGGCCCTGGCCAGGGTCGAAATGCGTCTTAAGGCTTCACCCAAATCGTTGGACATAAACCTCAGCTCACCACCCGAGTAATCAATCCCGAATTGGTGGGCAAGCTCGACGAGTTTAGCATGCCGAGCTCGTAGCTCGTCCTCAAAACTGGAAAACACCGTAAGTTGTTCGGTAGCACCCCCCCGTCTGAAACTACTACCGTCCAGTTGGGGCCGGTCCGGATGTAAACTTGAATATTGCGCCCATCGGGCAACAGCAAAGGAGTCTTGAGTCGAAGCCGGTCCCCTTCGGCCACGCATTCGGTCTGCTCTACTAGAATCTCCCCATAACGGACCTTGATTTGATATGGGTCGACGACACTCATGTCAGCCCTCGGGTATCAAACGCCTGATTATAGTCGGCAACGGGCCCGCCGAAGGGCGGTCTTGCACCGCACCGTCCGGCGGGCCCGCTCCCCGGCCCAAAACGGGGCCTGGCCTTGTTAAGCGATTTGACAGCCCCGGATGGCCTTAAGGACGGCCAGCAGGATAACGGCCCCGATGACGGCCATAACCAGGTTGGTCAGGCTCAGGGGTCCGCCGGTGCTCTGGCCGGTCACCAGGCTGTAAAGGGCGCCCCCGATGAGGGCCCCTGCCAGCCCGACCAGGATGTCGCCGATTATCCCCTGCTCCGTCCGCATGATCATGCTGGCAATCCAGCCGGCGATAAGGCCGACCACCACCCAGATGAGCAGGTCGATAAACGAACCGGCCAGCACGAGCAAAAACCAGAGGGCCAGCAGGACGCCAACAATGAACAATATGACCGGGATAGCCAAACCGTACACCCCCTTTCATTTTGGGTTTTCACTGCGGTTATCCGGTCCCTGAGGGGGACGGGGTCTTTGCCGACCCCCACCCAGGACACCCTCACCGCCCAGGGGTCCCGCTAGGCGTCGGAGCCGTCGGCGCCTGCGGGGTCACCTGAACGCCGGGCAGCTGCGGCGCCTGCGGCGTCGCCTGCTGACCGGCCCCAGGCTGGCCCGGGGCGCTTCCGGCGCCCGGGGAACGCTTCCGCCCAGAAGCAGCCAGACCGCAACGATAACGATGATGGCCACCACCAATAGCCCGGCAATTAACCCAACCCCAAAACCGGGGCCTTCACCGCCGGAATGCCCGGGGGTTCGTGACCGTGGGCCAAAGTTCTACCCCCCTATCCACCCAAATTTTTTAAAAGCGGCCCAGAAGGACCAACACGAGAACCAAAACCAGCAACAGGCCGACAATCCCGCTCGGAAAATATCCCCAGTTGCGGCTGTAGCCCCATGTGGGCAGGGCGCCTACCAGCAATAGGAGAAGCAAAATGAGGAGAATCAGACCAACCGACATACATCCTACCTCCCAACCACCCATCGGGTGTTAGTATCGCACCACCAATATAGCAAAATTTTACCGGGAGTGGGTGATTTTTAGGGAACTTTTCCACAAAAATCCGGCCCTTACATGGGGGCTGGCGGGCCCCGGGCATGCTAATAGCCCCGGCCGTGATTACAGTATCGTGATATAATCTGGTCTGATAAGACCAGTCCGAAAGGCAAGGCCATGGCCGAAAAGGTTAAGACCGTCCCGACCGGGGAGTCCGACACCGATGAGTTCAGCCGCCTGGAACTCCTGGCCAAGTGGTTCCGGGGCCTGGCCGACCCGGTCCGCCTCGCCATCCTCGAGGTCCTGCGCGGGGGCGAGCGGAGCGTAGAGGAACTGTGCGAGACCCTCGGGATGAAACAGCCCCGGATCTCCAACCACCTGGCCTGCCTGCGCTGGTGCGGCTTTGTGGCTACCCGCCGCCAGGGCCAGCGGATTTACTACCGGATCGCCGACCCTAACGTCGAGCGGATTCTCGACCTGGCCCAGGATTCTTTGGCCCGCAACGCCGAATGGGTCCTTACCTGCACCCGTGCGTAGCCCCCGCGCCAGACAGGCCCGCTGGGTCGTCCGCGACCGGGAGATCCTCGAGGCCGCCCTCCGGCTCTTCGCCGAGAACGGCTACCACGGCACCACCGTCGACGACGTGGCCCGGGCGGCCAGCACCTCCAAGGGCGGCCTCTATTTCCACTTCCCCAGCAAGGGCGAACTCTTTTCGGCCCTCCTCGATTACGCCGCCCGCCTTCTCCTTTCGAAGATTGAGGGGGCTATCCGGGACGTCGACGACCCCATCGCCAAGCTGGAGCGGGGCCTGGCAGTCTTCGTCCAGACGATAACCTCCCACCGGCCCCTGGCCCGGCTCTTCCTCGTGGAGGGCTTTGGGGCCGGACCGGCCTTCCAGGCGCGGCTCCGGGAAATCTACGAGCTTTTTATCCGCTTTATCAGGGAGCAGCTTGAGGCCGCCATCCGGCAGGGCCGGGTCCGGCCGGTGGATACCGACCTGATAAGTGTCGCCTGGTTCGGGGCCCTTTACCAGCTTCTCCTGCGCTGGGTCTCAACCGGCGAGCCGGCTTCCCTGGAGGAAAGCTACGGCCGGCTGGTGGAGCTCCTGGCCAGCACTATCGACCTGAAACCCGATTAGCTGCTTCTTACTAAGACCGCAACGGCCGTAAGCAAGCCGAACCAGCCATGCAGGGCCGCCGTCCGGGGCAAAATCACCGCCCGCTCCGGCCGGGTTCGGGCCGACCAGACGCGCCGGGCCGTCTGAAAGGCCGGCGGTACCGCCGCCAGCGGCAGAAGCAGGGCCGGCCCAGTGCCCAAAGCCAGAATCCCCTGGCTGATAAAAGCCCCGCCCGTCAGGAATGTCCAGGCCAGACGGCCGAACCCGAAGCCGAACCGCACCACCGGCGTCGCCCGGCCGGCGGCCAGGTCTTCTTCATGGTCTCGCAGGTCGTTGGCCGCCAGGATTGCCGTCACCAGAAAGCCCACGGGCACCCCGAAAGCCCAGGCTTCGGCCGAAAAGCCCCCCACCTGAGCGTAGTAAGCCCCCGCAACCATCACCGGGCCCATAAAGGTAAAAACCAGGGGCCAGCCGAGGCCCAGGTCGCCCAGGGGTTTAGGGCCGCCGGCGTAGAGGTAGGCCGCGGCCAGGCTGGCCAGACACAAGGCGAGCAGACCCCAGCCGGCGGCCAGAACCAGGTAGAGGCCGATGGCCGTTGCCAGGCCGAAGGCGGCCAGGGCCCCGGCCCGAACCTGCCCCGGCGAAAGCAGGCCCCGGGCGATAACCTTATAAGGCGCCGCCAGTTTATACTGTCCCGCCGGCCGCAGGTGGTCGGCGTACTCATCCACCAGGTTGGTCCCGACCTGAACCAGCACCGCCCCGACCAGCACCAGCCCAAACCTTCCCCAATCGAACGCCCCGGCCCTAAAGGCGAGGGCCGAACCGACCAGAACCGGTGCCACCGATGCCGTCAGGCTGAAAGGCCGGCTGGCCAGCAACCAGGGTTTAATTCGCCCCCAAAACCCCATTACCACGGGTGGAACCGGAAGCGGGAGTAATCGGGCTCCCGCTTTTCGAGAAAGGCCCGGGTTCCCTCCTGGCACTCCTCGGTCAGGTAGAACAGGGAGGTAGCCCCGTGGGCCAGGTTCTGAATGCCGTAGACGTGGTCGGTATCGGCGTTAAAGGCGTGCTTTAAGAATCGCAGGGCCGTGGGGCTCCGCTTAAGAAGCTCCCGGGCCCAGCGCATCACTTCCTCTTCGAGCTCCTCGGGCGGCACCACCTTGTTCACCAGCCCCATTTCCAGGGCCTCTTGGGCGGTGTACTGCCGGCAGAGGTACCAGATCTCCCGGGCCTTTTTCTCGCCCACAATTCGGGCCAGGTAAATCGCCCCGAAGCCGGCGTCAAAGCTGCCGAACTTGGGGCCGACCTGCCCGAAGACGGCCCGGGTGGACGCGATGGTCAGGTCGCACAGGACGTGGAGGACATGGCCGCCGCCGATGGCGTAGCCGTCCACCATGGCGATGACCGGCTTCGGAATCTCCCGGATGAGCCGGTGCAGGTGGGTTACCTGGAGTCGAGGCCGTCCGGCCGTATCCACGTAGCCGCCCCCACCCCGGACCTTCACGTCGCCCCCCACGCAGAAGTTTCCCCCGGTCCCGGTCAGAACCACCACCCCGACCTGATCGTCGTACCAGGCATCCAGAAACGCCGCCCGCATCTCCTCAATTGTAAGGGGCCTGAAAGCATTAAGCACCTGCGGACGGTTTATCCTAACAAAGGCCACGCCTTCTTTTTTCTCGTAAATAATATCCTGGAACTCAGACATAACCTTGCCTCCAGTAGTTTATTGTTCGAGCCAGATGTCCTGAAATTTTTGGTTGTTATACAAACTCGGATGTCGGCGGTAGTTTTTGACCGTCTGCCAGTGCAACAAGCGGTCGAAGCGCCACCCGATGATGACTTTTATGTTTCCCAGCAGCGCCTTGCGGTCCAGCTCCCAGACCAGCTTCTTCCGTTCGGCCGGGTTCGGCTCCTGGGACTGACGCTGAAAGAGGGCATCCAGTTCCGACAGGCAGACGGCCGAATAGTTCCGTTCGCTTTCGCACAGATAAAACTCGCCGAAGATGGCGTCCGGGTCGTCGACGGCGACGGCGTGGACCCAGGGGGCCAGGTCGAATTCGCCCCGGTTAAGCAGGCCGAAGGCCGTGGCCGTCTCCTGCACGTTAAGGGTTGCGTCGATGCCGATTCTGGCCAGCTGATCCCGGATGAAAACCGAGGCCGGCTCCCACTCGGCCCCCTTGCGGGTTAAGAGGGTCGCCCGCAAGGGGCCACCGTAGCCGGCTTCCGCCAGCAGCCGGCGGGCCTCGGCCAGCTCGGCCCCCTTATCGGGCCGGTAGCCGGGGAGCTTGCCGAGCTCATCGGCCGGCAGGGCCCACTGCCCGCCGGCCGGCATGGCGCCCCCAACTGCCCCCTCTCCCTGGGCGAGGACGGCAATGGCCGCGTTCCGGTCGATGGCCAGGGAGACGGCTTGCCGGACCCGCGGGTCGTCCCAGGGCTTCCGCCGGGCATTGAGGTTTAAAGAGTCAAAGATGAGCCCGTTTACTTTACTGAATCCCGATCCGGTCACCCAGGGTCCGTTTGGCCTCCTCGGCCTCGGCGGGCACGCCCGGCCGGTACATCAGGAGCTGGCCTGAGATAAAAGCCGCCAGGGCCGTGTTCGGGTCCGGAATTACAAAAAATTTTATGCCGTCCAGGTAGGGCCGGCCTGGCACGTGGTATTCGGGGTTGCGGTCAAGCTCGATGCTGACCCCAGGCGTGTAGGCCTTGAATTTAAAGGGCCCGGTGCCGACCACGTCCTTTTTCATGTCGCCCTTGGCCTCGAGGATATCTTCCGGGTAGATGACATTCCAGCCCTGAGCCAGGTTGGCCAAAAGCGACGGGGCCGGCCGCTTAAGGATAAACCGGACCGTATAATCGTCGACGACCTCAATGCCGTCCACCACCCCCAGCACCCCCCGCCGGGGGCTGATAACCCCCTGGGGCGGCCGGATGACCCGCTCAAAGCTGGCCCGAACGTCCCGGGCGGTGAAGGGCTTGCCGTGGTGAAACTTCACGCCCCGCCTAAGATAGAAGGTGTAAATTTTGCCGTCGGGGCTTACTTCCCAGCGCTCGGCCAGGTCGGGAACGATTTTATCCGGGTCCTGCGGGTCATACTGCACCAGCAGGTTATAGCACGGGGCCAGGGGCCAGAGGACTGAAGAGGTGGAGGCCTGGTGGATGTCGAAGTGGGGCGGGTCCCCGTCAATCCGAACCGTGAGGATGCCGCCGTACCTGGGTCCCCCGGCCGGCCGGGCCGGTTCCGGGGCCGGCGGCGGGGAGGCCGGAAGACAGCCGGCCGTAAGGCCGAGCCCGGCCGCCAGACCGAGCCTTAGAAACTCGCGCCGGCCGCAGCTATAGGTCATGGCCTAACCTCCGAAAACCGACTAACAAGTCGGGTTTATTATACGGGGCAGCCCTCGCCGGTTTCCACCGGGGGCGGGAGTCTCAGGGCTTGCCCGTTGTCCTTGATGGGGCAGGGACGCGCGCCCGTGCGTCCCTAAAGGACGATGGGCCCGCAAGGGGTTGGCGCCAAAAACGGCAAGGCCCTGGGGGTGCCCTTACGAAGGCTGGCCGGCGCTCGCGGCCCAGTTTATTACGGCCTTTATCTCGTCGGGCGGGTGGCGGCCGAAGGCTTGGGAGGCCGCATCCGCCGGGTGCCGGTGGGTGACCAGCCGGCCCAGAAAGTCTTTACCCCAGCGGCACGTCCCGGTCACCAGGTCATCCACGGCCAGCCGGTAGTGGTCCCGGGCCGCATTCACGCTCCCCACCATGACCAGGTTCCCCAGCACCAGCCGGCGGGCCACCTCCCCGCCCGGTAGCTGGAACGGCCGGTCGTCCCCCGGAATTCCCGTGAGAACCAGCGTTCCGTCGGGGCTCAGGGCTTCGACCAGGTTAAAGTCCAGCGCGGCCACCCCGGCCGCCTCGAAGATTAAGTCAAAGGCGCCCACGGTTTCGGGAAGGTTTTCCGGCCGGACCCGGCGGCCGTCGATGTAACGGCCGCCAATGTCCCCGAGCCAGCGGGCCCGCGGGCTCTCCGGGTCGACCACGTCCAGGCCGCAGACTTCGGACCCCCTCAGCCTTAAAACCAGCGCCCCCAGCAGGCCGATGGGCCCCAGCCCCACCACCAGGCACCGGCGGCCGAAAAGCCAGGTGGGGGTGGCCCCGGCCTCCGGCAGCCGGGCCGCCTGGACCCGAACCGCCTCGTCTACGGCCTTCTCGGCCACCGAAAGGGGCTCGACCAGTACCCCAAGCTCGGCCAGCTCCGCCGGAACCCTGACCGCATAAGCTTCCCGGTCCACCACATACTCGGCCTGAAAGCCGTCCAGGCCCCAGATGCCCCGCTCCCGGTAAGCCCCCGTCCGGCACATATCCGGCCGGCCCAGAAGGCAGGGCAGGTCCTGCCCGCAGCCCCGGCGCACGGTGAAGACGGCCAGGTCCCCAGCCTTCAGCTCCCGGACCGCCGGCCCGACCCCCGCCACCTGCCCGAGCATCTCGTGGCCGATGACCAGCTCGGCCTGCCCTTCGGGCGCCCGGGCCCGGCCCCCCGCCGCCTCCTCCCGGTCGGTTCCACAGACCCCCACCAGGAGCACCCGGACTTTAACTTCGTCCGGCGCCCGGATGACCGGCTCGGGCCGCTCCACCGCAAAGACCCCCGGGATTCCCGGTCTTATCGCCAGGGCTCGCATTATCCTAACCTCCGGCGGTTACCCGTCGCCTTACGGTGTTCCCTGCCCGCTCTGCCTCGACGGTGACCCGTCCCTCCCGGGTCCACACCCCGGCCAGCCGCACCCGGCCCACCCCCGGCGGCAGGAACGCCTCCCGCCGGGCGCCCGGCGGGTCCCAGGGGTCGTCCCCCAGCCCAGCATCGTCGAAAAAAAGACGCTCCCGGTGGCCCGGGCCTGGGGTCGACAGGCGGTGGGGTAGTCCACCGGAAAGGGGGCCTCATCCCGGCCGTAGCCGGCGAAAAGCTCGGGGAACCGGAACTCCGGCTGAAAGCCCAGCGCTTCCAGGAGGGCCCCGGTCAGCTGGGCGGCCCCGTCGTAAAACCCGTAGCGGGCCAGGCCGGCCAGGATCAGGCTGTTGTCGTGGGGCCAGACCGACCCGTTGTGGTAAGAGACCGGGTTGTAGCCGCCCTCCCCGGCCGCCATCGTTCGGATGCCCCACCCCGAGAAGAATTCGGGGCCGAGGAGCCGCCGGACCGCCTCGGCCGCCCTGTCCCCGGCCACGATGCCCGTCCAGAGGGCCTGGCCGCCGTTCGACGTCAGCGAATCGACCCGGTTTTTCCGGCCGTCAAGGGCTTCGGCAAAAAACTGCCGGTCCTCCAGCCAGAAGTCCTGGTTAAACCGGGCCTTAAGGCCGGCGGCCGCCGCCCGCAGCCGGGCCGCTTCCCCGCCTTCGCCCAGGGCCTCTAAAACTTCGGCCAGCCCGAGCCGGGCGGCGTAGGCGTAGCCCTGGACCTCGCAGAGGGCGATGGGCGGCTCGGCCAGGCGGCCGTCCCGAAACCGGACCGAATCCCACGAGTCCTTCCAGCCCTGGTTCTCCAGGCCGACTTTAGATTCCCGGATATACTCGACGTAGCCGTCGCCGTCCCGGTCGCCGTATCTTTCCAGCCAGCCCAGGGCGGCCAGCAGGTTGGGCCGGAGGGACCGGATAAACTCCAGGTCCCCGGTGAGGCGGAAGAGGCCGGCGGCCACCATCAGGAACAGGGGCGTGGCATCCACCGAGCCGTAGTAAGGGTAAGGCGGAAAGCCCCGGTGGCCGCCGGCGATGCCGAAGCGGTGCTCGTGGAGGATTTTCCCCGGCTCCTCGGCCCGGCGCCGGTCGAGGCGGCGGCCCTGGTAGCGGGCCAGGGTTTGGAGAACCCCCGGGCCACCTCCGGGTAAAAATTAACGGTCTGGTAAGCCGTTATAAGGGAGTCCCGGCCGAAGAGGGCCACGAACCAGGGGATGCCCGCCGCGACCAAGGTTCCGCCCCCGGCCACCTCCTCCCCCCGGACGCACAGGGCGGCAAAGTCGTGGACGGCCCGCTCGTAGGCGTGCTTGAGAAGATAGCTGTCGGTCTCGAGGCTGGGGGCCGGCTCCACCAGCTCCCGGTGGCGGCGGAGCCTGTCCCCCAGAACGGCCGGCCGGGCCCGCCCGGCAGGTGTAGGTGGGCCCGGCCGGCCCGTCGTGTTCCCCCAGGGTCAGGAAATCGACGCAAAGGTGCCAGCCTTGGTGGGGCCGGAGCCTCAGCCCGAACCGGGCCCGGGTGCCCCGCCAGTCGGGGGCCGCCGAAAGGTTTACCACCAGCCGCCGGGCAAAACCGGACCGCTGGGCCTCAAACCGGAGGCTCCTCCCCCCTTCCCCCAGGGCCCACCCCGGACCCGGACGCCCAGGGGGCGTCCGGGTCCGGCCTTCCACCCGACCCTTCACGTCGAAGATGTGGGCAAAGTCGGCCCCGAACTGGAGCTCAAGGTCGAAGGCGGCCTCCCCGTCGCCGTAGTTGGTGATGTCGATATCCTCGTGGAGCCCCCGGCCCACCTGCCGGCGCCGGACGATGCCCAGCTGGCCGGCCCGGACCGAGCTCAGGGCCGGGTTGGTGAGAAAATGGGCCGCCGCGTACGATTCGGTGGTTCGGGCGGCAAGATACACCGGGGCTTTGCCGTCGAGCCTGAAGGTGTAGGCCGAAAGAAACCTGGTATCCTCGTGGTAGAGGCCGAAGTCGGCCCCGGGCGGAATATCCCCCCGCTCATCGCCGATAAGAAAATGTGGTGTCCTCGTTGATGACCAGTTTCACGGGAATCGTCCCCTTCGGTTAAACTTGCCGTGATCCCGCTAACCGATACCGCCCCCGTCCGCCGGGCCCCTTACGTTACCCTGGGCCTGGTCGCCGCCTGCGTCCTGGCCTTCCTCTGGGAATTGAGCCTGGGGCCCCGCCTGGACACCGCCGTCCACCGCTACGGCCTGGTGCCCCGCCTCATCACCCTGGCCCTGGCCGGCGACCCCAGGGTTCCCCGGGAGGTCTGGCTTACCCTCATCGCCCACCAGTTTCTTCACGCCGGCTGGTTCCACCTGCTGGGCAATATGCTCTTTCTCTGGGTTTTCGGCGACAACGTCGAGGACCGGCTGGGCCGCCTGCCTTACCTGGCCTTCTACCTGGCCTGCGGGGTCGGGGCGGCCCTGGTCCAGGTGGCCTTCACCCCCCCTCGGCCGCGCCCATGGTGGGGGCCAGCGGGGCCATCGCCGGGGTGCTCGGGGCCTACCTGGTCCTTTACCCGGGGGCCTCGGTGGTGGCCCTCGTCCCCGCCTTTATCTTTCTGGTCCCCGTAGTTTTCCTGCCCCTCTAGTTCGTCACCCAGCTTCTGAGCGGCCTGCGGCCGTGACCCGGGTTCCGGCCACCGGCGGCGTCGCCTTCTGGGCCCACGCCAGCGGCTTTATCATCGGGGCCGCGGCCGCCCTGGTCCTGGGCCCCGCCGAACCCGGCCCCGGCCGGGTTCGGGCCGGCCGTCCGGCCCCGGCCGCGGCCCGGCTGGTGACCGCCCTGGCCGACGGGGTGGCCTTCCTGCTGCTGGCCAGGTTCTTTCTGGTGATGTTTTCCGTCCAGGCTCACGGCTTTGGTCAGGTCCTGCTTAAACTCCCCTTCGCCCTGACCGGGCCCCTCACAACCCCCTTTGCCGAGTTTGCCCCGCCCGTCCGACTCGGCCGGGTGGAGCTGGAGCTCCCCAGCCTGGCGGCCGCGGCGGCTTTCCACCTGCTGGGCTGGGCCGTAACCGTTTTGGCCGGCCTCTGGTAAAGGCTTAAGGCCCACTAGGCCGGCCCCTGGCCCGCCGTCTGCCGGGCCAGCAGGGCCTCCAGGCGGTCGAGGCGGGCCAGGACGGCCTCGACGGGGGTGGGGCGGCGGGGGACCACCGTGATGGTCCCGCTCGTCTCCAGGATCACCTGGTCGCATTCTTCCACCGAGCTGAGGCCCTGGCGGCGGATGGCCGCCATAAGCTCCTCCTCGGTTATCAGCTCCCGGCGCAGGTTTTCGGCGATGACCCGGCCGTCCCTTACCAGCCAGACCGGGCCCCCTTCCAGCTTGCGTTCCAGGTCGGGGTGCCGATAAAGGTACCGGACGACGGCGGCGTTCACCAGGACCAGGGTGGCCGCCCCGATAAGCCCGCCCAGCAGGGAGTTGTCGTTGCCGATGATGGCATTCTGGACGGTGTTGGAGATGGTGAGCAGGACCACCAGGTCGAAGGAGTTGAGCTGGGCCAGCTCCCGCCGACCCCCGGCCCGCAGCGCCAGCACCAGAAACCCGTAAACGACCAGCGGCCTGATGACTTTTTCGACCACGCTTACGCCCGGCACAAAAAGGTTGGTCATAAGCTCCTTTAAGTCCACGGCCAAACCCCCGCAACGGTCTCATTAAGATTAAACCCGAACCGCCCGGGCCGCGGCCGAATTTTTAGAAAATTTTTAGCCGAAAAGGGGTATCTTTAAGATTGGCCCGAGCCCCGGCGGGTCTAAAATCCTTTCGGGAGATACGCCATGATCGAGGGTCTCTTTCAGCCCGGTCACCTGCTTTTGATTCTGCTCATCGTGCTCATCCTTTTCGGGCCGGGCAAGCTGCCCGACATCGGCCGGGCCCTGGGCGACACCGTCCGGGAGTTCCGCCGCTCGGTGCAGGCTTCCCCGGAGGCCGGGCGGGCCGACGACCAGGGCCGCCAGTCCTGAACCGGGCCGGCCCGAGGTCGGACGGAAGGGGCCGCTGAGGCCGGCCCGGGCCCTTCGGCCCCCCGCCGGATGCTTTCCCAGATAGGGTTTAAATTTGGGTGTGGTTCTGCGCCCCGGTGTACCTCTGGCTCGCACTGCCGGCCACTGGCCCGACCTGGCGGTTCTGGCCGGGCTGGTAGCCGCCGCCTACGGGCTGGCGGCCGAGGTGGAGCTTTCGCCGGCGGCCCTGCCCTTCTACGCCCTCCTTTCGGTGGGGCGGATGCTGGCCGCCTACGGCCTTTCGCTGCTCTTTGCCCTGGCCTACGCCCGGGCGGCCGCCGGGAGCCGCCGGGCCGAACGGCTGATGCTGCCGGCCCTGGACATCTTGCAAAGTGTGCCCATCCTCTCCTTTTTTCCGGCCGCGGTGTTGGCCGCAACGGCCCCCTTTCCCGGCAGCCTGCTGGGGCCGGAGCTGGCCGCCGTTTTGTTAATCTTCACCTCCCAGGCCTGGAATCTGGCCTTTAGCTTCTACGGCTCTTTAATCACCCTGCCCCAGGAGCTTCGGGAGGCCGCCGCCATCTTCCGCCTAAATTTCTAAATTTCTACCTGCGCTTCACCCGCCTGGAGCTTTCCTTCGGCCTGATTCCCCTCATCCTTAACTCGGTGATGAGCTGGGCCAACGGCTGGTTCTTTCTGATGGCCGCCGAGCAGTTCGGGGTGGGGGCCCGGTCCTTCCGGCTGCCGGGCCTCGGGGCCTACCTGCGGGCGGCCGCCGACGCCGGGCATGTGGGGGCCCTGGGCCTGGGGCTTTTAACCCTCATAGCCGTGGTGGTCTTAATCGACCAGCTCCTCTGGCGGCCCCTCCTGAACTGGGCCGACCGGTTCCGGTACGAGCAGGCCGGCGGCCTGCGACCCCCCGGTTCGCCGGTGCTCGGCCTGCTCAGGCGCTCCACCCTGGCCCGGGGGGCCTGGCGGTGGGTCCTCGGGCCGATGGTGGCCTGGGTGGACGAGGGTTTAAACCGCCTCTTCCTGCGGCTGGGGGACCGGCCGCCGGCCAGGACCCGGAAGCCCGGCCGGTCCCGCTGGGCCTGGGTGGCGTTGGGGCTGGGCTTTGGGTTCCTGGTCGGCTGGGGCCTTGTGGAGACGGGCCGACTTCTGGCCGAACTGGACCCTGCCGACTGGGCCGAACTGGCCGCCGGGGCCGGGGCGAGCTTCGGCCGGGTCGTCCTGGCCCTGAGCCTTGCCTTCCTGTGGACGGTGCCGGCGGGGGTTGCCCTGGGGCTACGGCGGGAGGTGGGCGGGCGGGTGCTCCCCTTGATTCAGCTGGCGGCCTCCATCCCGGCCACCGCCCTCTTCCCGGCGGTGATATTGCTGGTGATCCGGCTGCCGGCCGGGGTGGAGCTGGCCGCCCTGCTCCTGATGCTTCTGGGTAGCCAGTGGTATGTTCTTTTTAACGTGGTGGGCGGAACTTTAGCGATACCCACCGGCCTGCTCGAAGCGGCAGGGATTTTTCGCCTCTCGGGGTGGAAGCGCTGGCGGCTGCTGCTTTTGCCGGGGATTTTCGTCCACCTGGTGACGGGCCTTATTACCGCCGCCGGGGCCGTCTGGAACGCCACCGTCGTGGGGGAGTATATAAGCTTTGGGCGCGAGGCCTACCGGACGGCGGGCCTTGGGGCCTTCATCACCGCCCGGGCCGAGGCCGGGGACACGGCCGGCCTGCTGGCGGGCACGCTGGTCATGGCCCTTCTGGTGGTCGGCCTTAACCGCCTCTTCTGGCGGCGGCTTTACCGCTGGGCTGAAACCCGATTCCGGCTGGACTGAGGCTGTGGGGGCTGTTCTGCTCAAGGCCGACCAGGTCACCAAGTTTTACGGCGACGGCCAGCCGGTGCTGGTCCTGGACCGGATAACCCTGGAGCTCGCCGAAGGGGAGTTTGTCGCCCTGCTGGGGCCTTCCGGTTGCGGGAAATCCACCCTCCTGCGCATCCTGGCCGGCCTTATCCCCCCATCCCGGGGCCAGGTGCTGGTGCGGGGCGAGCCCCTGCATGGGATAAACCCGGCGGCGGCCATGGTCTTTCAAACCTTTGCCCTCTTTCCCTGGCTAACGGTCCTGGGGAACGTCGAGCTGGGCCTGCTGGCCCGGGGTGTTCCGAAGCCGGAGCGGGAGCGGCGGGCCCGGGAGATGGTCGACCTGGTGGGCCTTAAGGGCTTCGAAACCGCCTACCCCCAGGAGCTTTCGGGCGGGATGCGCCAGCGGGTGGGCTTTGCCCGGGCCCTGGTGGTGGGCCCCGAAGTCCTCCTTATGGACGAGCCCTTCTCGGCCCTGGATGTGCTTACGGCCGAGAACCTGCGCCGGGAGCTCTTTGAACTCTGGACCGGGGGGCGGCTCCCAACCCGGGCGGTCCTGATGGTAACCCACAACATTGAAGAGGCGGCGGCCCTGGCCGACCGGATCGTCATCCTGAGCGCCAACCCGGCCCGAGTTCGGGTGGAGCTTCCCGGGCTGCCGCCCAACTTGCGCCAGACCCGGGGTCCGGAGCGGACGGCCCTGGTGGACGTCATCTACCGGGTTATGACCAGCCCGGCCGCCGATGTGACCGCCCTCATCCCAGGCGCCCGTCAGCCCGAGGCCCCGGCTGAGGAAGTCGGCGTTTACCAGATGCTCCCCCATGTCAGCCTCGGTCAGGTCGCCGGCCTGGTGGAGCAGCTTCGGGCCCGGGGCGGCCGGGAGGAGCTCTACCAGCTGGCCGAAGACCTGGGCCTGGAGGCCGGCGACCTTTTACCGGTGGTGGAGGCGGCCGACCTCCTTGACCTGGTGGAGGTGGTGGAGGGGGATATAATTCTGACCAAAGCCGGCCAGAAATTCGCCGCGGCCGACCCCGAAACCCGCCGCCGGATCTTCCGCCGCCAGCTTCTGGACCGGGTGGAGCTGGTTGAGGCCCTCCGGGCAACCCCCCGGCACCGGATTCTGGCCCAGGTTTTCCGGAGCCGGCTGGAGCAGGTCTTCACCCGGGCGGAGGCCGCCCGCCAGCTGGAGACGGCCGTGGCCTGGGCCAGGTATGCCGGCCTGGTGGGCTACGACCCGAAGCTGGACGTGCTCTTTCGGCCGGCCGAGGCCGAATAGCCGTTAGGGGCCGGAGGGCCAGCGGATGGGACCCTACTGGTGGCTGGTGGGGGGCCTTGCGGTTTTTCTTTACCTGGTCCGCCAGGTTTTGCCCCCCTTCGTGGCGGCCGCCGTCATCGCCTATCTCCTCGACCCGGCCGTGGAGGGCCTGAGCCGGCGGCTCCGGGCACCCAGGCCGGCCGCGGCGGTGGGCGTATACGCCGTCTTTCTCGGCTTTGCGGTCGGCCTGGCCCTGGCCTTAGTGCCCGTTCTCACGGCCGAGGCCCGGGACCTGGCCCGGCACGGCCCCGAAATCCTGGAAGCCGTCTTTATCCGCTTCTTCGGCAGCCCCAGCCTCAACCTCTTCGGCCAGCAGGTTACCGCCCACACCATCGGCCTCTACCTGGTGCGGGCCGGCCAGGAGTTCTTCGGCCAGCCCCGGGAGGCCCTCCAGGTCGCCGCGGCCGTCGTGGAGGGGCTTTTAAGCCTGCTCATAACGGCGGTGGCAACTTTCTACCTGTTGCTCGACGGCCGCCGCCTGGCCGGCCGCGGCCTCCGGCTGCTGCCGGACCGGGCTCGGGCCGAGGCCGCCGCCCTGGCCGGGCTGGTGCACCGGGTCCTGCGCCGCTACCTTTGGGGCCAGCTTTTCCTCGTCGGGTTCATGGCGGCCGTAACTTACGGGGTTCTCAGCCTCGGGTTCGGCCTCCGCTACGCCCTGGCCCTCGGCCTGCTTACGGGGATCCTGGAGGTGGTCCCCTTCGTCGGACCGGTGGCGGCCGCCATCATCGCCGCCGGGGTCGGCCTCGTCCAGCTCGGGCCCGGCGGGGCGGTGGCCATCATCCTGGCCTACTTTGTCCTGCGCCAGCTCGAAGACCAGGTCGTCATGCCGGTGGTCCTCGGCCGGGCGGTGGGCCTCCACCCGGTCATCACCCTGTTTGCGGTCTTGTCCGGCAGGACCCTGGCGGGCATCCCTGGCCTCCTCTTAGCCGTCCCGATGGCCGCCACCATCAAAGTCGTCATCGAGCACTACTACGGCCCGGAGGTCGGGTCGGCAAACCCCGAACGGCCGGGTTCCCAGGATTCCCCGGGGTCCGCGGCCTAGGGGGCGGGCACAAGCAGGACCGGACCCCGGCTGGCGGCCAGAACCCGGGCCGAAACGCTCCCTTCCCACAGCCCGGCAAGTCCATACCGCCCCCGGGCGGCCATCGCCACCAGCACATCCCGCTCGGCCACCTTAACCACCTCGGCGACGGGGTCCCCCCGCCGGACCTCGAAGGAGACTTGCAGGCCGAACTCCGGCTCGAGGCGGGCGGCCACCGCCCGCAGGTATTCGGCCGCGGCCCCGGCCTCCAGGTCGAGCATGGCCGCCGTTGCGGCCGGCAGGAAGGTGGCCACCGGGCGCTGTTCCGGCCTGATGGTTCCCACCAGGGGCACCACCGTCAGCAGGGTAACCGGCAGGCCGCACCCGGCGGCGATGGCGGCGGCCAGGGGGAGCGCCGCCTCCCCCGTGGGCGTGCCGTCCAGGGGCACCACCACCCGGCTTATCCCCTCCGGCGGCCCCCCCGGCACCTCCGGCCTCACCAGCAGAACCGGACATCCCCGCCGGACCACCTGCTGGGCGATGCTACCCAGGACCCAGCCGCGCACGCCCCCGCGGCCGTGGGTGCTCATGACGATGAGGTCCCCGGCTTGTTCCTGCAGGTGGGCGGCAATGGCCGCCGCCACATCGGCCTCCGGCCCGGCGTGAACGTGGGTCCTGGCCGCTACCCCCAGCTCCCTCAGGCGGGCGGAGACCCGGTCCAGGTAAGCTTCGGCCTCGGCGGCCGTGCGCAGGTGGGGCTCCCCGTGGACCCGCTCCGGCGGCCGCCGCTCGACGATGTGCAGCAGGACCAGCTCGGCCCCCAGCCGTCGGGCCAGGAAGGCCGCAAGCTTTACGGCGGCCTCGGCCCGCCCGGAGCCGTCCAGGGGCAGCAGGAGCCGTTCGATACGGGTCATAGGCCCTCGGTCAGGGTGCGGTAAAGGAGAAAGAGGTTAAGGCCGACGATGACGAGGGCAACGACGCCCACCAGGACCGTGGTCAGGCGGGAGTTGACGAGGGGGCCCATCAGCTCCCGGCGGCGGGTGAAGATGATGAGGGGGACCAGGGCGAAGGGAATCCCAAAGGATAAAACAACCTGGCTTATGACCAGGGTCCGGGTCGGGTCAAACCCGGCCCCGATCACCGCGATGGCCGGGACCATCGTAACCAGCCGGCGCACCCAGATGGGGATTTGGCGCCGGAGAAACCCCTGCATGATAACCTGCCCGGCCATGGTACCCACCGTCGACGACGAGAGGCCCGAAGCCAGGAGGGAGATGGCAAAGACCGTTGCGGCCAGCGGCCCGAGCAGCGGCCGCAGGGTCAGGTAAGCATCCGTAAGCTCCGTGAGCTCGTGGTAGCCGCTCGGGTGAAAGGTCGCCGCCGCCATAATGAGCATCGCCCCGTTGATCAGGCCGGCAATTCCCATTGCCAGGATAACATCCAACACCTCGTATTGAAAAATCAGCCGCTTGGCGGCGTCGCCCTGAACCACCACCCGGCCCTGGGTCAGGGCCGAGTGCAGGTAGATAACGTGGGGCATAACCGTGGCCCCCAGGATCCCGACGGCCAGCAGTACGCTCTCGGGGTCCGTAAGCCGCGGCCGGATGACCGCCAGCCCGACCTCCCCCCAATCGGGGTGGGCAAAGAAGGCGACCTCGACGAAATAGCAGAGGGCGATAACCCCGACGAACAGGGTGATGACGGCCTCGAGGGGCCGGAAACCGTAATGCTCCAGGCTCAATATCAAAAAGGCGAGGACGCCGGTGATGAGGGCCGCCGGAAACATCGGGACGCCGAAAAGCCGGTTGAGCCCCAGGGCCGCCCCGAGGAACTCGGCCAGGTCGGTGGCCATCGCCACCAGCTCGGCAACCACCCACAGGAAGAGCACCAGGGGGCGGGGAAAATGGTCCCGGATAAGCTCGGGGAGGCTCCGGCCGGTGGCGATGCCCAGTTTGGCCGAGAGGGACTGGATGAGCATGGCCATCAGGTTGCTCATCACCACCACCCAGAGGAGCATGTAGCCGTACTGGGCCCCGGCCGAGATGTTGGTGGCGAAGTTTCCGGGGTCCATGTAGGCGACGGAGGCGACGAAGGCCGGGCCGAGGAAGGCAAGCAACCGCCTCCAGAGGGGCAACCGGGCCCGGCCCAGGACCACGGCCCTGACCACATCCTGGGTGGAGGCATCGTCGAGAAGCTCCCACCAGCGGGAGGGCCGGACCGGCTTAGGAAGGTCGGCGTTGTCGGCCACGGGCGCCTGCTCCTTCCGGCGCAGCCGCCCATATTTAAGATTGCTTAACTCTAGACCTAAGCTTAACCCAAAATCGGGGCGGTGTCAAAACCGGCCGGCATGCCGGACGCCCAGCCTTCCGCCGGGGCTTTCCGGCGCCGGAAAGCCCTGTTCTGACGGCGGGCAGCTCTTAAAGCCCGGGGCCTTTCCTGTGGTAAAATGTCGGCCGGGATGGGGATTGACGACCGGGAGCTTGCCTGCTGGGTCGCCTTCAGCCGGGTTCAGGGCCTCGGGGCCGCCCGAATCCGCCGCCTCCAGGCCCACTTCGGCGCCCTGGCCGACGCCTGGAAGGCCCCCAGGGCCGGGCTCCTGGCCGCCGGCCTCGAACCGGAGCTGGTCGACCGGGTGCTTGCGGCCCGGGCCAGGCGGGATCCGGCGGCCGACCTGGAAGCCTGCCGCCGCCTCGGCCTCAAGGTCCTCACCTGGGCTGACCCGGATTACCCGGACCGGCTGCGGGTCATCGACTACTCGCCGGCCGTCCTCTTTGTTAAGGGTAACTTCCTCCCGGCCCAGGCCTGGGCCGTGGCCGTGGTGGGCACCCGCCGCCCGACCTATTACGGCCGCCAGGTCGCCCGGGCCCTCAGCCGGGACCTGGCCGCCGGGGGCGTCACCGTCGTGAGCGGCCTGGCCGTGGGCATCGACACCGAGGCCCACCTGGGGGCCCTGGAGGCTGGGGGCTGGACCTTGGCCGTCCTGGGCTCGGGCTTAGACCAGGTTTACCCCTGGGAAAACCGCCAGCTGGCCGACCGCATCGCCGAGGCCGGCGCCCTTATAACCGAGTTTCCGCCCGGCACCCAGCCGGCCGCCCAGAACTTCCCCATTCGCAACCGCATCATCAGCGGCCTCAGCCTCGGGGTGGTCGTCGTCGAGGCCGACGAGGCCTCGGGGGCCCTCATCACCGCAGGGTACGCCGCCGACCAGGGCCGGGACGTCTTCGCCGTCCCCGGCCCGATAACCTCCCCCCAGAGCCGGGGAACCAACCGCCTCATCCAGGACGGGGCCGGCCTGGTGACCGGGGCCGACGACATCCTCGAGGCCCTAAAGCTTGCCCGGCTCAACCACCAGGTCGGCCTGCGCCAGGCGGCCCCGGATACTGAGTTAGAATTATTATAGTGAAGCTGCTGGACCACAGCCCCACCCACATCGACGACCTCGTCCGCCAGGCCGGAAGGCCGGCGGGCGAGGTCGGGGCGACCCTGGCCCTGCTGGAGCTTAAGGGGCTGGTCCGGCACGTCGGCGGACAATATTACGTTCGGGGTTAAACGTTAAGAGGGATGGCGAAGAAGTTAGTCATCGTCGAATCCCCCACCAAAGCCAAGACCATCGGCCAGTATTTAGGCCGGGAATATAAGGTTATCGCCTCCATCGGCCACATCCGGGACCTGCCCAAGTCCCGGCTCGGGGTCGACATCGACCGGGACTTTGAGCCGAAGTACCTGGTTCCCAAGGAAAAGCGGGCCATTGTCCGCCAGCTTAAGGAGGCCGTTGCCGAGGCCCCGGAGGTCTTCCTGGCCACCGACCCCGACCGGGAAGGGGAGGCCATCTCCTGGCACATTATCGAGGCGACCCAGGCCGACCCGAACAAAGTCCGGCGGGTCGTCTTCCACGAGATCACCCCCAAGGCCATCGCCGAGGCGTTCCGGAGCCCCCGACCCATCGACCTCCGGCTGGTCGAGGCCCAGCAGGCCCGCCGGATTCTCGACCGGCTGGTCGGCTACCTGGTAAGCCCCCTGCTCTGGCGGAAGGTCCAGCACCGGCTCTCCGCCGGGCGGGTGCAGTCGGTGGCCCTCCGGCTGGTGGTGGAGCGGGAGCGGGAGATCCAGGCCTTTGTGCCCGAGGAGTACTGGACGGTGGAGGCCCTGCTGACCCCGGCCGACCGGCCCGACCGCCGCTTCCGGGCCGTCCTCTGGGGAATTGCCGGGGCCAAGGAGAAGCTCAGCATTAAGACCGGCGACGAGGCCGCCGCCCTGGTGGCCGCCCTGAGGTCCGGCCGGTGGGCCGTCGGGGAGGTTCGCAGGCGGACGGTTCAGCGGGACCCGGCCCCGCCCTTCACCACCAGCACCCTCCAGCAGGAGGCTTCCCGGAAGCTTCGGTTCACGGCCAAGCGGACGATGCTCATCGCCCAGCAGCTTTACGAGGGGGTTGACCTCGGGCCGGAGGGGCAGGTCGGCCTGATAACCTACATGCGGACCGACTCCACGGCCGTAAGCGACCTGGCCAAGGCCGAGGCCCGAGAGTACATCACCCGCCGGTTCGGGGCCGACTTTGCGCCCCCAACCCCCCGCTACGCCCAGAAGAAGGCCAAGGGCGCCCAGGAGGCCCACGAGGCCATCCGGCCCACCTCGGTCTTCCGGGAACCGGCCCAGCTAAAGCAGTACCTTACGCCCGACCAGTACAAGCTTTACGACCTTATCTGGAAGCGCTTCGTGGCCAGCCAGATGGAGTCGGCCACCTTAGAGCAGACCTCGGTGGACATCCTGGTGGACCAGACCTCCGACGGGCGGGTCTACCTGCTGCGGGCCACCGGGTCGGTCATCCAGTTCCCGGGCTTCCTCGAGGTTTACATCGAGGGCAGGGATGACGAGGACGAGGCCGAAGAGGGCCAGCTTCCGCCCCTTCAGGCCGGCGAGGCCCTGAGCCCGGTGGAGGTCACGCCCAAGCAGCACTTCACCCAGCCGCCCCCCCGCTACACCGAGGCGAGCCTGGTTAAGACCCTGGAGGAGCTGGGCATCGGCCGGCCCAGCACCTACGCCCCCATCCTGGCCACCATCCAGGAGCGGGGCTACGTCCGCCGGGAGGACCGGCGGCTCATCCCCACCGAGCTGGGGATGGTCGTAAACGACCTGCTGGTCTCCCAGTTCCCCGAGGTCTTCAACGTGGAGTTCACCGCCCGGATGGAGGAGGAGCTGGATGAGGTTGCCCGGGGCGAAAGCAGCCGGGTGGAGGTGCTCCGGGACTTCTACATCCCGTTCCAGCAGGCCCTGGAGGCCGCCGAACGGCTGGCCAAAATCGAGCTGGGCAAGGAGCTCCTCGACGAGGCCTGCCCCGACTGTGGCCGGCCCCTGATGACCCGCACCGGCAAGTACGGCCAGTTCATCGGCTGCACCGGGTTCCCCGAGTGCCGCTACACCCGGCCCGTGGCCGTCGGCACCGGCGCCCGCTGTCCCCAGTGCGGGGGCGAGCTGGTGGAGCGCCGGGCCCGCCGAACCCGCCGGGTGTTCTACGGCTGCATCAACTACCCGGCCTGCAACTTCACCGTCTGGGAGCGGCCCCTGGCGGAGCCCTGCCCCCGGTGCGGGGGCCTGCTGGTCGCCGGCAAAAACGGCGCCCGCCGGTGCACCGCCGACGGCTGCGGCTTCGTGGGGGCCGAGGAACAGGTGGCGGAGGTCCTGGGCTGAAGCCCTTAAAGATCCTCGTCCTCCACGGCCCAAACCTCAATCTTCTGGGACGGCGGGAGCCCCAGATTTACGGGACGATGACCCTGGCCGAAATCGACGCCCGCCTTAAGGCCGAGGCCGCCCCGGCCGGGGTCGAACTGCTCCCCTTCCAGAGCAACTCGGAAGGGGAGCTTATCGATTTTCTCCACCGGGAAGCCGAGGCCGCCGACGGGATAATCATCAACCCCGGCGCCCTGACCCACTACGGCCTGGCCCTGCGGGATGCCCTCGCCGCCGTGGGCCGGCCCACCGTCGAGGTCCACCTGAGCAACATCTACGCCCGGGAGGAGTGGCGCCGCCGCTCGGTAATCGCGCCCGTAACCCTCGGGCAGATTACCGGCTTCGGCTGGCGGGGCTACCTGGCAGCCCTGAGGCTCCTGGTCGAAATCTTACGGGGAGGGGAAGGTGAAGAGCCGACTCGAGCGCTTTAGGCAGCTTCTGCCCGAAGCCGGCGTCGACGCCGTAATCATCTCCCAGCCGGAGAACCGCCGCTACCTCAGCGGCTTTACCGGCTCGGCCGGCTACCTGCTGATCGGGCCGGACTGGGCGGTGCTGGCGACCGATTTTAGATACACCGAGCAGGCCCGGCAGGAGGCCCCGGACTTTGAAGTCTGGCGCATCGACGGCAGTCTGGTGCCGGCCCTGCGGGACCTCACCCGCCGGCGCAGTCTGCGGCGGCTCGGCTTCGAGGCCCACGCCGTAACCTATCAGACTTACCGGGAGTGGAGCCGGTACCTGCGGGGCCGGGGGGTTCGGCTCGTTCCCCTGCGGGGTCTGGTGGAGCAGCTTCGGGCCGTAAAAGACGAAGAAGAGATCGGCCGCATTCGAAAGGCGGCCGAAATCACCGACCGGGCCCTGGCCGCCGTCCTCGAAACCCTCAAATACGGGGTGACCGAGCGGGAGCTGGCCTGGGAGGTCGAGCGGGTGATGCGGGAGCTGGGGGCCGACGGGGTCTCCTTCGCCCCCATCGTTGCCACCGGCCCGAACGCCGCCCGGCCCCACCACCGCCCCGGCGACCGCCGGGTCCAGCCGGGGGACATCGTCCTGCTCGACATCGGGGCCGGCTTTGACGGCTACCAGAGCGACCTTACCCGAACCTTTGTCTTCGGCCGGCCGGAGGAGAAGTTCTTGGAGGTCTGGCGGGTGGTGGCCGAGGCCAACGAGGCCGCCCGCAGGGCGGCTAGGCCGGGAATGCCGGCCGCCGAGGTGGACGCCGTCGCCCGGGAGGTGATAAGGGCGGCCGGCTACGGCGAAAACTTCGGCCACGGCCTCGGCCACGGGGTGGGGCTGGTCATCCACGAGGCGCCCCGGCTCGGGCCCAGGTCGGAAGATAAGCTTGCGGCCGGTATGGTATTTACGATCGAGCCAGGAATTTACCTGCCGGGTTGGGGCGGGGTGCGGATCGAGGACCTGGTGGTCCTGCGGGACCACGGGGTCGAGGTGATCTCCCAGGCCCCCAAGTTCCCGGTCCTGGAAATTTAGGAGGGTGGCGATGATCGAAACCGGCGACCTCCGCAGGGGAATGACCATCGAGCTCGACGGCGAGCTTTACCAGGTGCTGGATGTGGAGCACCTCAAGCTGGGCCGGGGCACCGCCCAGGTCCGGATGCGCCTGCGCAACCTCCGGGCCGGCCACATCATCGACCGGACGGTCCAGGCGGGCACCCGCTTCGTCCGGGCCTACCTGGAGGCCCGGCCGGCCCAGTTTCTATATAGAGAGGGCGACCTGTATCACTTTATGGACCTGGAGACCTACGAGGAGTACACCGTCGGCCCCGAAGTCCTGGGGGATGGGGTGAACTATCTTAAAGAGGGGATGCAGGTCGAGCTTATGTTCTACCGGGACCAGCCGGTGGCCGTCGAGCTTCCCACGACGGTGGATTTAAAGGTTATCGAAACCTCGCCGGGCTTTAAGGGCGACACCGCCGCCGGGGGAACCAAGCCCGCCACCCTCGAGACGGGCCTAGTTATCCAGGTGCCTTTCTTTATCGAAACCGGGGATATCGTCCGGGTGGATACCCGCACCGGCGAATACGTGGAGCGGGTCGCCTCCGGAAGCTGATGGAAGATTTCGCCACCATCGGCCGAGTGCTCATCATCTTCGGCCTCGTCCTGGCCGGACTCGGCCTTTTGCTTCTGCTGGCCGGACGGGTGCCCGGCATTGGCCGGCTCCCCGGGGACATCGTCATTCAGACGGACAACGTTACCTGCTTCTTCCCCCTGGCCACGATGCTCCTTTTAAGCATCCTCCTTACGGTGGTGCTGAACATCGCGGCCCGCCTTTTCCGGTAAAGGCTTTAAACCTCCCTCACCAGCCAAGGGCATAGCCCTCGCCCCGCAGGTCGAAGGCCCCCTGAAGGATTCCCCGGTCGACGGCGATAAGCATGGCCCGGCCCGGGCCGAACCAGGGGTGGGCCAGGCGGACGTCGTGGCCCCGGCGCCGCAGCTCGGCCACGGTGCTTTCGGGAACCCGGGCCTCGAGCTGAACCTCGGTGCCTTCCAGGTTGGCCCAGCGGGGGGCGTCCAGGGCGGCCTGGGGGTGCAGGCCGAAGTCGAGGACGTTGACCAGCACCTGAAGGTTCACCATCACTTGGTAGTGCTGGCCCGGGGTGCCCCCCGAAAGGTAAGGCCGGCCGTCCTTGAAAACCATATAGGTGTTCAGGGTATGGATGGGGCGCTTGCCCGGCCCCAGTCGGTTGGGGCTGGCGGGGTCGGGGCTGAATCCGGCCAGCCGGTTGTTTAAGATAACGCCCGTATCCCCGGCCACCACCGCCGACCCGAAAACGTGGAAGATGCTCTGAATCCAGGAGACGACGTTCCCCTGCCGGTCTGCCGCCGTCAGGTAAGTGGTCTCCCGGCCGACGCTCAGCTGGCCCGCGGCCTGGCCGGGGAGGACCCGGTCGGGGCGGATAAGCTTACGCCGGCCCTCGGCGTGGGCCTCCGAAAGGAGATGTTCCACGGCGAACTCAACGAAGCGGGGGTCGCCGGCAAAGTTGAGCCGGTCCTCGAAGGCCAGCTTCTTGGCCTCAACCTCCAGGTGGATAACATCGGGGCTTAGAAAGCCGTAACGGGCCAGGTCGAAGCCTTCCAGGATTTTAAGACACTCCAGCAGGATAAACCCCTGGGAGACCGGCGGCTGGCCGAAGACGGTGTAGCCCCGGTAATTTACGGAGATGGGCTCCAGGACCTCGCACCGGTAGGCGGCCAGGTCGGCCTCGGTCATAATTCCCCCGAGCTCGGCCAGGGCCCGGACCAGCCGCCGGCCCAGCTCACCCCGGTAAAACTCCTCCCGGCCCCCGGCGGCCAGGGCCCGCAGCGTCCGGGCCAGGTCGGGCTGGCGCAAGACGTAGCCTGGGGGCGGGGGGGTGCCTTCGGGCAGGAAGGTTCGGGCCGAAGCCGGGAAGGCCCGGAGCCGCTCGGCGTTGGCGGCGATGGCCGCCGCCAGCCGCTGGCTGATGGGGAAGCCCTCTTCGGCCAGGGCCACGGCCGACTCGAAAACTTCGGCCAGGGGCCGGGACCCGTAGCGCTCCCAGATGGTGAGCCAGCCGTCCACAGCGCCGGGCACGGTTACGGCCAGGGGGCCGGTGGTCGGGAGGCCGTTCGGGAGCCGGTCCGGGGTGGCGGCCGCCGGGGCCGGGCCGCTGGCGTTTACGGCCTGGACCCGGCCATCTTCGGGCCGGTAAACTAGGGCGAAGAGGTCGCCGCCGAGGTGACTGCTCTGGGGTTCCACCACCGTAAGCACAGCCGCGGCCGCCAGGGCGGCGTCGAAGGCGTTGCCGCCCTTACGGAGCAGCTCGTAGCCGGCCTGGGCGGCCAGGTAGTGGTTGGCGGCGATGAGGCCGTTGCGGGCCATGACCGGGCCGCGGTTGGGTCCCTGAAGGTCCACCATGTGGCATCAGCTCCGGGCAAGATTTGGGCCTCTCCTGGCCCGGCACGATCTTAGCCGGACCGGACCGGGGGTGTCAATGGGCCTCGGGGTGGTGGCCCTCGCCTTCGGCCTGCGGGTCTTTCGGCTGGGCGACCACAACATCTGGTACGATGAGGCCTTTGCCCTGCAAATCGCCCGCCTCGGGCCGGTGGGCGCCGCCCTCCGTACCGCCGCCGATACCCACCCGCCCCTCTACTACTGGCTCCTCGGCCTCTGGGAGCCCCTGGCCGGGGGCGAACCCTTCGGCCTGCGGTTTCTTACCGTCCTGCTCTCGGTCCCGGCCGTAGCCGTGGCCGCAAGCCTGGGCCGGCGGGCCATCGGCCCGGCCGGGGGCCTCTGGGCGGCCCTCTTTTTAGGCTTAAACCCCCTCCATATCTGGTGGTCGCAGGAGGTCCGGATGCACGCCCCGGGGGTCACCTTCGGCCTGGTGGGCCTCTACTTCGGCCACCGCTACCTTACGGACCTTAAGCCCCGCCGGGCTTATCTGGCCGGCTACGCCGCCGGCCTCTTTGGGGCCGCCTTCACCCTCTACCCGGCCGCCGTACTGCCCCTGGTTTCGGGCCTCTGGCTCTGGCGGGGGGAACGGGGCCGGGCCTGGATTTTAGCCAGCCTCGGAACCCTCGGCCTTTTGGGGCCCTGGGTGGGGTTTGCCCTTACCCGGCAGCGGAGCTGGGCCGCCGGGCCGCCCACCCCCCTGCCCGAGGTGTTCCGGGCCGTGCCCGGGGGCCTCCTGCTGGGGCGGGGCGGCCCCGACGGCCTCTGGCCCCTGGCCGCCGGAGCCCTGGTCGTTTGCCTTCTGGGGAGCCTGGCCCACCCCGGGGGCCGCCGCTTCGGGGCCGGCTTTCTTCTGGCCGCCGGCCTCGGCGTCCTGGTGCTCCTTCCCCGGCCCTTCGGCTACGTGCCGGTCTACGACCCCCGCTATTTTCTGCCGGCCGTGCCCCTGCTCGGGCTGGGGCTGGCTTCGGCCGCCTCCGCCCGGCCCCGCCCCCTGGCCTTCGGGTTGGGGCCGGGGCTTCTCGGACTGCTCCTGCTGGGCACCTGGCAGTACCTTGACGGGCGGCGGCTCACCGACGACTACGTTACCCTCTTTCGGGTCCTCCGGGCTTACGTCTCCCCGGGAGACCGGCTTATCCTGGTTTCGGGCGACCGGCTGCCCATCTTCGAGTACTACGCCCGCCGGGCCGGCCTGGGGGGCACCCGGGTCCTGCCCGTTTCGCCCCGGGCCGACCCGGCCTGGCGGTCTGAGGTCGAGGGGGCGGCTTCGGGGGGCGGGAGGCTCTGGCTGGTGCTTATGGAGCCGGCCATCGAAGACCCTTCCGGGGAGGTCCAGGCCCACCTAAAGGGGCGGCTTCCGGAGGCGGCCCGGTTCAGCTTCGGCCACAACGGGGCCGTCCTCTTCGACCCGGCCGGCCGACCGCCCCGGCCGGTCCGCCTTGAGCCGGAGGTCCGGGTCGACGGCCCGGCCGGCCTTTTCGGCTACGACCCGCCGGTCGGACGGGCCGGCCCCGACGACCGGGTTTATCTCGTCATCTACCGGAGGCCGGGCGGGGAGGAGGCCCGGGTCGGGCTCATCGACCCGGCGGGCCGGGTCCGGCAGGTCTGGGAGCTGGGCCCTTCCGGGGAACCCGGCCCCGAGCTGGTAAGCCTTACGGTTTTCCCCGGCCTGCCCCCGGGCGACTACGCCTGGGCCTTCCAGGCCGGGGAGGAGACCCTTTCCCTGGGCCGGCTCACGGTGGAGAAGACCGCCCCGCCCCCACCCCCGACGGTCCCGCCCGCCCGGCCCCTCGGCGCGGCCTTTCGGGATGGGATAGTTCTCGTGGGGGCCGACCTGCCGGCGGGGCCGCTGGCCCCGGGCGGGGACCTGCGGGTAACGCTTTACTGGTCGGCGGCCGGCAAGCCTACCGAAGACTGGCAGGTTTTTGTTCACCTGGTGCCGGCGCCCGGGACGGTTCCGGCCGCCCAGGCCGACTTCAGGCCGGCCGGGGGGCTTCTGCCCACCTACCAGTGGGCCCCGGGCGACCGCTTTGCGGATGCGGCCGTCATCAGCCTGCCCCCGGACCTCCCGCCCGGGGACTACTACCTGGTTGCCGGCCTTTACCGCCTTTCCGACGGCCGGCGCAACCTTACGGCCGGCGGGGCGTCGTTTGCGGTTCTGGGTCGGGTAGTTGTGGGAGCTAATTGATTTGGGTAATATTTTCTGGGCAGATGACCGCAGAATCCCGGCCGCCGGGCATTTCGGTTTTCTTTCCGGCCTACAACGACGCCGGCACCATCGCCTCCATGGTGGTGACCGCCGTCCGGACCCTGCGGGAGCTTACGGACGATTACGAGGTCATCGTCGTGAACGACGGGAGCGAAGACCACACCGCCGAGGTCCTTGAGGAGCTCGCCCGGCTCTACGACTGCCTGCGGGTGGTCCACCACCCTAAGAACCTGGGCTACGGGGCGGCCCTCCGAACCGGGTTTGCCGCCTGCACCAAGGAGCTGATCTTCTACACCGACGGCGACGCCCAGTACGACCCCCGGGAGCTTAAACTGCTCCTGCCGGCCCTTCGGGAAGGGGTCGACCTGGTAAACGGCTGGAAGATCGAGCGGCACGACCCCCTCCACCGGGTCATTATCGGCCGAATTTATCAATATGTGGTCAAGTTTGCCTTCGGCCTTAAGCTTAAAGACGTCGACTGCGACTTCAGGCTGATGCGCCGAAGCATCTTTGACAAGATTAACCTTAAGTCCGACAGCGGGGTAATCTGCGTCGAACTTATGAAAAAAGTCCAGGACGCCGGCTTCGGGTTGGCCGAGGTGCCGGTCCACCACTACCACCGGGCCTACGGCCGGTCGCAGTTTTTCAACTTCCGGCGGGTCAAACGCACCCTCATCCAGCTGGCCCACCTCTGGTTCGAGCTGGTATTTCCCCAGCTGGTCGGCAAGGTTCCCGTGCTCGGCCCGAGGCTGGCCCGGACCGTCCCCGTCCGGGAATTTCGGGAGGCCTAGGCGGTGGGGTCAGGGCGGGTGGCCGAAGTCGCCGAACTTTTAAGCTTTAAGCTCTACCCGGAGGCGGCCCGCCGCCTCGGGCGGCTCGGGCCCGAGGAATTTGATGCGGTTGTCCGGGAGCTCGCGGTTTCGAACCCGGAGGGGCTGGTCCGGCTGGCCGTGGAGCTGGCCGGGGACCCGGCCGCCTTCGGCCGGCTGCTGGGGGCGCTGCGGGGCAGTCCGGGGGCCGCGGCGGTTTTAAGCGCCCTGGCCGGGGCCGACCTTCCCAGGGAGCGGCTTAAACAGGTCCGGCGGGAGCTTTTCCGGGTCGGGGGACGGCCGGCGCCCCGGGTCCGGCCGACGGAGGCCGCCGACCCGGTCCTGCGGGCCTTCTCGACCCCGGTAACCCTCGAGCGGGCCCGGGAGCTGATCCTGCTGGTGCGGGGGGCCGTCGGGGGCCTGGATGTGGTGGCCTTCGGCCTCAGCCCCCGCGGGGTCGACGTGGGACACCGGGCGAGTGTGGTGGGGCGGCTCGAGGCCGAACTGGAGAAGCTTCGTCGGGCGGCGGCCGAAGCCGACCTGGAGCTTTTCGAGCTGGAGCCGGACGAGGCCCGGGATATCCTCTGGAATCGGCGGGGTGGGGCCGCCCTCTCCCCGGCGGCCGCGGCCTGGCTGGAACGAATCGGCCGGCCCCGCCGGGAGTTCTCAGAGCACCCCGTTTACCGCCTGGTCAACCGCGCCGAGGTGCGGCTCAACCCCCAGTACCTCGACGAGTCCAACCAGGTGGTGTCCGACGAGCCCCACCTCTGGCACTGGTTCATCGTCCCCCGCCTTTTAAGGGATTTCAGCCGGGAAGCCCGCAACCTGGCGGGAACCCAGGTGCTCCTTGACGAGGAAACCCACCGGCGCCGGTGGGCCGACCTGGTCGGCCGGGCGGTCCGGGCCCTTTTCGACGATAGGCCAGAGGTGCGGCAGGTGCGGGTGGGGGCCCTGGAGGACCTGGCCCTTCTGTATGCCCGGGCCGACCGGCCGCTTACGGCGAAACGCGTCCTAGCGGCGGCCCTGGCCCTAGCCGACCCGGGCCAGGACCCGGCCCGGATCCCCCTCCTTCAGGCCCTGGTCGGGACGGCCCTGGGGGCAACCCTGCCGGCCGAGGCCCGAACCCGGGCCGAAGAGCTGGGCCTCTGGGTGCCGGCCCACGAGGGGCCCGAGGCCGAGGCGGAGCCGCCCGGCCGGACCCCGGGCGGCCTCTGGCTGCCCCGAACCTAGCCCGGCGGGTGGCGCGGCGGCTTTTACCCCTTCTTTTGCTGGCGGCCGCCTTTGCCCTCCGGGTCCACGGCCTCGACCGGGAATCCTTCTGGTGGGACGAGGCCTACAGCGCCCTCCTGGCCGCCGGGCCCCCGGCCGACATCCTGCGGGGGGACAATCGGGCCACGGGCTCGGCCGAGGCCGAAAACCACCCCCCTGCTTACTACCTGGCCCTCCACTTCTGGGGACAGGCGGCCGGCAACGGCGAATTTGCCCTCCGCTATCTTTCGGTCCTGGCCGGGATGGTCCTGGTGGCGGCCGGGGGCTACCTGTGTCGGCGGGCGGCGGGGCCGGCCGGGCTGATTTTCGGGCTGGGCCTTCTGGGGGCGGCCCCGCCCCTGGTTTACTACGCCCGGGAGGCCCGGATGTTTGCCCCGGCGGCCGCGCTGGCGGCCCTCTCGACGGCCCTCTTACTGCGGCCGCCCGGACGGTGGGGCTGGGCGGCCTGGGCCGGCCTTACGGTCGTCGGCCTGTTTACGTTTTATTATTACATCTTCGCTCTGCTGGGCCAGGCGGCCCTGGTCCTCACAGCCCGGCGCCGGCCGTGGGGGTGGCTGGGGGCGGTGGGCCTCGCCCTCATTCCCTGGGCCTCGGGCCTTATCCCGAAGGTTTTGGGCTGGGGGGCGCCCTTCGCCCTGCCCCCCGACCCCCTCCTGCGGCTGCGCTGGACCTGGGAGTTCTTCTGGCTGGGGCTGGGGGCGGCCGGGGCCCCCCGGGAGGGCTTTAATCCTTATCTTCTGCTCCCCGGGGCCGCCCTCATTCCGGCCCTGGTTCTGGGGGCGGCCAGGCCGGCGGCCCGACCCCTCCTGGTCATGACCGCCTTTAACCTAATTCCGCCCCTGGTAATTGCCCTGCGGGCCCCGGCCTACCACCCCCGATATGTTTTAACCGGCATGGCCTTTCTTGCCATGCTTCTGGCCGCCAGTCTGGCCGGCCGCCTGACCTTCGGCGTTCCGGCGGGCCTGGGCCTTCTGGCCCTCGGGGTGGGGGCGGTCTGGACCCAGCAAACAAACCCGGCCTTCTGGCGGACCGATTACCGGTCGGTGGTGGCCCGGGTGAGCCGGGCGGCCGGGCCCGGAGACCTGGTGCTTTTCAACGTACCCCCGCCCTTTCGGTACTACTACCGGGGGGCGGCCCCGGCCCGACACGTGCCGGTTACCCCCTACCGGCCGGAGGCGATGCTCGGGTTCATCCGGGAAAACCTCCCCCGGACCGGCCGGGTCTGGTACATCTGGAATCCGGAGGTGATAACCGACCCCGACGGCCTTTTCGACGGCCTGCTGGAATCGGCCTTGAGCCGCGAGGCCGAAAGCTGGGCCGGGGGCCTGCGCCTCACCGTCTACCGGCCGGGCCCGGCCTTCGACCTGGAGTGGCAACCGGCCGACTACCGGTTCGGCCCGGACCTGTGGCTGACGGCCTACGCCCGGCTGCCCCGGCCGGCCGACGCCCCGGGCCTGCTCCTCCGCTGGCAGGCCGAAAGGAGCCCGTCCCGGCCGCTGTCCGTCCGGGTGGCCCTCGGCCGGGGGGCCGAGGAGGTCTGGGCCGTCTTCGACCGGCCCATTCGGAACGGCCGTTTTGAGCCGGCCGACCGCTGGGAGCCGGGCGAGGTCGTGGAGCAGCACCTGCCGCTGCGGCTTCCGCCCGGCCTGCCGCCGGGAGACTACACGGCCTGGGTCCGGGTGTATGCGGCTTCCGGCGAGATTCTGGGCCTTACGGCGGCCGGACGGCCCACGGGGGCCGTCGAAGCCCCCCTGCCCGTGGGCCGGCTCGAGAACCCCGTTCCCACCCCGCCCGCGGGCTTTAACCTGCTGGAGCCCCCGGTCGGGGGCCTGGCCGGCTACCGGCTCCCCCCGGGCCCGGTCACGGCCGGGGAGCCCTTCGAAATCGAACTGCTCTGGCTGGCCGGCCCTCAACCCGAAAACCTGCGGCTGGAAGTTATCGGGTCCGGTTTCGCCAACCGGATTCCCCTGGCAGGGCCCGGGGGGGACCGGCCCGGCTTTGTCCGCCAGCGGCTTAAGCTTACCCTTCCGGCGGCCGGGGAAGTCCGCCTCCGGGTGGACGGGCGGCCGCTGGGGGCGGTGGCCGTCCGGCCGGCGGCAGGCCGTCGGTTTGAACCGCCCCCCGTCGGGGTGAGGGTCGGGGCCCGGTTTGGGGACGGGGTGACCCTGGTGGGGGCAACCTTAAGCCCGGACCGGCCCCGCCCGGGCGCGCCCCTCACCGTTACCCTGGTGTGGCGGGCCGACGCCCCGGTGGGCCGAAATCTCAAGGTTTTCGTCCACCTGGCCGGGCCCGACGGGCAGCCCATCGCCCAGGACGACGCCGTGCCCCGCCACTGGACCCACCCCACCGACCGCTGGCTGGTGGGCGAATATGTGGAGGATGCCCACACCCTCCCCGTCCCCGCCGCCCCGCCCCCCGGCCCTTACCGGCTCCTGGCGGGCCTTTACGACCCCCTCACCGGGGCCCGCCTGCCCCGGCCCGACGGGACCGACGCCGCCGAGATCTGGGCCGGAACCCTGCCCTAGGGCCGGCCGACCCGGTCTCCGGCCAGCGTCAGGCGGCCCAGGTCGGCCAGCAGGCGCAGAAGCCAGCCGGCCTCGGGCGGGGTGAGGGCGGCCAGGGGGTCGTCTTCCGACCAGGCGGCCTCTATAAGCCAGCGGCGGACCTCAAACTGGCTGACGGGCCCGGCCTCAAGGCGGCCGAGCAGGGCCCGAACGGCCGGGTCCGCCAGGAGGACTTCTTCCAGGGCGGCCCGGTCCCCGGCCACCCCAAGGCCCAGGTCGGTGAGCCGACCCTTAAGGCCGGCGATGCCCGCCCGGTCGACGTCGAACCGCCGCTGGTAGGGGCAGATTCCGGCCAGGTGGCACCGGTGCTCAACACAGCGGGGCACCCGCTGACGAAAGCCTTTGGCCAGGCCGAGGCGGTCGAGCCAGGCGATTTTAAGGCCGAACTCCGGCCCCAGCCAGAAGTCGCACCCGACCCCCGCCTCCGCCACCCGGCGCAGGGCCTCAAGGGTCCGGCCCAGGGCGCTCTGCCTCACCCCGCCTCCGGCCTGACCACCCGGGCCGCCCCGGCGGCCGCCAGCCGGCAGACCTCGGCCCAGAGGCGGCGGTAATAGCCTTTGGCCGTCCGGGCTTCGGGGGTGTCCAGCGGGCCCGGCTCAGTTAAGGTCTCCCGGCTCCCGATGATGACCACGAGGCGGCGGGCCCGGGAGACGGCCACGTTCAGCCGCCGCCAGTCGGCCAGGAGCTCGCCCAGGTTTCGCTGGGGGTTGGCGGCCGCCAGGCTTATAACGATGGCGTCCCGCTCGCCCCCCTGGAACCGGTCCACCGTATCCACCCGGACCTGCTCGGCCAGGCCGGGGGCGAGGTCGGCCAGGGCCTGGCGGACCTGGGTGTTCTGCCGCCGGTAGGGGGAGACCACCCCGACCCGGTCGGGCGGAAGGCCGCGGCCCACCAGCCGGACCACAACCCGGGCAGCCAGCTCCGCCTCGTAGGGGTTGCTCCGGGCCTCCTCTATTCCGGCCGCCTGCTCCAGGGCCCCGGGGATTCCGTCCGTAAGAACCCAGAGGATGTGCCGGTCGAAGCCGGGGGGCGGGGGCTGGTCGGCCACGGCCGGGGTGGCCGGCCGCAACGCCCCGCCGTAGAAGGTGTTGGCCACCAGCTCGCAGATGGGCCGGGCCATCCGGTACTGCTCCACAAGCCGAACCAGGCGCTGGGGGTAGCGGCCGGCCAGCCGCTCAAAGAGGGAGATTTTGAGGCTGTGGCCGGCTTTAAAGCCGCGTCCGGCGGCTAGCGCGGACGTAAGGGGCGGGGCCTCGGCGGCCTCCACCACCGGCGGGAGCTGGCAGTGGTCCCCCACCAGCACCAGGGCGCCCCCGAAGTCGGCCGGGAGCCGGCGCAGGGCCTGAAGGGTGGCCGGCTCGGTGGCCTGGCCGGCCTCGTCGACGATGACGTACCGAAAGGACAGCCCCTGAAGCTCGGGGGCGGCGGCCGCCGCCAGGGTGGCCACGAAGACGCCGGCGTGGCGGTGGAGGACGGCCCCCCGGAAAAGGCACTCTTTAAGCCGGGCCTCCAGGTCGGACCCGGCCCGGACGGCCTCCCGGAGGCCCACCCGCTCGGCCAGGACGCAGGCGGCCACCTCGGCCTCCATTCCCCCCAGCACCCGCCCCACCCGGACGATGAAGGGGGCAAGCTCCGGACAGGCCCCCAGCAGCTTGAGGACCACCTCGTTGGCCGCCCGGTGGGTATTGGCCAGGACCAGAATGGGCCGGGGGTCTTCGGGGTCGATGGGGTCCCAGAGGTGGCGAAAGAGGAGCTGGCGGACGGCCTCGGCGATGAGGGCGGTTTTGCCGGTGCCCGGCGGCCCCTGGACCAGCAGGATCTCCCCCGGCCCGAGGCCCAGAATTCCCCTTAAGGCCGCAAGCTGGCTGGGACCCAAGTCCAGAACCGGCGCCAGGGCGGGCTCGGCCTGGGCCGGCGCCCCGGGGCTCTCGCTCCCCAGGATGGTGCGGGCCAGGGGCGGAAGTTCGGCCTCCCGGACCCGCCGGCCCCGCACCCCGGCCGCGGCCAGGGCGCTGAGCATAAAGTCGGTCAGGGCCTCCACTTCCCAGCCTACCCGCTCCCCCAGCCCCGCCCGGTCGACCCGGTACTCGGGGGCCGGGGGCAGGTGGGGCTCGTCCAGGTCCACCTCCAGGTGGAAGGCCTCCAGCCGCCGGATGACCCCCCGGACGGAGGCGAAGTGGCCGGGGCGGTGGGGGGCCGGGGTTACCAGGACGGGGTCGTCCTCTCGCAGCCGGGTATCCAGCCGGTGGGCACGCTCCAGCCGGACCCGGCCGGCCGCCAGGGGCCCGGCCCGCAGGCCCACGAGGGTAATTCCCTCCTGCCCCTCCAGGACGGCCGGGTCGGCCGTGGCCAGCTTGAAAAAATGCTCCCGTTCAAGCCGCTCCTCGGCCTTGAGCTGGCGGTGGAACCAGGCCCAGTACTCGAAGAGGGCCGGCGGAATGTAGAGCCAGAAATCGTAGGCCCTCCGGGTCGGGTCGGCCCGGTTCTGCTCACAGACCCCCCGCTGGCCGGCCGGGCACGCCCGGCACGGGGGCGAGTCGGCCTGGAAGGCAAAATCCCCGCCGGTGCCCCGGAGCCGATGGCCTTCTTTCGGAAGCTGGTTAAGAAGCTGACGGTCGTAGCCGGTAAGCAGGCCCGAGGCCACCACAAAGGCCTGGTTGCGGTTCTGGGCCATCAGGTCGATGTAGCGGTCGTCGGCCCGGTGGGGGTCGGCCCCGGCCTTGCGGACCACCGGGTGTTCGGGCAGGGAGACCGACCGGTAGCCCGAATCTTCGAAGAGCTCGACGACCGTCTCCGGGGGGCCGCCGTTGTGGAGGCGGACGGCCTCGTGGTAGGCCAGGGCCTGAACCCCGCCCGGCACCTGCCGGCCCGTCAGGGGGTCCAGGCTTGTCCCGGGCCCGGCCGACGTCTTCACCTCCACCACCCGGACCTCCCCGCCCGCGAGGATAATCCGGTCCACCCGGCCCCCGAGGCCCCGGTCGGCCGTAAAAACCGGCCGCTCGTGCATGACCGCCGCCCCCGACCCGAACCGGAGCAGGCAGCCGGCAACGACCCGCCCGGCCTGCTCCCAGGGCGCCCGGATGGCCCTGACCTGCTTCCGAATCTGCTCCGGGCCGTAGCGGACCAGGGCCGGAAAGTCCGAAGCCCAGGCCTCGGCAACCCCCCGGAAGTACTCGGCCAGGGCTTCTTCCGGCCGGCCGTCGGCCACGGCCCGGGCCGCCCGGCGGTAGCCGCCGTGGACGGCGTTCCCGACGGTGTATTCCGGGGCGGGTGGGTCGGTGGGGGCCCGGGGAACCCCGACGAAGAGCCGGTAAAAACCCTGGAGGGGACAGCGGTAGACCCATTCCAGGTGGGTGGCCCAGACGGCATACTCCGGGCAGAGGATGAACTTAAGTAAAACAACGTACGGCCGGGTGCGGCCGACGTCGACGGCCTTTAAAACCTGGAGCCGGAGCCGGGGCGGGTCGACCCCCAGGGCCTTAAGGCCCCGCAGGGCCCGCTGGAGGGTCCGAAAGTAGTGGGAAAAGCGGACCGGCCCCGGGCACCCGGGGTACCACTCCTGGTCGAAGACGTAAGCCCGGCCCAGGGGCTTCCCGTCGGCATCGGCAACCTCCAGCACAACCCTGCTCGGGCCCGATTCGGCCTCAACCCAGGCGGCCAGAACCGGCCGGTCGGGGTAGACGGGCCGGCCCTTCGGCCCCCGCCCGGCCCAGAAAGCTTGCCAGTCAGCCGGCCTCATTCCCCTCCATATAAAGGGTCAGGCCGAACCGGCCGCTCAGGGCCGAAAGCCGCACCCCCAGGTCCCGCTCGGCCTGGGCGTCTAAGGCGTCGTGAAGCTTATACGCCAGGGCCTCGGGGGCCGCCGCCTCGGCGGGTTGCGGCCCGTCCCCGACCCAGAAGCGGATAAGCTGCTGGGCCAGCTCAACCTGCCGGGCCAGAAACTCCGCCGGCCGGAGGCCCTTCTGGGCCAGGACCCGGTAGGCCCGGAGCAGGGGGATGAGGGCGGCGGAGGCGTCCTCCCGGACGAAGGCGGACCGGGCCCGCAGGAAGTGCCAGGCGGCCTCCAGCTTCGGGTCCTCGGCCCGCCCTTCTAAGGCGGCGGCCAGCCGCCGAACCTCGGATTTATAAAACTCCCGCTCGGGCTTCGGAAGCCGGTCCAGCCGGTCGACCTCGGCGGCCACCCGCTCCGGGTCTAACGTGGCCCCGGACTGGGGGTCGGCCGTAACGACGGCCCGGACAAAATTGGTCAAAAGTCGAAAAAGGCCCACCCGCTGGTGAAGCAGGTCGTCCCGGCTTAAGGCGGCGGCCTCGTCCAGGTGGCGGTGGGCCAGGTAGAAATTCCAGAACTGGAGGGCGGCCTGGGCCCGGTAAAAGTGCTCCCGGGCCAGGTCCTCGGTGAGCCAGAGCTCAGTCCCGTCGATTTTCAGGGGGGTCCGGCTCCGCTCGGCGGCGATAACCCGGGCAACGGCCTCGACCAGGGACTCCCCGGCCCCCACCTCAAGCTGGGGGGACTCGCCCGCAAAGCGCCGGCGGGCCACCTCCTGCCGGACGGCCTCAACCCGGCCCCAGAAGGCGTCAGTTTCCATCGGGCTCGAGGATGACCCCGGCGATGCTTACCAGGGAGGTGCCATAGGGGTCGGCCGGGCACTGGTCGTAGCTTACGGTGCGCCCCCGGCACCGGCCCAGGAGGCGCAGCGCCAGGTAAATGGGCGGCAGGCCGCAGATTTTGTTGCGGTCCCGGTCGGCCCGGACCCAGCCCAAAAAGGCCTCGGCATCCCCGGCCTCGATGGCCTCCAGGAGCCGTCGGTCCTCCCCGGCCAGCCGGGCGGCCATCAGCCGGTCGTAGCCGTCGGGGTCGCCGAAGGCGGGGCCCACGTGGGCCAGGTCGGCCGCCGCCACGACGAAGACCCGCCGGCCGGCGCAGGCCGCCCGCAGGGCGGCCAGGGCCCGGCTGAAGGGCCCGTAATCTGCCGCCGAAGCCTCACCGTGGGTGAAGTCGTAGAAGTGGCCGCAGAGGACGGGCAGGACCGGGGGCGGGGCCTCCCGCCGCAGGTAGTGAAGCCAGACCAGGGCCAGCTCCACCGAGTGTTCGGCCCGGTGGTGGAGCTCCTCTTCGAAGACGGCCTCGGGGCCGAGGGCATCCACCAGGGCATCGAAGGCCTCCCGGAATAGGGGAACTGTCCCGAAGGGGGTGGCGTAGGGCCTGGCCGTCAGGGTGAGCCGTCCGGCCCCGCCCGAGTGGTCGGTGCCGAAAATTATAACCGCGTCGGCGGCCTCCACTGCCGGCCGGAGGGCCGACCAGAGGCGGGCGTAGACTCGCCAGCCCCGCTGGTAGTCGATGTGGGGGCTTACCGCCCCCACCGCCCTGGGGGCAACCCCTTCGGCCCCGGCCTCCCGGATGTAGGCATCCAGCGCCGTGGCCAGCTCTTCCGGCTGGGCCGGGTAAACCGCCCCGGCCAGGGCCGGGGAACGGACCGGGGAGGCCCGGAACCGTTCCAGGGCCTCCTGGCGGGCGGCCTCGAACCTGGGCCCCTCCAGGAAGAGGGCCTCGTCCAGCTCGGCGATGAGGCCCTCAACCAGGCCGGGGGGTAGGAGCTGACCGGTTCGCATCTCGAAGGCGAGGCGGATGCCCGTCGGGGTGCGGGAACCGTCAAGAAAAGCCAGCAGGGGCGCCAGCTCCCCGGGGACGGCCAGGATTCGGTCGCTGATGCCCTGGCGGTCCCGCAGGATGAGGACGGGACGGCCGTTAAGGGCCGTCCACTGCATATCCAGAGGCCTGAGCCTTGGCCTGAACTCGGCGACCATCCCGGTAAAGTAGGCTAGCAAACCCGGGCCGGGCGGCGCAAGGGCCGAACCTCAACTTATTTTCTACGATAACTTCACCGTTTATGCTACACAATGTCAGTACTCGACTGGTATGCTTAGGGTAGCTTCGGCAGGGTGAATTTGGGGAAAGGAGGGCAAGCCTATAGCCCGCCCATCCGCGAACTGTTGGCGCCAGATTCCGTCGGGACCCGAGGTCCCCGAAGCGCGGGACCGGCGCCGGGCCATGGAGGGGGAGAATTGGGGGTAGGACCAAAAATCCGTATTTTCCACGATGCTAACTCTCCCCTGAGCGGATACCCTGGAAGTAGACTCGCCGCGAACCGCGCCACGGGGAGTCCAGCAGCTAGCCGGTAAACCGCTGCGGCTTCCTTCGGCCCACCTGGTGGGCGAGCCTTGAAGGGAGTCCAGGAAAATTTTAAGGAGGACATGAATGTACGGGACGGTTGCTCGCATTTCGCCGATTCCCGGTCGTGAGCAGGAGGTCAGCAAGCTCTTCGAGGACTGGGACCGGAACCGGGCCCCCAGGGTCCGGGGCTACAGGTCCGCTTACCTTTTCCGGCCCGAAGGCCGACCGCAGGAGCTGATCATGGTGGCCATCTTCGACGATA